>NZ_CP129235.1:3347702-3663603 GCF_030413635.1 Planococcus shenhongbingii | reverse complement strand
CCGTCAAAGTGGGCAGGATCGAAGGGGAAATCATCAAGATGTCGCCCGAATTCGAAGAGGTGAAAAAAGCGGCGGCTGCGCATAAGGTGCCGCTTCGGGATGTCTTCCTGGCAGTCCAACAGGCGGCTGGCACCCACGTCGAAACTCTGGATAATGTGAGGTACTGATTGTGGCAGAATTGAATCTGCTGTCCATTCTTGTCATCAGCTTCCTGCTCGGCATCAAGTATGCCCTTGAGCCGGACCTAAAGAAAAGGGCTTTCCAGGAAACTGGAAAGCCCTTTTCTTGCATGCAGATGAGAAACGAAGATCCTCTGCCAGTTCCGAAATTCACTCTCTTAAAGCTGCGGCTGTCATTTATTATGGTAGTACTTGAAATGTTCCATATGCTCCGTCATTTTCTCTTTTGCCTCTTCCTCATCTCCATTTTTCACGGCTTCGAAAAGTTCCGGCAAGCCATCTATTATAGACTGCTTCTCAACCTCGCTAATGAAAATATCCAATTTGAAATAGGCATACACTAAAGACTCTACTAAAGTCTTCGCTAAGGGATTGCGGGTGCATTCCGCCAGCTTGATATGGAACCTGGCATCTGCCTCGAAAATTTCAGGGACGCTCTTTGTCAGGATTTCTGGACCAGGCAGCAGCAGCTCCAACTCCCTGATATCTTCCTCGGTTCTGTTTTTTGCCGCTAAAGCAGCACACGGAATTTCAATCATTTCTCTAATTGCAAAGAGTTCCCACTTCGTTAATGTATTAAAAGTTAAAGATAGCAATATAATATCTTGCACGCTTTTCAAGGCTTTATCGGGATGGAAATTAGCGATGACATAACTTTTCGATTTGGGCGATTCCCGTTGGATTAACTGGGATTCCATCAACAAATCCAGCGCTTCCCGGATGGTCGGCCTGCTCACCGCGAAAAAATCCGCCAGTTCTTCTTGTTTCGGCAAACGGTCTCCGGGTTTCAACTCTTGCTTGTATATTTGTTTTTGAATGGCTGTTGCAATCTGTAAAGGCACTGACTGCAGCTCGAAATCTTTCAGTTTAGTGAACAGTTCCATAATATCCTCCTTAATGTTTTACTCGAATAAGATTTATACGTATAAAAATTTTTGTGTAAACTTTTTTTACATGAAACTTTATTGACTTTGATTTTCTCTTATCATACATTGTAGTCAAATCAATGTACAGAATTTTCTATAAACTTAAAAGCGAGGTTGCTCTTTACATTGATGCTCTAAATTTAGCAAAGGGGAGAATACAATGACGAATAAGATAATGGAAACGTACAATGAAAAAAACGCCGTAAAATATCGATGGGATCAGCTGGATTCATTAATGGAAACTGAAAAGCTGGATGTAGTCGTCGTCTACGGCAAAGGAATCATTACGCAATATGGCTTCCTTTATTATTTTGGAGGGTATTATCCAATCCTTCGGCCGGGTTTCATCATTTATGCGAAAGGGCAGGAGCCGATTGCTTATTACACGACAAGGGCAGACCGGTATTTAGCGGAGCACATGGGCTTTGTGAAGGATTCCCGCTTCCTTGGCACAGGAGACGTGATTCATTCGGAAGCTGATTTGTACCAGCAGATCGGGGAACTGATCAATTCGTATGAGCCGAAGAAAGTAGGAGTGGTCGGGCTTGAATCGATGATGAGCAGCAGCCAGAGTTCTACGCTGAAAAGCCTGTTAGATGCTGAAGTGCTGGATATAACCAAAAACATCGAGAAAATCAAAGGCATCAAATCTCCGGATGAGCAGGACGGGATCCGCCAATCTTATTCTTTGGCCCTTGAAAGCTTTGAAGAGTTTAAAAACGCGATCAAGCCCGGCAGAACCTCAGCGGAAATCGCTGCTGACATTGAAAAAATCGCACGTGCAAAAGGAGCCATCGACACGTTGATTTTTGTGGAAGAAGGGCCGTATTTCCTGAGAAAACCGACTTCTGACAAAATCACCAACAACTCAGTTGTAACAGCATACGTTGAATTGATTGATGAAAACGGTTACTGGGTGGAAAAAGGCGGGTTATTCACAGTAGGGGAAGTTTCAAAGGAAGAATTGGAACTGGCGCAATCCTGTGTCAACGCGATGAAAGAAATCCAGCAGACCTTGAAACCGGGAATTCCGATCAATACAGTAGCGAAAATCATCCACAAACATACTGAAAACCTGGACGTCAACATGGGCATCTGGCATGGCCATGGAATTGGCGTAGACCATGATTTGCCGATTTTAACGGATACCGATACAAGCCTGTTCGAAGAAAACATGGTCATTAGCGTGCATCCGAATTACTCGGACAAGCAAGAGAAATACGGAGTCAGTATTGCCGATGTATTTATCATCACTGAAGACGGAGCGGAATCACTCAGCCAAAGCGCGTACGATATCATCAAACTTTAAGGGGGACACGATTATGTCGAAATTTACAATGGGCATTGATGTTGGAGGCACTTTCACTGACTTTCTGTTTCTGAATTCCGAAAATGACCAGCAGTTGATTGAAAAGGTATTGACGACACCCCATGATCCATCGGAAGGCGTGCTGAACGGCATCCGCAATATTGCTGCGAAATTCAACTTGACAGCCCAGCAGCTATTGGAGCAGACCGGTTTGATCGTTCATGGAACGACCGTAACGACCAATGCGGTGTTGACTGACAAAGGAGCCAAAACCGGCTTGATCACAACGGAAGGGTTCAGGGATGTCCTGCAGATGCGCCGCGGCGTACGCAGCAAAGAGCATCTTTATGACAATAAATACGCGGCACCGAAGCCACTGGTCCCCCGGCACTTGATATACGGCGCAAAAGAACGGACCCATCTCGACGGGGAGGTGTTGACCGAAGTCACCAAAGAAGATTTAAAGAACGCCGTCGAGCTTTTCAAGGAAGAAGGGATTTCATCTGTCGCCATTTGCTTCATGCATTCCTACGCCAATCCCCAAAATGAAATTTTGGCGAAGAAATACGTAGAGGAATTGATGCCGGACGCGTTTGTATCCATTTCCACGGATGTGGCATCTGTTGTCCGGCTTTATAACCGAGTGAGTACGGTCGCGATGAATTCGTATGTCGGCCCTATCCTGAAAAATTACATCGGCCACCTTGTCGACAAACTGCGCGGCCTCCATTTCGAAGGCGAATTGCTGATCATGCAGTCCAACGGCGGCGTAACTAATCCATTAAACGTGGTGGAAGTCCCGGCGACAACTGTTTTATCAGGCCCGGCAGGAGGCCCGGTAGCAGGCAGTGTGTTTGCCAAAACGAGCGGGTTCAATGACGCTATCGTCGTTGATATGGGAGGGACTTCTTTTGAAGCTTCCATCATCGACAAAGGAGAAATAAGCATCAAAAAAGAGGGGGAAGTAAAACGAAACCTCATTTCCCTGCCGATGGCGGATATCCACACGATCGGCTCCGGCGGGGGAAGCATTGCCTGGATCGATGACGGCGGCTTATTAAAAGTCGGTCCGCAAAGCGCCACGGCAGTTCCGGGCCCGGCATGCTACGACCGCGGCGGTGAGCTGCCGACCTGTTCCGATGCCGACCTGGTACTGGGGTATCTGAATCCTGATTATTTCCTGGGAGGCGGCATTTCGCTGAACCTGGAAAAGGCACGGCAGGCCGTGTCCGAGCATGTGGCCAAACCGCTCGGGATGAGCATCGAAGAAGCGGCACTCGGGATTTACGAGATCTCCAATTTGAATATGGCGAACGGCATCAAGGAAGCGACGGTGCTGCAGGGCCATGATCCCCGTTCATTCCCGCTGGTGGTAGCGGGAGGCGCTGGTCCGGTGCATGCGGCGATGATTGCAAAAGAACTGGACATCAAGGAAATCGTCGTTCCAAAATTCTCTTCCGTGCTGTGTGCGGTAGGGATGCTTGCATCCAATTTGAGACATGACTATGTCAAGACCTACAACAAAAACTGGAAGGCTGCCAACATGGCCGAAATCATGGACGTGCTGAGTGAAGACCGGACGCTCGGGCTGAAAGCCTTGTTGAACGAAGGCGTCAAAGAAGAAGAAAGCGCATTGGTCTACGGGCTGGATATGCGGTACCTCGGCCAGCATTATGAAGTGACCATTGAAATAGCGGAAGAAGACATGGCCAAAGAAAATAAAGCGGAAGTCGCTGACAAATTCCATGCCGAACATGAAAGGCTGTTTGGCTTCAGCTTATTGAACAGCGACCTTGAAGTCATGAACATCCGCTTGACGTGCAAAGGCAAACAGTCGGAGTTCAAAGCCCAGACTATTGAAGAAATGGCAGAGCATGAAAAACTCCAAGCCAAAAACAAACGCAAGGTATTCGATCCGGTGACGAAACAATTGCTCGAAACCGATGTATACGACGGCGAAACCATGAAAGCGGGAGCGGCGCTTCAAGGGCCGGCAATCATCGAACTGACTACGACGACAATCGTCGTGCCGACCGGCTTCAATGTTCATCTGAACAAACACGGCAATTTCATCATCCGGGATTCAGCCCTTGCACTTCAAGCACAAGAGGAGGAAAAAGTATGGATCAAATCCTAGTTTCAATACTGTCCAACCGTTTGAAAGCAATCGGGCGCCAAATGGGAGTTGTCATTGAACGAAGTGCGCATTCGCCTTTGCTTGTGGAGGGCCGTGACTTTTCATTAGGGATCTATGATTTCCAGGGGAATTTGATTGAGCAGACAGAATACATCCCGATTCTTGGATATGCAGCAAGTCCGGGCGTCAAGGAAGTCGTGAAATACTTCGGTGAGGACGTCTATGAAGGGGACGTTTTCCTCCACAACGATCCGTTTACCGGAGGCAACCAGAACTCCGATTGGAAAGTGCTGAAACCAGTTTTCCATAACGGGGAATGTGTGGCATGGACGGTCATCACAGCCCACCAGGCGGATGTAGGGGGAGCTGTTCCAGGCTCCTACAATCCCAATGCCACCGATTTATGGCAGGAAGGCTTGCGGATCACCCCTTTAAAAATCTATGAAAAAGGGAAGCTGCGGTACGATGTGTGGGATCTGGTCATCGGCAATGTCAGGCTGCCGATCGTCGGGGATGATATCCATGCCATGGTAGGCGGCTGTACGGTCGGTGAAAGAGAACTGAAAGTGCTGTTTGAACAATATTCAAAAGAAGTGATTTACGAGGCGGTTGAAGAAATCTTCAATTCCACCGAGAAGATGGCGAAAAAGATCATCAAAGGCATGCCGAACGGCAATTACAAGGCGTCATGGAAAGTCAGAGATGACGGCCATGACCATGATGCGGAAATGACCATCAAAGTCGACATCCAAGTGGACGATGAACACATTACGTTCGATTTTGAAGGGACTTCCCCTCAAACGAAAGGGTACGTCAATGCGCCGTATCCGGTAACGCTTTCTTCCGTAATGATCACGTTCTTCATGTTAAGCGAGCAGGAAATCGCCCACAACGAAGCCGTTCAAAGATGCATTACGCTGAAAGTCCCTGAAGGAACCATGCTGAACCCTAACTATCCTGCAGCGACAGGGTTCGGGAACCACTTGAGCGACCAGGTCTGCTCCGTGATCATGCTGGCATTAGAGGAAGCGCTTCCTGAACGGGTCACCGCAGGCTGGAATACCTTATTATGTGCCATTGTCAACGGCTCGGATTCCAGAAGACAGATGCCGTATGTGGATATTCTGCTGAACGGCACCAAAGGCGGAAGCGGCGGCACTTACGGAACGGACGGATACGACCATATCGGATTGATCGCTTCCGGCGGGGCCTTGGCTGCCCAAGACCCGGAAATGTTTGAAATGGTCAATCCGGTTTTCCTGACTAAATATGAATACAGCCAAGATTCTGCAGGAGCTGGCCAATGGCGCGGCGGTCTGGGAGTCGAAACAACTTTCACTTTCCTGGATGATAAAGGCCAAGCCAGTATTTTCGGGGATGGTGCAACAGAAGATACGAGAGCTCCCGGCATATTAGGCGGGGAGCAGGGAAGCATCAATACAATCGAACTGCATTACCCGAACAATGAAACATACGTTACCCACGTCAAAGATCTGATTTCCGACATCCCTAAAAACACCGTTTATAAACAATTGGCCGGCGGCGGAGGCGGCTACGGGAATCCGGCAGACCGCGCGGTTGAAAAAGTGGCATTTGATGTGAGATGCGGCTATGTATCGGAACAAGTGGCTCTGGAACAATATAAAGTTGCATTCAAAGATGCAGGGCGGGGCATTGTGGATACGGATCAAACAGAAAAACTGAGACAGACGGTCTGACCAGTTGAATAGGAATGAGCCGGCAAATTTTACGGAGTACAGCAGTTTGCCGGCTCATTTTTTCAACTAATAAAATTGAAACACGGGGAGTGGCCAGCTTATGAAGAATAAAAGTTATTTATTCATTGTCACCTGTATGATTCTGATGCTCATTCTGTCAGCCTGTGGATCCGAAAACGCTGCCTCAGGAAAAGACGCATTGAAAATAGGCGTCTCCATCCCGGCCGGTGCAAACAATACGGTAAAGAATTGGTACGAAGCGATTAAAACAAGTGGGGAAGAACAAGGATTTGAAGTGATTGGCATAGACAGCCAGGGAGATCCCAGCAAGCAAGTGGGAACCATTGATAATCTGCTGACACAGAACGTCGATGCGCTCATCGTCTGGCCGCTCGATGCCAATACCGTTCAGCCGGCGCTTGACCGCGCAATCGCTAAAAACATCCCGGTGCTTGGCGTGGATTTCAATGTGGCAAAAGGCGGGGATGGCTATAATCTGACAAGCCAGGTAATTTTTGACCGGGGAGCGTCTGCTGCAGAAGCGGCCAAAGTTTTTGCTGAAACCTTCAACGGGCAGGACGTGGAAGTTGCGGGAATCGGCATGGCCATTCCAGTGCCAGGGAACATCTTCGTCATGTCGAAGTTCAAAGAAGAAACAGGAAAATACGACAACCTGAAATGGGTGGAGCAGCAGGACAACCCGACCGATAATATTGCCGGGGCAGCTCCGATCATGGCCAATATCCTGACCAAGAATCCGGATGTACGGGCCGTTTTCACCTACAATGACGAAACCGCCATCGGAGCAGCGCAAGCCATCAAAAATGCCAATAAAACCTTATACGAAGAAGACCCGGAAAAAGGAATCATGATTATCGGCGTGAACGCTGAAAAAAGCGGAATCGAAGCGATTGAACAAGGGAAAGTCCATGCGACATTTAACTTGAATCCCATTAAAGCCGGCGTAGAATCGGTCGATTTCCTGAACCAGCATTTCAACGAAGGGAAAAAATTAGAAGAGCTTCCGAAAGAAATTGTGATTCCGGTTCCTATGGTCAATAAAGATACAGAAGACTTTGTTTCATGGGAAGAAGAGCTGAATTCAATATCAGCTGACTAAGGAGCAATGGGAGTGTGAGTTATGAAAAAAAGCGAGGATGCAATCGAATTCACGAACATCTCCAAATTCTATCCGGGAGTCAAGGCGCTTTCAAGCATCAACTTTTCGATCAAGTGGGGGACCATCCTTGGGCTGGCAGGAGAAAACGGCTCAGGGAAGTCCACTCTCCTGAAACTTTTGACAGGCATTGAAAAAGCAAGTGAAGGCGAAGTCCGCGTCCGGAATGAGGCCATCACCTCCATCAAAAATGCACGCCGCCAGAAAATCGCCATGGTCACGCAAGAGCCTTCGTTGGTGGAGGAGTTGTCGATCGCCGAAAACGTCATCGTCAATGAGAACGGCAAGTGGTTTGTGAACTGGAAAGAAAAAGAAAAAAAGACTTCATTCTATCTGAATAAGCTCGGGCTGGACCTGGACGTCAAACAGAAAGCCGGGAAATTGTCCCCGGATCAGCAGCAATTGGTGTCCATCGCGAAGGCCTTGGCAACAGAGCCGACCATTCTGCTGTTGGATGAAGCGACCAGTTCCTTGACGGACGACCAGACCGAATTGGTATTCGAGCTGCTGCAGGAATTCAGGAAAAACAACAATATCGTCATCTTCATCTCACACAAATTGAAGGAATACTTAAAGATCTGCGACGAAATCATTGTGCTGCGGGATTCCCAGTATATAACCCGGCTTGTGCCGCCGCATTGGACAGAAGAAACCATCATCTCGTCGATGGTCGGGAGGGAATTGTCCGATCTTTACCCCGCGAAAAAGCAAGCGCAGCACACGAGCGTCATGCTGAGCATCAAAGAGCTGGAAATAAAAAAATCCGCCAACAAAGCGCTGGACATCGATATCAGAAAAGGGGAGATATTCGTCTTTTCGGGATTGGTGGGCTGCGGAAGAAGTGAAATCCTGCGGGCGCTGATCGGGGAAATGGAATCTTCCGGCCACATCGATCTGGCCGGAAAAGCTTATCCGTGCCAAAGTCCGGTAGAAGCATTGAAAAGGGGTGTCACCCTGATTCCGGCCGAAAGGAAATCCGAAGGTATCATCGGCCATCTGTCCGTTTATGAAAACGCGGTGCTCGGTGTCCGGTCCCGGAAGTCCCTGTTCGGATTGGTGAACAAGAAAAAAGAAGAGAAAGTCGTTGAGAAGATCATAGCGGATCTGGGCGTCAAAACTTCGTCCGTGCATACCCATATTGAACATCTGTCCGGAGGCAACCAGCAGAAAGTGATTCTGGGAAGAGCCTTATCGATTGCGCCGCAAGTGCTGCTGCTGGACGAACCGACACGCGGCATCGATGTCGGAGCCAAGTCGGAGATCTATCACCTGCTGCGAAAGCTTTCAGATGAAGGCCTGACGGTCATCATTTCCTCTTCCGATCTGCAAGAAGTGGTCGGAGTGGCAGACCGGGTCGGCGTCATGTTCAGAGGCGAACTGAAAACGATTTTAACCAACCATGAAGTTACCGAGGAAAATATCATGTACTACGCCACAGGTAACGATTAGAACGGAGGTAACTATGGAGACTGAAACTACCTTAAAAACCACCGAAGAAGTCAGCCGGAAAAAGATGAACTACAAGCAGTTATTATTGAAGTTTGCCGGCATCGGGCCGCTGCTGGTTCTGCTGTGCATCATCGTGAGCATCATCAACCCGGCGTTCCTGACCGTCCAGAACTGGATCAATCTATTAACTGCAAGTTCCGGAATTTGGATCATGGCCATGGCGATGACGCTGGTGCTGCTGACAGCCGGCTTCGATTTGTCGGTCGGTTCCACGATGGCATTGAGCGGCGTCATGCTTGTCACGCTGTTGTCTGCCGGGATGCCGCAGCTTCTGAGCATCGTAGTGACGATAGCGGCCATTACGGCAATCGGTTTTCTCATCAACGGCCTGCTGATCGGCAAAGTCGGATTGAACTTCTTTGTCGTCACACTGGGCACCTTATCGCTGTTTCGCGGAATCGTCTTTGTCTGGACCAATGGGGAAACCAAGTATGTTTCGGAGTATCCGCTGATCATGGCGCTTGGCAACGGTAAGCTCGGTGCGGTTCCGTATCCGATCATCATCATGCTGGCCGTATTCCTCGCTTCGTTTTTGTTTTTGAAATACACCAGTTTCGGCCGTTCCATCTATATCGTCGGGGGCAATCCCCATACGGCAAGGCTGTCCGGCATCAACGTCACGCTGGTGATCACGGTGGTTTACGCCATCAGCGCCATGTTCGCCGCATTAGCGGGCATTATCGAAACCGGAAGACTGGCTTCGGCTGCCCCGACAATCGGCACCAGCACGGAATTGCTGGTCGCAGCGGCAGTACTGCTCGGCGGAACCAGCTTTAAAGGCGGCGTCGGCGGCGTCGCAGGAACCGCACTCGGCGTCTTGTTCATCGCCGTATTGCAGAACGGCCTGAGCCTGGCGAACGTTTCGTCGTACTGGCAAAATGTCATTACCGGTATCATCCTGATACTGGCGATCTTTTTGAACCATGTGAAATCCAAAAATCTTTAAATGGAATTTCAAGTTCATCTCAAATGATGCTTTACATGTATAATTTGTAATTAAATAAAGTAAAAGGGTTTTCCAGGAAACTGGAAAACCCTTTTGTTATTCTGCTGCAAAACCTCAAGCTTTAAGAGACATTCCTCAGGCCAAAGATTTGCTGTAATCATAGTTATGCTTCGTATAGACATACCCTTCCAAAATCATTCGGGCTGTGCGCACGACTTTGATATTGCCGATGTGGCCGGCAATCATGTCCACTTTCGTCTCAATGATTCCGGACGGGTGACCTAAGCGCAAGACGGTATTTTCGACTTGGATGACATCGTTTAAAATAGTGTCTTTTAAAAAGGCTCCAGCAGTTGTGCAAATAGCTCCTGTGATTGCCAAGGCCTGATGCGGTTTTTGCATCGACATCATCCGGATTCGACAATTCATGTCCTCTGCTTTCCGTTCAACACCATTAACGTCCAAATAGGTTTCAGGAGGAGCGACAATCGTGAGTTTAGGCACTGCGGGCGACTTCACCGTCGCTTCTTCTTTAGTTGAAAACAAGCACATTTCAGCGGCTGCCGAGCGGATTTCTTCCAGTTCCGCCAGTTTTTCCGCCGTGAACTCATACGGCAATTCCGACCCGGTCAGTCCTACATCTTCTGCCCTTACAAAAACCAAGGGGTTGGCAACATCAATGATGGATACTTCAAGAAGGCCGTTTTTTGTTTCAATCCGGTCAATCGGATTTTCAGTCGGGAACAGCTTTCCGGTGACGGCGCCTTGCGCATCTGTAAAGGACAAATAGATAGGGGAACCGGTCCCTGGAACTCCGGGGATTTCGCATTGCCCTTCCGTTTTCACCCGTCCATTTTCCACTTCGACTTCCGCGATGATTACTTTTTGTGTGTTGGTATTAAAAATTCTGACCATTGTCACAGGTTCCACTGCTGCAAACAGTCCTTGCTCAATGGCATAGGGGCCCACTGCGGAAGAGATGTTCCCGCAATTCCCCTTAAAATCCACCAATTGATTTTCAATGCTGACTTGCGCAAAGGTATAATCCACGTCGATTTCGTCCAACTTCGACTTTTTGATGATCGCTACTTTACTTGTTAGGGAATTCCCCCCGCCCAGACCATCAATTTGCCGCTGGTCAGGGCTTCCCATGATGTCCAGCAGGAAGCTATCCCAAAGCATACGGTCCTCCGGCATTTCCTCATAATTGATAAATACTCCTTTACTGGTTCCGCCGCGCATGACGGCAATCGGTATCTTCATCTGACGAACCACCTTTCTGAAAATTCTATTGCTTCTAAAAATAGACTATGATAATTTGAATCATAAGTGAAATAGATATTTTGTTCAGTGTCTTATCGAAAATACTTATAACATAAATGGAGTGATTGAAATGGATGAAAAAGATTGGGAAGCGATGCAAGTTTTACATGAAGAAAAAAACATTAGCCGGGCCTCGGAGCGCTTATATATTTCACAGCCGGCTTTAACGTACCGCTTAAAAAATTTGGAGAAAGAAGTCGGTACAAAACTTTTTTTCAAAACAAAAAAAGGGGTAGAACTGACAGCTGAAGGAATCTATTTAGCCCAATACGCGGAAGAAATGATTACAAAGCTTCAAAATACTAAAGATTATCTTCAAAATATGCAGCAAGAAATTCGAGGGACAATCCGTCTAGGTGTTTCGAGCAATTTTGCACAATACAAATTGCCTCCATTGTTGAAGGAGTTTTTGACTACTCATCCAAATGTCCAGTTTAGTGTAAACACGGGATGGAGTGCGGATGTAATGGGGCTGCTCAATTCATCAGAAGTGCATCTCGGCATTCTGCGCGGCGATTATAATTGGACGGGGTCGAAGACCTTGCTGCAGACTGAGCAATTATTTTTGATCTCTAAAAAAGAAGTGGATTTGGAGAAAGTGCCGGAATTGCCTTTCATCAATTACAAGACGGATAGTTCTTTAAAAGACATTATCAACAAATGGTGGCATAACCGTTATATCGAACCGCCGAAGATTACCATGGAAACAGACCGGCAAGAAACCTGCAAAGAAATGGTTAAAAACGATTTAGGCATTGCCATTTTGCCTGAAATTTGCCTTCGTCCTTCAGATCAGCTTTATAAATACCCTTTATTTTATGAAAATGGGGAACCTGTAACACGGGATACGTGGTTAATGTACAACCAGGAATTTTTGAAATTATCTACAGTGCGAAAATTTATAGATTTTCTGAATGACCACCCTTCCTTTTAGAGTTTGGCCGATTTTATAAATAAATGATGGGTTATAAGTTTTTTTATTCATTTCTAATAAGATTTATCTATTTTACTTATTGGAGTAGATGAAATATTCTTATAACTAATTCGAAATATAAGCAGCCAAGGGACATAGCACTTTTGGGAGAATTGTAAGCGAATACATTCAAAGGGGGAATTCTTATTCTTACATTTTTAGGGGTGTCGATGGTTGTTGTATTTACGTATCTGATCATGGCGAAAAAGATGTCAGCGGTGGCAGCGTTGGTAGTGGTTCCGATTTTCTTTGCTTTGATTGGAGGGTTTTGGTCGGGCTTAGGGGACATGATGATGGAAGGATTGAAACAGGTTGCTCCATCAGCTGCTTTACTGTTATTCGCGATTTTGTTCTTTGGCATACTGATAGACGCCGGCCTGTTTGATCCATTGATCAACAAAGTCATGAAAATCGTTAAAGGGGACCCGGTGAAGATTGCAATGGGAACAGCCGTCATTGCGATGATTGCAGCTTTAGATGGTGACGGGACGACGACTCATATGATTACCATTTCAGCTATGCTGGCGCTTTATCTGCGCTTAGGGATGAATCCTTTGGTTTTGGCAACAATCTCTATTTTGTCCGTAAGTATTGTCAGCGGCATGACGCCGTGGGGCGGACCGGCAACACGGGCTATTGCATCGCTTGGTCTGGATGCCAATGAATTCTTCGTTCCAATTGTACCGACGATGCTGGCAGGGATGCTTAGCGTATTAGGTGTGGCGTATCTGATGGGCAAAAAAGAACGGGCCCGGCTTGGCATCATTAATGTGGAAAAAATTCCAGCGGCCTCAGAAAGCATGCTTCAAGTAGCCGCCACTCACGCGGTGGAAAATGACTTGAAACGGCCTAAACTGATTTGGGTCAACTTAATCTTGGTAGTGACAATCATGACGGTTTTAGTGATGGGGTTATTGCCAGCTCCGATCAGTTTCCTGATTGGTTTTGTAATAGCAGCAACAATCAACTATCCTAATTTAAAACTTCAAAAAGAGCGGATCCTGGCTCATTCCGGAAATGCCATTACCGTTGTCGTTCTGGTATTTGCAGCGGGAATCTTCTCCGGTATTTTCTCGGGGACTCAAATGGTCGATGCCATCTCCAATTCGTTGATTTCCATTATTCCGGCTTCCGTCGGTTCGTTTTATCCATTGGTGGTGGCAATTACCAGCATGCCATTTACGTTTGCACTTTCAAACGATGCCTATTATTTCGGCGTCTTGCCAATCTTGGCAGAGGCGGGAGCCGCTTATGGCGTCAGTCCATTGGAAATAGCCCGGGCATCTGTTTTGGGGCAGCCTATCCATTTCCTGAGCCCGCTCGTCGCTTCAACTCTGTTGGTTGCCGGCATGGTGCAGAAGGACATCGGCGAACTGCAGAAGTTTGCATTTAAATGGGCATTTATCTGCTGTATCGTAATCATTGCAGTTGCGTTTATTACAGGAGCGATTTAAACCATAAAGGGATTCCGCCATTCATAGCGGAATCCCTTTTGCTTTTTATTATTCTTTATCGCTGTCCAGAATGATTTGCGTAATCAGCTTAGCCAGTTTCATGACCGTATGGAGGCGTGTATCGTTCAGAAACTGGGAGCTGGGAAGCGGATCGAGGTAATTGACAATGCCTTGGAAGTGATAGTCGCCTACTTCCGGAAGCATTTTTTCAAGGGCTTTTCCGGGAACCAGAGGCCCTTCGTTGAACAGCACATCCCCGACTTGTTCTTTTGTGCCAAGGCTAGCGTCAATGCTGATCAGCAACGGATTGCCGCTTTTCCTATAGATGTCTTTTAAAGCGATTTTCAAATTAAAGGCATGAACCGGTTCTTCCAAAGTGCCATATACAGGATGAGAAATGCCGTTCTCCACCATCATGCTGCCGATCAGCGGGCCAAGCGAATCCCCGATATAGCGGTCCGAGCCGATGCACAAGAAAACGACTTCGCGCTGCTGCTGCTTCGCTTCCAAAAAGATGTTCTTCAACTTCGCAATCAGCAACGCCATTACTTCGTTCCCGGTCTGTTCATTGAAATGTAAGGATGCCTTGACCGGTACTTGTAAATGTGAATTTTTATATTTCCGAAAAGTATGCATGAACTCATACCACCTTCGAGTGTATTTGCCATTAAACTATGTCTTCATTATAGCGTTAGAACCGCCTCTATTGATAGAAAATAGCTTTTATGGTCAGAAGCCAGCAGAGTAAAAAAAGATGATAAGAAAATGCTATTTTAAATTATGTTTTAGATAAAATTCTTTTATGATTAACTATAGATTTTTTCGATTTTATTTTCTGACAACTTCCCTCTATCATAAAAGCAAGAAGAATTTTAAGGAGGAATCACGATGCCAGAGAAAACATATGATGTAGTAGTGGTAGGAGCGGGGAATGCGGCTCTTTGTGCAGCGATTTCTGCCCACGAATCCGGGGCAAATGTGCTGGTGCTGGAAAAAGGGCCGAAAGAAAAAAGAGGAGGCAATTCTTTCTTCACAGACGGTGCAATCCGTTTCGCGTATAATGGGCTAAATTCCATCAAGGAAATAGTCAATATCTCGGAAGAGGAAGCGGAAAAGATCGAGATGCCGAACTACAGCGAAGAAGACTATTACAACGACCTCATGTGTGTGACGGGCAACCGGAGCGAACCAGGCTTGGCGCGCCAACTCGTGTCGAAATCGTTTGAAACGATTTCCTGGATGAAAGACAACGACATCACGTTTGAACTGATTTATGACAACCAGTCATTCGAGAAGGACGGCAAGCGGCATTTCTGGGGAGGGCTGCCGGTCAAGACGGCGGATAAAGGCGTTGGTCTGATCAAGCAATTGAACGAACGCGTCAATAAACTCGGCATCGACGTCTGGTATGAGTCGGCGGCAACCGGCTTGAAAAAAGAAGCGGACCAAATCACCGGAATCACCGTCAGCCGGCAAGGACAGGAGCTGACTGTACACACGAAAGCTGTGGTGCTCGCTTGCGGCGGCTTTGAAGCGAACAAAAAAATGCGGATGGAGCATTTAGGCGAAGAATGGGAAGCGGCCATTGTCAGAGGGACGGAATTCAATACGGGCGACGGGCTTTCCATGGCAGTGGAAGCCGGCGCAGCAACGTTCGGCCAGTGGTCAGGCTGCCACTCAATCGGCACCGATTACAACGCGCCGAAAGTCGGCGACTTCACCAAACCGGGGGACATCTTCAAAAAGCACTCGTATCCACTCGGAATCATGCTGAATAAGGACGGCAAGCGCTTTGTCGATGAAGGCGCGGACCTGAGAAACTACACGTACGCCAAATACGGCCGCGAAATCCTGAAGCAGCCGGACCAGATGGCGGTCCAGATCTACGACGCACAGGTTAGACCGATGTTGCGGAAAGAATATAATCTGGAAGAGACGACGGAATACAAAGCAGACACGCTGGAAGAACTGATTGCGCAATTGCCGGTTGACCAAGAGCAGTTTTTGAAGACAATCCAGGAATACAACGCGGCTGTCCAGGAAGGCGAGTACAGCCCGAACGAGAAAGACGGTAAAGGCACACAAGGCATCACGCCACCGAAATCGAATTGGGCGTTAAAAATCGAGCAAGGCCCGTTCTATGCGTACCCGGTTACATGCGGCGTCACGTTCTCGTTCGGCGGACTGCGTGTGAATCCGGACGGCGAAGTGTTGGATGAAGGCGGACAGGCGATCGACGGATTGTTTGCAGCAGGCGAAATGATCGGCGGCATTTTTTACGACAACTATCCCGGCGGATCGGGCTTGATGTCCGGTGCCGTTTTCGGGAAAATTGCCGGCAAGGCAGCTGCAACGCGTTCGAAGCAAGCGAAAGTAAACGCATAAAGAAAAGGCGAAACCCCTTGGCTGTAAATCAGCCAGGGGGTTTTGCCTTTTCTGAGAAATCCGTTTACAACGACGGGTTATCCGCTGAGTCCGGTTCAGCAGCGGAGGAAGAGGCGATCAGAAAGTCGATGAAGTTCTGGACTGCGGGATACAGGACATCCGTTTCTTTGTAGATCAGCCAAGTGGGACGGTCGAAGGGCTGCCCGTTTTGATCCAGCAATGTTACCTTGTGGAGGTCGTCCATATCCGTTACGGCGAGCTCGGGCACAATGGCGTAGCCCAATCCTCTAGAGACGAGCTTCGTGCACGTCTCGATATTATCAATCTCCATATTGATGGACGGCGGCTGCGAGTAGTTGCTGTACCACCAGCTGTCCATCATCTGTTGGAGCTTGGGATCGGTATTGAACACGATGCGCGGCTCTTTCGGAAGGCTCGGAAAATCGATGGGATTCTTGGAGATGATGCACAGATTCTCCCGGTTCAACAGCACTTTATTGCTTTGCCAGTAGATATCACCGCGCACAATCCCAAGGACAATATTGTCCTGTTCCATTTCCTTCAGCACTTCATAGCTCCAGCCGGTAAACACCTTGAACTGGACGTTGCTGTATTTCTCGGAAAACTCCTTCAAGACATCGGGCAGGATGAAGCGGGCATAATTGCTGGATACGCCCAAGCGGATCATGCCGGCAAATTCTTCGTTCGTGTTGAGCAGGTAATCTTTCGTCTGCTGGAGTTTCATCAGCATTTCCTTGGCGTACTGCACGACGTATTCCCCTTGAGGCGTGAATTTGATGCCTTTTTTATGGCGCCAGATGAGGCGAACGCCGACTTCCTCCTCCAGCTGGTTCAACCGGTACGTAATCGCCGGCTGGGAAGTGAAGAGTTTATTCGCCGCTTTTGTAATGTTCTTTTCCTCATAGATGGTCGTAATGATCAGCCAGTCTTTTTCATCCATAGCAAGCAACTCCTTAACCGAATTATACTACATTCGGAAAGCCCTTATTTCCACAATTCTCACTTTTAAAATTGTATAATAAAGGATAGTAGAAAAAGGCAGCATGCACCTTTACAAACAGGGGGAAAAACGATGAACAAAAAAGAATTGGTCCAAGCCGTTTCACAGAAAAGCGGTATCACGAAAGACCAGGCAGCAAAAGTGGTCAATGAAATCACCAGCAGCATCACTTCAGCTTTAACAAAAGGCGAGGAAGTCAAAATCAACGACTTCGGTGCCTTTGGAGTTGCCGAAAAGAAAGAGCGCAAAGGCCGAAATCCGCAAACCGGGGAAGAAATCACCATTGCCGCTTCAAAAGCGCCTCAGTTCAAAGCAGCGAAAGTTCTAAAAGACATCATCAACCAAAAAAGTTTTATCGAGAATTTCGTTTCCACGGGCAAGCTCAATGAAGAAGAAGCCCGTGTTCTGACTTATGTATTTGAAGAAAGCAAAAAGGCAAAGGCAGCCGGCGGAAATCTGGAAGAATTGACCATTGTGGAAGTAAAGAAAATTGCAGAAGATCTGGATTTGGATTTCAGGGAAGCTGAAATGATCGTCAACCGGCTGATTGGCAAAAAGATTTTGAATACGAAGGTCTTTACGAGCCAGATCGAAGAAGTGTTTTTGAGAGGGAACTACCGGAAGTACTTATGATAGAAATTTATCGAATGAAGGCTCTCAATAGATTTCAAAACCTAGCAAACGATGATGCTGATTCTTGAAAATGTAATTTATTTGCTAATAGATTATTTGTTAAATATATATGGAAGAGCGCATCAGGAAATTTCAATGCGCTCTTTAGCGTATATTCATAGAAGGACAATAAATTTAGGCTTTTTTGTTAAGCAAATTCTGTAATTGATGTACGGAAAACTCACGTATGGGATACCTTTTGTTGGGATTTTGCTGATTGATTATGTAATGAGTTGAATTTGAAAATTTTATATTGAACTTCCAATGCGCACGACCGGAACTCGGGAGAACATATAGGTCTGCTGGCATCATTTCACGAATGAAACGGTCTAGGTCAGCCACTAAGAACTTATCAAAGAAACGAACAACCAAAAATCCTTTGTAGGGTTTTTCTTTATAACGGTCAATATTCACTTTACTCAAATCAAACCAATTATGTTGGTTTTGAGCAGAAGGCGAAAGGACGAATAGTCGATCTCTCAGAAAGACCGCTGTATTAGAAAACTGCCTCAAGTTTAGATCGTGAGTTAGCACATGCTTATTAACACTCATAGAACTTTGCTTATCAGTCATTTTAGCTGCTCCTTTCCATAAGGGTAGATATCCCTTAGTAAAACGCGTAGATTATAATTTGATGGAAGATATTAGTTTAGATCTAATTATAATGCAATTTCAAAAATATGTAACTAAAGGAATATAATGATGTGAAATGAATTAAAAGATGAGTTATTAGAAAAGAGAGGGATTCTTAATGAAAAAAAACATTCACGTAGTAGGAGCAGTTATCACGGACGGCGATAAAATTCTATGCGCACAGCGAGGAACAGAAAAAGCATTACCAGGACTATGGGAATTTCCTGGAGGCAAAATCGAACAAGATGAATCGCCGCAACAAGCTTTGCAGCGTGAAATTCAAGAAGAAATGCATTGTGAAATTGAAATCGGAGAACAAGTAGAACATACCGTATATGAATACGATTTTGGCATCGTGCATTTAACCACATTTTACTGCAAGTTATTACAAGGAAAGCCGGTTTTAACAGAACATACCGCGATCAAATGGCTAGGGCCGGACGAATTAGAACAACTTGAATGGGCACCTGCTGATATTCCAGCGATTGAAAAAATAGCACAAACCTTTGTTAAACAGAACTAAGAAGAAAACGAATGGTGGTCGACAATGAATTTACTTCAGAATTTACAAGATTCCTTATACAAAGGTTTTATCGATCAAACTCAACATAGTGGAGAACGCTTTAAGCCAACATTATTAGTTAACAATACGAACGAAAATGTTTTAAACGCCTTGCTTGAAGAGCTTGATCATTGTCAGTCCTTTCTTTTCTCAGTCGCTTTCGTGACAGAAAGTGGCTTGGCTACATTGAAATCGCATTTTTTGGATCTGGAGCGAAAAGGGGTTAAAGGACGTATTTTAACGTCTACTTTTCTAAACTTTAACCAACCGAAAGTATTTAAAGAACTATTAAAAATCACCAATGTCGAAGTTCGTTTGGCAAATAAAAAAGGATTTCATTCTAAAGGATATATTTTCAATCACGAAACCCATCATTCGTTAATCGTAGGCAGCTCTAATCTAACTGCTAACGCGTTAAAAGTGAATTACGAATGGAACGTCAAACTGACTTCACTCGAAAATGGTGAAATCGTCAATCATTTCAATGATCAATTTGAAGAAGTCTGGGAAACTTCAATTCCTTTAACAGACGAGTGGATCGCACGCTATGAATCTTCTTATGTGCCGCCTACAAACAATCGTGAAGCAAGCCTGGTTACCGATTTTCCGGCAGTGTACGAAACAAACGCCATTGAAGAGGCTTTGAAAATCACGCCAAATAAAATGCAGCAAGCAGCGCTGCAAGAAATTCAACTTGTACGAGAAGCAGGTAATGATAAAGGTTTGGTCATTTCTGCAACAGGAACCGGGAAAACCTATTTATCGGCTTTTGATGTCCGCAGCTTCGCGCCAAAGCGGATGTTATTTATCGTTCACCGCGAACAAATTTTACAAAAAGCCAAGTCGGACTTTCTTCAAATCCTAGGTGGTGCAGAAGAAGACTTTGGGATTTTATCCGGTTCGTCGAGACAAACCGATGCACGGTATTTATTCGCGACCATTCAAACCATTTCAAAAGAAGACACACTTCGACAACTGAATCCCGAAGCGTTTGATTATATTTTAATTGATGAAGTACATAAAGCAGGAGCAAAATCGTATCAAAAAGTTATGGATTACTTTAAACCGAAGTTTTTAATGGGCATGACCGCTACTCCTGAACGAACAGACGATTTTAATATATACGAGCTATTTGACTACAATGTCGCTTATGAAATCCGCCTACAAGAAGCGCTTGAAGAAGATATGCTTTGCCCATTTCATTATTTTGGAGTTACCGATATTGAGTATGATGAAGGGGTTATTGATGAAGCAACTGCTTTTTCAAAACTCGTAACAGAAGAACGAGTAAATCACATTCTCCAAAAAATTCATTATTACGGCCATTCAGGTGACCAAGTAAGAGGATTAATGTTCTGCAGCAGAAAAGACGAAGCAGAAAAACTGTCGGTTGAGTTAAATAATAAAGGACTTCGAACCGTGGCTTTAACAGGCGATCATTCTCAAGAAGAGCGCGTCCGCCAAGTAGAGCGTTTAGAACAAGGACAACTCGATTATATTTTAACAGTAGATATTTTTAATGAAGGAATCGATATTCCGAGTGTCAATCAAGTGGTCATGCTGCGTCAAACGCAGTCGAGCATCATCTTTATCCAGCAATTGGGTCGCGGCTTGCGGAAGCATGGATCGAAAGAATATGTAACGATCATCGATTTCATTGGGAATTATAAAAACAACTACCTCATTCCAGTCGCTTTATCTGGAGATCGCTCTCAAAATAAAGACAATATCCGACGGCACATGAAAGACACCAGTTATATTAAAGGTGTTTCTACCGTGAACTTTGAAGAAATCGCCAAGAATCGCGTCTTTAATGCCATTAAGCGCAGTAATTTAACCGATATGAAATTATTGAGAGATGCTTATATCGAACTCAAGAATAGAATTGGAGAAATTCCAAAGCTGCAAGACTTTATCATTCATAACTCTCTTGATCCACTTGTGATTGTACAAAAGTATGTGAATTACTATGAATTCCTATTGAAGTTAAAAGAGATTGAACCGGTCTTATCAACTTACGAAGAACAAGTCATTACGATGCTTTCTCAGGAACTATTAAACGGTAAACGGAAGCATGAAGTGGTGTTATTGGAGTTACTTTTAATTGAAGGAAGTATGTCAAGAGAGAAATATCTTCAGGAGTTAGAGAAGCAAGGGTGCGTCACAAATGAAGAAACGATTAAATCTGTAGAACGCATTTTAGATCTTTCGTTTTACACTGAAGCTACTCAGAAGAAGTATGGAAACAAACCGCTCGTTCTATTCGAATCAATGGATTCTTTGTCCTTCAACTTGGAAATTGCAGAGCGGTTAACTGCTAATCCTATATTTAAAGAGATGCTGATCGATATCGTAAACACTGCAGCATCTCTTAGTGAACAATATTTATGTGAGAAACCACTAACTTTGTACAAAAAATACACAAGAAAAGACGCTTGTCGACTATTGAACTGGTCAAATGATGAAAGCTCTACGATCTATGGATATAAGACAAAGCATGGAACTTGTCCAATCTTTGTTACTTACCATAAACACGATGAAGTTGAATCCAGTGTTGCGTATACCGAGGGCTTTATCAATCCTGAGGTCTTTAAATGGTCGACAAGAAGCAATCGTACTTTAGCATCCGAAGAAGTGATAAAAATCATTAATGCAAAAGAACAAGGAATCGATCTACATCTGTTCGTGAAAAAAGACGATGATGAAGGTGGCGATTTCTACTACTTAGGAGAAGTTGTTCCTGATAAAAACATGGTTGAGCAAAGTACGATGGAAGATAAGAATGGGAAAGAGATTCCTGTGGTTCATATGAATATGGTGTTGGAGAAGAGTTTGGAGAGTAAGCTGTATCATTATATTATGAGTGGAGAAAATTAAAATTTATAAAGAGAGGGAAAACTGTATGCCTATCTATAATAAGTTAATCCGTGATGCAATACCCGAAGTAATTGAAAAGACAGGAAAAGTATTTTCAACTCGTATTTTACTAAATGAGGAGTACATAGTTGAATTAAAAAAGAAATTAAGAGAAGAACTAATGGAGTATGAAGAAGCAAAAACAAACGAAGAGGCAATCGAGGAATTAGCAGACATCCTTGAACTTATTCATGCAGCAACGAAAATCCACGGCTCTTCTTTTGAGGAACTAGAAAATGTCCGCAAAGCAAAAGCGGAAAAGCGTGGAGGCTTCGAAAAGCGTATCTTTTTAATTGAGGTTGAAGATGACTAATCTGGAACTGGTGACTTCTCAGCTTGTAAACCATTTGGAGAGGTTATCAAAAGAAGCGGTTGAGATTCATTGGATCACTGCTTTTGCTATGAAGTCGGGAGTGAAAAAGATTACCCCTTTTCTTCAGGAAGCGACTGAAAGAGGAGTGCCGCTTAAACTGCTTATTGGCGATTATCTTTTTGTGACGCAGCCGGATGCCCTGGAACTGCTTTTAGAAGAAGTCCCTTTAGCGGAAATTCGGATATGGAAAAGCGGCGGAACTTCCTTTCACCCGAAATCTTATTTATTCCGGGGGACTGAGACTTCCCATTTGGTTGTAGGTTCCTCGAATCTATCGGCATCCGCTTTAACAACAGGAGTGGAGTGGAACTTAATCGCTCCAACGTCTGTTGATGCTGAAGTTTTCGACGAAGCGGTTACACAGTTTCATAAGTATTTTTATGCCGAGCAGACCGTGCCTTTAAATGCAGAAACACTTGCAGAGTACCGATCTTTACATAAAGAAACGAATTCGGAACGGCCAATAAGCCCAGTATGGTCAGAAGCGGAAGAGGTAGAAATGACTGTCGGCCCTATTTCCCCGCAGCAGCCGGAAATTGCCGAAACTCAGACACTTTACAGCACTGATATTTCCCCAAGACCGGCTCAACGGGAAGCGCTGGATGCCTTGGAAAACGTTATGGCTGAGGATTACAGCCGAGCAATGGTGGTGCTGGCTACGGGACTCGGAAAAACTTATTTAGCCGCTTTCTTTGCAGAGAAATTCAAACGGGTTTTATTTGTCGCCCATAGAGAAGAAATCCTTTATCAGGCGGAACAATCATTTAAGCACGTTCATCCGGACAGATCGAGCGCTTTTTATAATGCTTTTGAAAAAAGAACGGACGCCGATTTTATTTTCGCTTCCATCTACACATTAGGCAGCCAGTATCATTTAGACCGGTTTGAAAAGGATGCTTTTGATTTAATTGTGGTTGATGAATTCCATCATGCAGCAGCGCCGACGTACGAGCGCCTGTTGAATCATTTTGAACCGAAATTTTTACTGGGGATTACAGCCACACCGGACCGGATGGACAATAAAGATGTTTATGCGCTATGTGATGGGAACGTTGCGATTTCGATTCATTTCCTGGATGCGATTGAACGCAATTGGCTTGCTCCATTCAATTATTACGGAGTATATGACGACACTGATTATTCAATGATTCCGTGGAGGGGAACCCGGTATGACGAACAGGAATTGCTTCAGGTTCAGCTCCGTGAAGATTTCGCACAGAAAATTTTTGATGAGTGGGACCGGTACAAGCAGACGAGAACGATTGTGTTCTGTTCTTCAGTAAAACAGGCGCTATACATGAACAGCTTCTTTCAGTGTAAAGGCGTCCGTTCCATTGCGCTTCACGGCGAGTCGCATCCGGAAGAGCGCAAAACTGCCCGTTCAAGGCTGGATTCCGGTGAACTTGAAATCATTTTCACGGTGGATTTGTTTAATGAAGGCGTAGACATTCCAAAAGTGGATACACTTCTTTTCATCCGTCCGACAGAATCACTGGCAGTTTATACGCAGCAAATTGGGCGTGGCCTGCGGATAGCAGAAGGGAAGTCGCATTGTGTCATTATTGATTTCATTGGCAATTACCGCAATGCCGACTTGAAATTGGCTGTCTTTGACAAGGAAGAGAAGCCAGCGGGGAACAAAGCTATTCAACCGCTTGTACCTGTCCACTGTGAATTTAACTTGGATCTGCAAGTGATTAATTTGCTGGAGGAAATGCGCAGAAAAAGAGCGCCTCGAAAAGAAGCGCTTGTTATGGCTTATTATGAATTGAAAAAAGAAATGGGAAGCCGTCCGAGCTATCTGGAATTTCATCTGCATGCCAATGTTGATTCTAAAACCGTAAAACAGGAATTCGGAAGCTACTTTGGCATGCTTGCCTATGCCGATGAGCTAACAGAAGCAGAAAAAGGTGTATGGCTGAAGTATAAGCACTGGCTCATTGAAGTTGAAAAGACAGGCATGACCAAAAGCTATAAGATGATTGTCCTGAGTTATATGCTTTCAAAAGGCGTAAAAAAATGGCTTGAGCCAATAACTCCAGAAGAAGCGGCACTGTTTTTCCATGAGTATTTAACTGAAAAGGACTACCGCCGAAACATTGATTTTAGCGATGCGCAGGGCAAAAAGCTTTGGGTATATGACCAAAGAAAAGTAGCTGATTTGATTGCAAGAATGCCGATGACTAAATGGAGCGGCAGTGCAAAAGACGGCATTGTGGCTTTTGAGGATGGTACATTCTTTTTTAAATTGCAGCCTTCCGATGAAGAAAACAGGTACTTGTACAAATGGACTGACGAGATATCTGAATATCGGCTGCATGCCTATTTTGAACGAAAAACAATTCCCTTGCATTAAAAAAGAAAAGTTTATTTTGCCATGTCGATTCTTCTGTTTATTAAAGCAGGAGAGCGATATGGCTTTTTGTTTTATAGGAGTAATTAAGGAAACAAATGAAGTTAATAAATGTAATTATTTTCAAAATAAAATGTTAATATATTCTTAATGGCTTAAGAATTGCTAAACACAAATTATGTACCCACTAAAAAAGGAGCTGGCAGTATATGACTGAAAGTTATTTAAAGAAGCCTTTTCAAGCATGGATGACGAAGCAGAAGAAATCAAACGGAGAACCGTACAAGACTGGAACTATCAATGCATATACAAATGCTTTGAGAAACAGCAGCGCAAAATTACAACTTAAAGAACTGCCGCAGACAGATTTGTTCCATATTACTTCTTTTGAACAATTTAAAAAAATACATAACATGCTGAAATCTGCTCCCAATTTTGAGGAAATTGATATTAAGGCAGGCAACAAAGCATACTCCAATTCAATGGTTCTATATTCAAAGTTTTTAAAGGAGTTAGAAGAACCTGCCGTTTGGATATTCCAAGGAAACCCGAAATACTATGATGTAGTTGGCGCTGTAAATGATCTGGATGAAATCACATGGTCCGTCAATCAGTATCCGAAGCAAATTAAAGAAGGAGACGAAGCATATATCTGGCTTTCAGGACCTGGCGGCGGCATTGTGGCGTCTGGAACAATTCTATGCAATCCTGAAATGAAACAGCCGGCAGAGGACGATTTCTATAGCCGGAGCGAAAAATTGAACAACGAACCTTATTTAGGTGTAGATATCTTTATACAAGAGAATCTTACAGAAAGAATTGTGGAAAGAACGCTTTTGCTTTCAGATGAACGGACTAAAAAGATGGAGATATTAACTTATGCAGGAGCTACAAATTTTAAGGTGACTAAAGAAGAAAATATAGTTATTAAGAGTATTATTGATGGAAGTTACGAACATATTCCCGCTTCTGCCTCGTCCGATTATAGTGTGAAACTGGAAAATAGCTTTGAAGAGAGAATAGGAGAGTCTGCAGATCGAGTAGAAGAGGAACCACATTTCGAAAGTTATTTAGAAGAGAATTTTTTATCAGAAGTATATATGAGCGAAGAGAAGTATCATACACTTAAGAATTTGCTTATCAGAAAAAAGAATTTAATTTTATCGGGGGCGCCGGGAGTAGGAAAAACTTATGCTGCAGAACGGCTCGCCTACTCCATAATGGGCGAAAAAGATAAAAGCCGTGTGCAAGTTGTGCAATTCCATCAAAGTTATAGCTATGAAGATTTTATAATGGGCTATCGCCCCAATAATGCTGGGTTCTCTTTGGCTAACGGCCCATTCTATCAATTCTGTAAAAAAGCAGAACCTGATGATCGCCCTTACTTCTTTATCATTGATGAAATTAACAGAGGAAACTTGAGTAAGATTTTCGGCGAATTGCTGATGCTGATTGAAAACGATAAAAGAGGAAAAGAACTGCGGTTGCTCTACTCCGATGAACAGTTTTCAGTTCCTGAAAATGTCTATATCATCGGCATGATGAATACGGCTGACCGCAGCTTGGCGATGATTGACTATGCCTTGCGCCGGCGTTTTGCTTTTTATGAATTCGAGCCTGCTTTTGCCAGTGAAGGATTTAAAAAATACCAGGACAGCATTGAAAATGGGAGATTCGGAAGTTTGATTAATACTGTGGCGGCATTGAATCAGGTAATCAGTGAAGATGCTTCTCTTGGCAACGGCTTCCGCATTGGCCACAGCTATTTCTCTTCAAAAAATGAGATTGATGATGAATGGCTGTCAGAAGTCGTAGAGTATGAATTGATTCCCTTGATCAATGAGTACTGGTTTGATGAGCCCTCACAAGTAGAGTACTGGAACGGCAAACTTCGGAGTTCTATCCGTGATTAGGCTGAAAAATATTTATCATATGCTAGCTTATGCTTATCGCATTCTGAACGAGGAAGGGTATAAAAGCATTCAAACTGAAAAATTTAAAAACATACATGATTTAATGGCGGCCATTCTTATACAGGGAGTAGCCAGCCAGTGTAAACGCGGGCTTCACAAAGAATATATTGAACAGACAGAAGCAACAGGAAGTTTGCGGGGGAAAATCGATGTCACAAGTTCCATTAAACAAAATACTCTTATAAGAAGAAGCATGGTCTGCCGTTTTGATAACTTTTCTAAAAATATACTGATGAATCAAATTGTGAAAACGACGATGCAGCTGCTCATGCGCAGCAAAGAAGTCAAAGACAGCAACCGGAAAGAACTGCGCAAGTTAGTTCTCTTCTTCGAAAATGTTGATGCCATTGATCCGCAATCCATTAATTGGAGCGCATTGTCTTATCATCGAAACAATGCAACATACAAACTGCTATTGAATATTTGCCAGTTGGTTATTAACGGACTGTTGATGACCACTGACAGCGGAGAATATAAGATGAAGCAGTTTTTGGATGATCAGCAAATGCACAGTTTATATGAAAAGTTTTTGCTGAGCTACTTCAAAAAAGAGCATCCCGAATACTCCGCAAGTGCTTCCTATATTGATTGGAATATCGATGATGGCATAAAAGAATTCCTGCCAGCGATGAAGACAGATATCACTCTTTCGAAAAAAGATGAAGTTTTAATCATAGATGCCAAGTACTACGGAAGAACCATGCAGACGCATACCTTATTCAATAATAAAACGATCAATTCAGCTAACCTGTACCAAATGTATACTTATGTAAAAAATAAAGATCGGACAGGCAGCGGAAACGTGAGCGGGCTGATACTTTACGCTAAAACTGATGAAGAAGTTACACCGAATAACGAGTACCAAATTGATGGCAATAGAATTATGGTAAGAACTTTAGATTTAGGTGCGGATTGGCCGGAGATCGTTAGGCAGTTGGATAGTATTCCTTTGCTCATATCTTAATTTTTAGAACGTGCACGGAGTATTAATTTTTTTTAACCAACAGATTAATCGGAGTTTATTTGGCGAGGAGCAACAAAATGAAAAAAGTAATTAGTATTGTTATTGCGTGTATTTTTCTTCTCATTATTACATTAGTGGGGTGTACTGGAAATTCAAATAACCATGAAGGTGAAGCAAAAACACCCTCAGGGTCAAGCATTCAACAAGGCAAAGATTACAAAGAGGTTGTTAATGAGTTTAAGGAAAAAGGATTCAAAAACATTGAAACAGAAAAGGTGGAAGATCTAGTAACAGGCTGGTTGACCAAGGACGGTGAAGTTGAATCTGTTTCGGTTGACGGTGACAATGCCTATTCTCCAGATGATTGGTACGCTGACACCGTAAAAGTAGTCATTACTTATCATACATTCCCTTCAGAAGAAGAAAAACCTGAGCCAACGTCTTCAAATGAAGAAGAACCTCAAAAGGAAAACAATGGTGAAGCCGCAATAGCAGCACTTGAAGCGATTTTCCCTGTTGAAAATGCGAAACGTTCTGCAGTGGTCGCAATAACTAACGGCTATGCAATTGACGTATTTGAAGAAGATGGAAACACATATGATATTTCGAAATTCCACAGTTATGCAGACACATCGAGCAATGTTGACGACTATTTTATGAAAGTGAACTCATGGGGTACTTGGAGCACTAAGGATGAGAAAACATGGCATGTGGATTCGCTTATACTTGAGAATTCTTTTGGGGTCATTGCCAATGCAGCGCTTGATGTTAATTTTGATGGCACCAATTATGTGGTTTCAAATATAAACGGCACTTTTGGAAACCCTGGCATATCTGCAGAAAATTTACTGGATTTAAGTGACATTGCAACTGGAAGTAATATTCCGTATCTTACAGTATCGGCAGAATTAATAAAGAAGGATCGTTGAAATCAGTGTAGTAAAGAGAGATGAAATTTAAACGACGCTGATAATAGACGCAATAAATGACGTATTCTACAGTAAAATGGGATGAATAACCAAATATCCTCAACCGGGGGGAGAAGAAATGCCGCAAGTCACGACCGACAGATTAAAAGTCATCACTTTTGAACTCGAAATGATCGAGGCACTTCTTGAAGGCCCTGAACAGCTAGAGAAGCTGATCCCCTACCAAGTGCTTGCAGACTATCCGATGGATGTCTACAAACAGTTCTTCCCATACAAAATCGACCGGTTCATTGAGCAGCCGGAAGAGAACGTATGGGAAGGATTGATTATCAATAGAGAGCTCCATATGGTCATTGGCGACATTGGCTTCAAAGGCGGACCGGATGAAAAAGGTGAGATCAACCTAGGCTACAGCGTCCTTCCGCGCTTTCAAGGCCACGGCTTTGCGACAGAAGCGGCAGCCGCGATGCTCGAGTGGGGATTGGAGCAGCCGGGCGTTAAGAAAGTCACAGCCACTTGCTCGCCGGGAAACATTGCTTCGATCCGCGTGCTGCAAAAAGCGGGGTTAAAGCAGCTGCGTGAGGATGCCAAGAAAATCTATTGGTCGTCCTAAATACAAGGGAACCATGGTACCGAAAGAATTTGATGAATAGAAAAAAGCCGGTTCAAGTAGAACCGGCTTTTTTCTATGAGATAGATTTTAATGTAAAGGGGAATGCCTCGAGAACAATAAGGATCCATAACAGGTTCGTGTAAAATGCAAATTACTGAACCCGCACTTCCTAAAGGTTCTGGTCACTGCTGACGATAAGTACCAGACTTAGGACTGAAAAAATTAAATTAGTTGTTTAATTTTTTCAGTCAGTGCATTTTCCAGATTAGTTGGATGACCAATTCGTATGGAAAATGCCTTCTTTGTCGATGCGCTTGTAGGTATGGGCGCCAAAATAATCCCGCTGTGCCTGAATCATGTTGGCTGGCAATACTGCAGAGCGGTAGCTGTCAAAGTAAGCCAATGCGCTTGAGAAAGCAGGCGCTGGAATTCCTTGCTGGATGGCCAAGGTCAATACTTTGCGAAGGGAATGCTGGTATTCTTCGATAATCTCCTGGAAGTACGGATCCACTAATAAGTTTGGCAGTTCCGGATTGCGGTCGAATGCTTCTTTGATCTTTTGCAGGAACTGTGCACGGATGATGCACCCGCCGCGGAAAATCATTGCTACATCGCCGTACGGAATATTCCAGCCGTATTCATCGGAGGCTGCGCGCATCTGGGCAAAGCCTTGGGCATACGAGCAGATTTTGCTCATATACAGCGCCTTGCGGATAGCTTCGATCAATTCCTGGGAATCTCCTGCCGGTTTTTCCGCTTCAGGGCCTTTCAAGATCTTGCTTGCCGCGACACGTTCTTCCTTGATAGCGGAGATGAACCGGGCAAATACCGATTCCGTTATGATGGGGAGGGAGACCCCTAAGTCCAATGCGTTTTGGCTTGTCCATTTCCCGGTCCCTTTCTGTTCGGCTGCATCAAGCACCTGGTCGACCAGCGGATTGCCGGTTTCATCATCCTTTTTCGCCAAAATGTCCGCCGTAATTTCGATAAGATAGCTGTCAAGTTCCCCTTTGTTCCATTCCGCGAAGATGCCCTGCATTTCCGGCGCGCTCAGGCCGAATGCCTGTTTCATGATGAAATACGCTTCAGAAATCAGCTGCATATCACCGTACTCGATGCCGTTATGGACCATCTTCACATAATGGCCGGCGCCGTCAGGACCCATATACGTGCTGCAGGGAGTCCCGTCCACTTTTGCGGCAATGGCATCAAGAATCGGCTGGACCTGTTCGTAAGCTTCTTTCGATCCGCCCGGCATGATGGAAGGGCCGTAGCGGGCGCCTTCCTCACCGCCCGAAATGCCGGCGCCGATAAAATGCAGGCCTGCTGCTTCAATGGCCGCTGTCCGCCGGTTCGTGTCTTTGAAGAACGAATTTCCCCCGTCCATCAGGATGTCCCCTTTTTGAAGATGCGGGAGGAGCGATTCTATAACCGAATCGGTTGCGTCTCCCGCCTGGACCATCATTAAAATTTTGCGGGGCGTTTCCAGGGAAGAGACGAATTCTTCGATGCTGTAAGCGCCTTGAATGTTTTTCCCTTTCGCTTCTTTAGCGGATAGCTCGTCGATCCGGTCTGTCCAATAGTCATAGATGGCTACCGAATAGCCGTTGCTTTCCATATTCAATGCGAGGTTCGTGCCCATTACGCCTAAACCGATCACGCCGATTTGCTGTGTCATATTATCCTGCCCCGTTCTTTTATGATTTTTCGAACACCGTTAACCGGTTTTCAAGCAGATGAATTCGTTTTTACCACCATTTGTGCTGGTCTTCCTGCAGCAGCTCTTCTGCAGCTTCAGGACCTGTTGAACCTGCGCGGTAAGGCTGCAAAGGCAGCAGGTCTTCCTGATATGCGTTCAATAATGGTTCGATCCATTCCCATGAAAGCTCGACTTCTCTCCAGTGGGCGAAAAATGTCGGATCGCCGAGAATGGCGTCAAACAGCAGAAGTTCATAGGATTCCGGCTGGTTTTCTGAATTAGTCGAGAAGTTGATCCACACAGGCTTGAACTGATTGCCGGACGCCTCTTTCAAGTTGACGCGCAGCGAAATGCTTTCGTTCGGACTGATTTCAAGCACCAGCAGGTTGGGGGAAGTTCCCTTCAATTTAGTGGAATCGACCATCTTATGCTTGAATTCGACCACAATCTGTGTAGACTTTTTGTTCAGCCGTTTCCCGGTGCGTATATAAAAAGGGATTCCTTCCCAGTCCGGGTGGTCAATCGCCAGACGTGCCGCGAAATAAGTGTCATTCTGCGAGGAAGCGTCGACGCCGGGCTCCTCTTTATAGCCGATGACCGGCGTATCATGGATTTCGCCGGCTTCATACTGGCCGCGGACCACATGCAGATGTGCTTCTTCTTTCGGAATCGGGCGAAGCGACTCGATGATTTCTGTTTTTTTAGCGCGGGTCTTATTGTCCGTCAGGTTCTCCGGCAGGTAAAGGGCTGCCGTCATAACGAGCTGAAGGAGATGGTTCTGGACCATATCCCGAATAGCGCCTGCTTTATCGTAATAATCAGCCCGGGTTTCCACCCCGACAATTTCACTTGCCGTAATCTGGACGTTGGAAATCAGTTTTTGGTCCAGCATTGAATCCAATACGGGATTCGCTAAGATCAAGGTATTGAGGCTTTGGACCATCGGTTTCCCCAGATAGTGGTCAATCCGGTAGATTTCATCTTCGCTGAAGGTTTTCCGTAATTTTTGGTTTAATTGTCTGGCAGTCTCTACATTGCTCCCGAATGGTTTTTCGATAATGAGGCGTTTCCATCCGCGGTTTTGGTCCAGGCCGCTGGAGTGGAGGCTGGTCGTGATCACATCCACCAAACTTGGTGCCACTGACAAATAGAACAGCCGGTTTTGCGGAATCCCCAGCTCGTTTTCCTGGGTTTCCACCAGTTCGAGCAGTTGTGTGTAAGATTCTTTAATTGTCGCGTCAAAAGTGAAATAGCGGAACTTTGCCAGAAACTCCTGCAGATTTGAAAGCTGGACGCTTCTTCGCGAATAGGCACGAAGCGCTTTTTCCACCTTCGCTTGGAAATCCTCATCTGAAGAATACTTTCTTCCCAAACCGATGACGGAGAACGAAGCAGGCAATTTGCCATCAAGATATAAATTATATAAAGCAGGAAATAATTTTCGCTTTGCCAAATCTCCCGTGGCGCCAAATAAAATAAAAGTCATGTCTTCCAGGGGCAAATCGTTCTGAAATCCGATGAAACCATCTTCCGGATTAGCCCCAGCTGCTGGATGTCCATTGTTCATACAATAAATCCTCCTCATTTCATCGTCCTGATTTTTTTATGAATATGTATAGCAACCGCTTTTAGTATAAAGATTTATGCAATTTAATGGTAGCGAGGGACTCGGAAAATACGAATGTATTGGATAGGTGGCACTGTGCCGCAGGAAACCTTTTTTTAAATGCTTCACTGGACAGTTTCATCAGGAACATGCGAAGGTGTTTATACAACTATCTATTAGGAAAGGGTTGATTTGATGAAAATGTACGATATCACAGGCTCGATTTATGAAGGCATGACCGTATACAAAGACAAACCGGAGAAACAGCCGAAACTCAATCGGCAGACAAACGGCTATGTCACGGAAACGCGTCTGGAACTGGATGTCCATACCGGCACGCATATCGATGCGCCGCTTCACATGATGGTTGAAGGGGAAACATTTGAATCGGTTCCACTGGATAAATTGGTGGGGCCATGTAAAGTGCTGGATCTGACCAGCGTGAAGGATGCTGTTGCGAAAGCGGACTTGGAAGGGTTCGGCCTCGAAAAGGATGACTTTGTTTTATTCAAAACAAGAAATTCCTTTAAGGAAAATTTTGATTTTGATTTTGTTTTTTTGGCGAAAGATGGTGCGGACTATCTGGCTGAAATTGGAATCCGCGGCGTCGGCATCGATTCTCTTGGAATCGAAAGAAGCCAGGAAGGGCATCCGACTCATAAAACTTTGTTCGCAAACGATATCATTATTATAGAAGGTCTGCGCCTAAAGGACATTGAGCAAGGCGAATACTTTATGGTAGCGGCTCCTTTGAAATTAATCGGCACCGATGCTTCCCCTGCTCGGGTATTGCTGTTTGAAGGGCTGAAATAAACGTCTCTGTATATAACTAAGGGCTGTGGAAATTCCATGAATTCTTAAGCTAATGATGTTCCTGAATTGTTGGGATATATAAGAATTTCAAAATAATAACAATAAAAACACTTCAAAACACAAACAATGTTAATAAGTGTTGTTACAATTGTTTGCTTTTTAATTGACCTTAAGCGAAATTCTTGTTATTATTAACTCGAATTTAATATCGAATAATGTCGTATAAGATTGGGGATATGGCCCAATAGTTTCTACCAAGCCGCCGTAAAGGGTTTGACTACGAGGTAAGTGTTCAGCGGAAGAAGCGTTCGATTCTTCCCTTATTTACACGTTCCCTAGTCAATGCTCCGGTAGCTGCCGGAGCATTTTTTGTGTTTTAAGAGGCAAAGTCCAACTTTATGACAAGAAGCAACAAGCCAGGAGAATTTTGAGGGCTATTGGTATGGAAGCAAATATGGCGTTATTCGAGCGGTTCAACAAGAAAATAATTGGGCGAATGGCAAGCAATTTAAAGCATTCACCACGGAGGGAACGGAAAAAATGAAAGAGAAAATTTACTTTAACCATGATGGCGGAGTCGACGATTTGGTTTCGCTATTTTTACTTTTAAAAATGGATACAGTTGAGTTGACAGGCGTTTCAGTTATTCCAGCTGACTGTTATTTGGAACCGGCAATGTTCGCGAGCCGGAAAATTATTGACCGCTTTGGAAACGGCGGCCTTGACGTAGCTGAGTCCAATTCACGCCCTAAAAACCCTTTCCCGAAGGATTGGCGTATGCATGCGTTTTATGTGGATGCCTTGCCGATTCTGAATGAATCTGGAACAGTTGTGACACCGGTGGCTGATCAGCCGGCACATCTCCATTTAGCAGAGACGGTTTTGGCGACGGAAGAAAAAACGACTTTATTGTTTACAGGCCCGCTGACGGATCTTGCCCGCGCATTGGACGCAGCGCCTGAAATCGAAGAGAAAATCGAACGGCTTGTCTGGATGGGTGGCACATTCCGTGAAGCCGGGAACGTCCATGAACCGGAACATGATGGGACAGCGGAATGGAACGTGTTCTGGGATCCTGAAGCAGCAGCCCGTGTATGGGACAGCAGCATAAAAATCGATCTGGTGGCGCTTGAAAGCACCAACCAGGTACCGCTGACTTTAGATGTGCGTGAGCGCTGGGCGAAAGACCGCAAGCACCTCGGCGTGGATTTCCTTGGGCAATGCTATGCGATGGTGCCGCCGCTTGTCCACTTCTCAACGAACTCGACCTATTATTTATGGGATGTGCTGACCACCGCATTTGTCGGCAATTCTGATCTTGTGAAAGTGCAGACCATCAACAGCATCGTGCACACAGACGGCCCAAGCCAAGGGCGTACAGCTGAAACCGCTGATGGACGGCCTGTGAATGTCGTGTATGACGTGGACCGCGATGCCTTCTTTGACTATATGACGGAACTGGCTAAAAAAGCGTAACAACTGTAACTAAGCCGCATGGACACTAAAAATAGGAAGAGGATAACAATGACTATAAAATTTCGCCTTAAAATTATGATTTTCCTCCAGTTTTTCATTTGGGGAAGCTGGCTCGTGACCCTTGGCTCGTATATGATCAATACTTTAGGTTTTTCCGGTGCACAAGTCGGGACCATTTACGGCGCATCCGGACTGGCTTCTCTTATCATGCCAAGTCTGGTCGGGATTATCGCTGACCGGTGGATGAAAGCGAATAGACTGTATGGCATCTGCCATTTTCTCGGTGCGATTTCCTTGCTTATAGCCGCACAAGTTTCGGATCCGACGGCTATGTTTTGGGTGATGTTCTTTAACGCGGTGGTTTTCGTGCCGACGATTTCATTATCTTATACCATTTCCTATATTAGTTTGGAAAAAGCAGGGCTCAATACGACGAAAGAATTCCCGGGCGTCCGTGTCTATGGAACCGTCAGTTTCATTTTTGCCATGTGGCTCATCAGCCTTGGCGGATTTGAGTTGAGCAATATGCAGTTGTACATTGCAGCAGGGGCTGCCGTCTTGCTGGCCCTCTTTTCACTGGTCCTGCCGGATTGCCCGACATCAAATGACAAGACGGACAAGTCGTGGACAAGCCGCTTGGGACTCGATGCTTTTGTCCTGTTCAAACAAAAGAGAATGGCCATCTTTTTCTTGTTTGCCATGCTGATCGGGGCTGCGCTGCAGATCAACTTGGCATTTGCCAACCCGTTTCTTCATGACTTTGCATTGAATCCTGCCTATGAAGATAGCCTGGCTGTGAAATATCCATCGATTTTATTGTCGCTTGGGCAATTTTCAGAAATCATCTTTATTCTTGCCATTCCGTTTTTCCTGCGTAAATTCGGGATCAAGACGGTCATGCTGTTGAGTATGGCGGCTTGGACCTTGCGGTTTGTTCTATTAGGTTTTGGAGACCCGACTGGATTAGGGTTTGCCTTTTTGCTGTTATCGATGATCGTTTACGGTGTAGCGTTTGACTTCTTTAATATTTCCGGATCGATGTTTGTCGATAAAGAAGTGGACCGCCGGATTCGCGGGAGTGCCCAGGGATTATTCATGACCATGGTGAACGGGCTCGGCGCTTATTTGGGAGCGGTGATCAGCGGAAGAGTAGTGGATTATTTAACGGTGGACGGCATCAAAGACTGGCAGAGCATCTGGCTGGTTTTCGCCGCCTACACCCTCGTTCTTGGCATCCTGTTTGCGGTAAGTTTCAAATCCAAAAAAAGTCCGGATGCAGTGGACTCTGTAGATAAAGCTGCCCAGTCTGTATGATTTAGATTCAAGTTGGGACATAAGCTATAAAAAGCAGCCGATTTTCCTTCTTGAACTGACCCTTTTTAATGGACAATTTAATAAAATCTCCATGCAGCTGCGCTGCGAAAAGATGACTTCGGTATTGTGCCGAAGTCATCTTTTTTTAATTTCATTTCCTTTATGTTCACTCGTACAATTCTATGCCCAAAGAACTCAATCAAGGAGTCTCGATCATCTATAGAATGTATGGAATAGTCCAAACTAAAATGTTTATAGAAAATTCTAAATATTCATTGTAATTGAAAATCTGTACGCTATAATATTTGTATACAGATATTAATTTATGCAAGGGAGGTGGAAATCATTTTTAAAACGATGGAAAATAGTTTGAGCAGGATTTCAGCCAAAGATATCGTTTATGAGCAGATCAAAGAAAAAATCATCAACTGTTTACTCGAACCAGGCCAAGCCATTGTGAATGGGGAGTTGGGGAAAGAGTTGGGGATAAGCAGAACCCCGCTTAGAGAAGCTTTGCAAAGGCTTGAGGGAGAAGGGCTGGTTGTCCGCAATTCGAATGGGACATTCAGTGTTGCTCCGATATCCATAAAAGAAGTCAAAGAATTATTTGTCATACGCAGCAAATTAGAAGGAATCCTAATCGGAGACGCAATCGATAATCTTACTGAAGAGCACATCGAGCATTTATCCTATCTGACTGAAATGGTTAAATTGACTTCCAAAATCGAAAATTATGCAGACACTGAGAACTTCGGCGGCAAATTTCACAGCGCTATTTACTCCATCAGTGAAAATACAACGGTTGTCAATATCATTTTTCAGCTGAATGATCGGATCAACAGATATAGACATTTAGCCCATGAACACGGAGTGGATATAGAAACGTCATCTGCTGAACACGAATTCATCCTTAATTTCATGATCAAAAGAGATAAAGTTAACGCAGAATTGGCAATTGAAAATCATATTATAGGTGCGATGGAAGTGGTCGTTAAAGCAGTAGAAAAATATGAAAGCGCTAACAAATTGGAGAGTAAGATCAAATGATTGAACAATAAAATAAACTTAGAGGTGTTTCTATGACATATGCAGTGATTGGCGGCGGCAATACGGGTCAAGCAATAGCTGGCTATCTGGCTTTATCTGAAGAAAAGGTCAAATTATTCACAAGAGATGCGGAAAGAGCAGACCGGATTTCCAGGAATGGATTAGAACTAAAAGGTGTTTATTCTGGAAGCATAAATTTAGAAGTGTACACATCAATGGAAGAAGTCGTTCAGGATGCTGAAATTATTATTGTTTCAACTACTGCTGATGGCCATAAACCGATCATTAAAGAATTAAAGCCCTTATTAAAGAACGATCAGACAATCGTGTTTATCCCGGGATATTGGGGGGCTGTTGAATGCAAACAGATACTTGGGGAAGATATCGAGATTAAAAATATCACGATTGCAGAAACAAGCGCACAGCCTTTCATCAGCAATGCAGATGAAGAAGGGGCGGTAAGTGTAAGAATGATTAAAAGTAACGTCTTAGTCAGTACACTCGCTACTTCAAAAGGACAGCCATCATTGCCGCCAAAATTTCTTGAGCGATTCCCGCATCTGGTTCCTTCAAAAAATGTATTTGAAACTTCTTTGAACAATTCTAACGTTGTGGTTCACGTGCCAATATCCGTATTTAATGCCAGCAGGATAGATGATGCGCAGGAATTTCAATTTTATCCAGAAGGCATATCTCCTTTGACCATCAGATACATTGAAAAAGTTGATGATGAAAGAAGAAAAATAGCTGATTTGTTCCATGTAGAAACAAAAGACATCCTGACCATTTTGAATGACTTCTATGGAACCGAGTATTCCAGCTTATATGAGGCGCTGCCGAGTTTGTTCCCGGAAGGAGCCGGCCCGACTACTCTGAAGCATCGGTACTTTACTGAAGACATTCCTTTCGGTTTAGTGGCAATTTCAGAAATCGCCAAGAAAGCGGGCATTGAAATACCTTACACAGATTCACTTATTGATATCACCTCTTTATTGTCGGCAGTGGATTACAGAAAAGAAGGCGTTAATCTCGAGAATATAACTTTCGAAGAACTCTCCAGTTATGGAGGGCTGATTGAAAAAATCTAAAAGAGAAAATCTATAGACCGGCAACCTGCCGTTTTAAAAGATCGATTCATAGCTTTTTTCAAGGACAGGAACAGGTAATCGAAAGGGGGAGATTTTCAAATGTTGGATATCCAGAATTTGAAAGTGTCATTTGGGGATGTAGAAGTTTTAAAAGGCGTTGACTTAACTGTCAACAAAGGGGATGTTGTCACTTTTATAGGACCGAGTGGTACGGGTAAGACAACCATATTGAAATGCATCAATTACCTGGTTGAACCAGACGAAGGCCAGATGCAGCTGTCAAACCTGAGCGTGGACTTTAAGAACATCAACAAAAAAGAAATCCTTCAGCTGAGACGCAACACGGCAATGGTTTTCCAGCAATTTAATCTGTTTAAAAACAAAACAGTTGTAGAAAATGTGATGGATGCCCAAATTGCCGTCCAGAAAAAGTCGAAAAAAGAAGCGTATGAGAAAAGCATCGATTTGCTGGAAAAAGTAGGCTTGCTGGAAAAAGAAAATGAATATCCATCCAGATTGTCAGGGGGACAGCAGCAAAGGGTAAGCATTGCAAGAGCTTTAGCTGTTGAACCCGAAGTGATTCTGTTCGATGAACCCACATCTTCACTCGATCCGGAGCTGGTGACTGAAGTGCTGAAGGTTATCGAAAGAGTGGCGAAAACGGGTGTAACCATTCTTCTGGTTACCCATGAAATGGATTTTGCGCGAAAAGTATCAAACAAAATTGTATTTATGGAAAAAGGGAAAATTGTTGAAGAAGGACCGCCTGAACAGATTTTCGAGAACTCGCAAAATGAAAGAACTAAACAGTTTTTGAAAAATTATTATGCAGAAACAGCTGAAGCCGTAGAAGTCAGACAATAAAAATTGAAAAGGGGATGTTATTATTGAAAAAATTATCAGTGTCATTATTAGCTTTAGGAGCGGCTTTTACATTAGCAGCATGTGGCGGGGAACCGGCAGCAGACGGCGCAGCAAGCGGAGACGTACGGACAATACAAGTGACTACACCTCCCACTTCCAAGAATTTAAGCTGGCAAACAACGGAAGGCAAAATCCTGGGTTATGAGCCGGATGTTTTGAGGGCTATCGATAAAAAATTGGAAGGATATGAATTCAATATCCAGGCAGTAGCTGACAGTGCCCAGGAAACAGGCCTGAAAACGGGGAAATATGAACTCAATGTCGGCGGATTCTATCCGACTCCTGAACGTGAAGAGCAATTTTATGTACCGAAAGAGCCGACTGGAAGAAGCCTGATAAAAATGTACGTCAAAGAAGACAGTGGCATTGAATCGCTTGAGGATCTGGTTGGAAAGAACATCTCGCCTTTTACAGCTGGAGGAGGGACTTTACGGGTAGTAATGGATTGGCAAAAAGAAAATCCTGAACATAAACTTGAACTTAAGGAATCGAGTGGTGATATTCCATACGCTCAGCGTCTGAAAGAAATAGACACTGGCAAATATGATGCTTTTATCGGTCCTGCTAACTTGGGGCAGAATGAAGTTATTGAAGAACTTGGTTTGAAAGTGAAAGAAACCGATCCTATTTATGTAGGGGAAACAATTATGCTGATTTACAAATCAGAGCAAAATGAACAGCTGGCAGAAGATGTTACCCAGGCATTGAAAGAATTAAGAGAAGATGGAACACTCTCTGAGATTTCCAATGAATATTATGGAGAAGATGTATTCCAATATGAAGTGACGAAGTAAAAGGTATAAATCATCTGATGGTTGTGCCCCTTATAAGAAAAGAGAATGAACTTACTTATAATGGGGCATTAAATTTATTTATGAAGGGGTGAATCATCGATATGGATGCACCGAATACACTGGAAATCATGACTTTATTGCTAAAAGTGGCGCATATCACTTTCATCATCTTAGTGGTGTCCGCGGTATTGGGATTACTGCTTGGAGCATTGCTTACCATGATCAACGTTAAGAATATACCGGTACTCAAGCAATTTACTGTAGTGATTTCATCGTTTACACGAAGTGTCCCCATCATCATCCAGTTGTTCATTGTTTATTATGCCTTGCCGCCCCTTATGGCGAACTTCGGCATCAATGTCAGCAATATGAGTGCCACTGTCGCCGCTATTTTGGCTTTGACCCTATACCATGGCGGCTATCTTACCGAAGTCCTGAGAGCGGCATATAAAGCAGTCGACAAGGGGCAGCACGAAGCTGCAGACAGCTTAGGCTATACGCCAATGACCAAATTCTTTAGAGTCATACTTCCTCAAGTCGTGCCTGTTGCTTTGCCTGGATGGGGCAACGCCCTGATCCACTTAATACACGATACTTCGCTCGTTTTTGCTCTCGGGGTTGCGGATATCATGGGACGCGCAGAGCTGATTGCGGCAGCATCGTTCGGTGTGAACCAGGTGCAGGTGTTTATTGCCGTTGCGGTAATTTACATTATTGTTACTTTTCTTTCGGATGGGATGGTTCGTCTGTTTGAAAAGAAAACAAGAAAATACAAGTTGGATTCGGGACTTAAGGCAAGGGGGATTTAAATGCTTAACTTTGAAATATTAGTCGAGAACTTTTTTGGAATATTGACGGTAGTTCCGCAGACTGTTGCCTTGGCTGTCACTATATTTATCTTGTCTATTTTAATAGGGACTGTGATGGCTTTGATCCAGGAATATAATGTGCCTGTGCTTCAGCACCTTGTTATGCTGTTTAAGCTGTTTCTGAGAGGTACTCCATTGATTGTGTTTATCTTTATCATGTATTATTCCTTGCCTGGGGTTGTCAGCTTTTTTACGAATTTACTGAACCTGGATTACAACCCTCATAATATGTCGCCCATTGTCATACTCATCGTTGCTGTATCCCTGACAGTATCTGCATTCCAAGCGGAAACCATCAGAGCTTCATTTCTGTCGGTGCATTATGGCCAAATAGAAGCTGCACGGTCCTTAGGATATACCCCTTTCCAGACATTTTGCAGAATCATCACTCCACAGGCGCTGGTGGAGGCCTTGCCGGAGTTCGGGAGTGCGTTTTTAGTGGTCATGAAGGCCATTTCGTTAGGGTTTATGATTACAGTGGTTGACATATTCGCTGAAGCGAGACTCATCGCATCTTCAAACTCATATTATGTTGAAGCATTTATTGTAGCTGCTTTGATGTATTGGGGAATTGCGTATTTTGTAGTTACACTTACCAGCAAATGTGAATCTTATCTGGTAAGAAGAACTTAGCAGCTCTATAGCCGGAATGATTTCCATGATTTTCTATACGCCTGTTAAAAAACATAAACCTTTAGGTGATATGAACGGAGCGCCAGTTAATGGACAGTTTAATAAAAGCACCCTGCAGCCTGTACTGCGACGAGATGAGATGACTAAGGTATCGAGCCGGAGTCATCTTTTTTCGGATTCGCTTCATCTTTAAATGGCTAAAAAAGGAGAGGGAGGTATGACTGCACAAGGATTGGTTGAAAACCGGAGCACGAAAGAAAAACTGCTGGCCATCGTCTTCCTCGCCGTCCCGGCGATGATCGAAAACATTCTGCAGACCGTCGTGGGATTTGTCGACACCTTGTTCATTGCCAAAGTGGGCTTGTTGGAAGTGACGGCAGTGGGCGTCGCCAATGCCGTGCTCGCTATCTACCTGGCAATTTTTATGGCGGTGGGGATTGCCGCTTCTTCCCTGATTGCCCGCAGCATCGGCGCCGGGGATATGGCGAAGGCGAAGGCGGTGGCGAAACAATCCATGGTCATTGCCTTGGCCGTCGGCGCTTTTTTCGGCCTGCTCACGTTGGTTTTCGCGGAATTTTTGATCGGCTTGTTCGGGGCGGAAGCACGGGTCGTCGCGGAAGGCGCCACCTATCTGCGGATCGTGGGGATCCCTTCGGTGTTCATTTCGCTGATGCTCATCTTCGGCAGCATCCTCCGCGGCGCCGGAGATACGAAAACCCCCATGAATGTCGCATGGGGCATCAACCTGCTGCACATCCCGCTGGATTACGTGCTGATTTTCGGGGTTGGTGATTGGACCGGCTGGGGTGTGGCGGGAGCGGCCTGGGCCACCGTCATCGTGCGGATCATCGGGACCTTCGCTTTGTATGCCTACATCCAGAAGTCGGCCGTGTCGTTTTCCCTCTGGGAAAAAACAGAGGCACACTCCATGTTTTCCGCGCTGTTCGCCCTGGCGGCCCCGGCAGCAGCCGAACGGCTCATCATGCGCCTGGGGCAAGTGCTGTATTTCGGGCTGATTGTGGTAATCGGGACGAAGACCTTTGCGGCACACACCATTGCCGGAAACATCGAGATGTTCTCGTACATGCCGGGCTACGGGCTGGCGGTCGCGGCCGCCACCTTGGTCGGCCAGTATCTGGGGGCGGGCAAGATCAAAGAGGCTTACCAATACGGCCTGTTGACGATGGGGGTGGCGGTCGGGTTCATGAGCGTGATCGGCGTCTTCCTGTTCCTGTTTGCCCCTTGGCTGGCGGCTTTGTTTACCCAAGATCCGGAAGCGGTCCGGATGGTGGCCGTTGCCTTGCGCATTGATGCATTCGCCCAGCCGGCACTGGCGGTCGGGTTGGTGCTCACCGGCGCGCTGCAAGGGGCCGGCGACACTAAAAGCCCGATGTACAGCACGGCGATTGGCATGTGGCTGATCCGGATTGTCGGCATCTACGTGTTGGGAATCTATTTCGGGCTCGGGATTGCCGGCATCTGGCTGGCCATTGCCCTGGATATCCTCATTCGGGCAATCTTCCTGTTCTGGCAGTACCGGCATCTCTTCAAAAAACTCATTCAAGAAGAACAAAAAAGCCTCCCCTTTGAAATAAAAAGAGCTGAAATAAACAAAGGAAGTTAGGGTTTCTCATTGAATTTTATATGATATGAATTTTAGGTATGGGTTAAAAAAGAGAAAGAATGCTGCAATAGAAAAAGTGATTAAGCAAAAAGAATACGTGATTGTCACAATTAAACTATTCAGCAAAGTGAAAATACCAACTAAGTTATGGCTATTGCCCCCTCAAAAAGGTATCATAAAACTAACTGCTGCAGGCATATGCCAGTTGGTTAACCGGCATAATAACCAGTCAGCTTTCACTTGTACAAACAATTTTTTTGCGGAGGGGACTAAACATTGCCTTATCAATTAAGAAAAAACTTCAAACTTTTCACATTGAATTCAAATCCGGAATTGGCTCAGGAAATCGCCGATCTGCTGGGCTGTGAGATGGGCAAAAGTTCCATCACGCGCTTCAGCGACGGGGAAGTCCAGATTAACCTGGAAGAAAGTGTCCGAGGGGCAGAAGTCTTTTTGGTCCAGTCGACATCCCAGCCGGGAAATGAGCACATCATGGAACTGCTGATCATGATTGATGCGCTGAAGCGGGCATCTGCGGAAAGCATCGCTGTAGTTATTCCGTATTACGGCTATGCGCGCCAGGACCGGAAAGCGAGTTCCCGCGAGCCGATCACCGCAAAATTGGTGGCCAATATGCTGGAAAAAGCAGGGGCTACCCGCATCATTACAATGGATCTTCACGCTCCGCAGCTCCAGGGATTCTTCGATATTCCGGTAGATCAGCTGCTGGGCGGAACGATTTTAGCAGAACATCTCCATGATAAGGGATTGGAAAATGCGATTGTCGTAGCGCCGGACAACGGAGGTTTGGGAAGAGCCCGTAAGCTGGCAGACCATCTGGATGTTCCGATCGGCTTTCTTGATAAACGCCGGATGCAGCCGGGCAAACCCGAAGTGGTGAATATTGTCGGGGACATCCAAGACAAGAACGTCATCATCATTGTGGATATCATCGATACCGCAGCCACTATTTCTTTAGCTGCCAATGTTCTGGTGGAGAATGGTGCTAAAGCTGTCTATGCCTGCTGCACACACGGGGTCTTATCCGGCCTGGCGATTCAAAGAATCGAAGAGTCGGCCGTCACGGAGCTGGTTGTTACCAATACAATCCATCTGCCCGAGGAGAAGCGCATTCCAAAAATGACGATTCTTTCAGTGGCCCCTCTATTGGCTGAAGCGATCGAACACGTCCATAACGAAAAGCCGGTAAGCCCTTTATTCGAATAATTCCCGGTGATCAGAGTAAAAGGAGAGCCCATTGTTTTTAGACTCGGCATAAGCTCTTACCAGTTTAACAACCATTATATTACGCAAACCAAAAGGCACCGCTCCATGCGGTGCCTTTTTATTGTTGATGGAAAATTCGAATTAAATTATCAGAAAATTGTTGACATTCATTTTAGATAATTGTTTAATTGCATTAAGGTGTAAGTGTATACAATTATAGCCTGAAAAGGAGAGGAGATTTACCATGGATCTTTCCTCAATGGACAGTAAAAGGTACTCGGCAAAAGATTTTGTTTATATGGAACTGAAAAAGCTCATTATTTCGGGTGATTTAGAGCCTTCCCAGCAGGTCAATGAAAAAGCGCTGGCTGAAAAGCTCAGCATCAGCCGGACGCCGATCCGTGAAGCGCTGAACCGCATCGAATTGGAAGAATTGATTGTACGGATGCCGAACGGCCGCATCCGAGTGGCGCCCGTATCCGTAGAAGAGGCAAAAGAGATTTTTACCGTACGGAGCTTGCTGGAAGGGGTGGTCGCCAAAGAAGCGGCGATGAAAATCACTTCCGGTGAACTGGACGAACTGAAATTCCTGACCGAGCTGTTGATCCGCTCTGCTGAACAAGGCGACAGTGAAAAAGTGATTTTCTACGGGGACAAGTTTCACCATATGTTGTACGATGTCAGCGGCAACCGCACGGTGGTGAAAATCCTGAACAATATGAATGACCATATCATGCGCTACCGTAGCCTTGGCCCGAAAACCAGCAAATCCCGCAGTTCTGCGGCAGCTGAAGAGCATTTGGCCCTTTATAAAGTCATCGAACAAAAAGACGGGGAACAAGCCGAAATCCTGATGAGGGAGCATATCCGGAACAGCTTGGAAGCGGCGGTCCATTCCATTCAGCGCCATCTTAAACTGGTGGATGCACCTTAAAAAGAGGAGGTCATTTAATGGATAAAAGAATACGGCTGCGGGAACTGATTAATGCACCCGATTCGTTTATGCTGCCCGGGGCATATGACGCAGTGTCAGCTCTTCTCATTGAAGAACTGGGTTTTCAGGCAGTCTACGCTACAGGCGCCGGGATTTCGAATGCCCAGCTTGGATGGGCGGATGTAGGGCTGACCAGCATGAAGGAAGCGGTCGATATTGTCGCGCGCATAACCGATGTGACGAATATTCCGGTGATCGCCGATATTGATACGGGATTCGGCAATGCCCTCAATGTCATCCGCACAGTGCGGGAATTTGAACGTGCCGGAGTGGCCGGGATGCAGATTGAAGACCAAGTGTCTCCAAAGAAATGCGGGCATTTCAACAATAAAAATGTCATCTCCAAAGAAGAAATGGTCAACAAAATTCACGCCATAGTAGATGCGCGCAAAGATGAAAACCTTGTGATCATTGCCAGGACAGATGCTTTGGCTGTTAACGGGCTGGACGATGCGATTGACCGGGCAAGAGCCTATAAAGAAGCTGGCGCGGATGTGTTATTCATAGAAGCTCCGACTTCTTTGGAACAAATGAAAGCGATTACAAGTTCACTGCAAGGCATTCCTCAGCTGATCAATTTGGTTGAAGGAGCCAAGACGCCGCTGATCAGCCTGAAAGAAGCGGAAGATCTGGGCTATCAGATCGTGCTTTGTGCCAATACCGCTTTGCGGGCATCGATCCAAGGCATGAAACAGGCATTAAGCGTGCTGCATGCCGATGGCTCCCAGAAAAACTTGAATGAGGCTATTTGTTCCTGGGAAGACCGCCAAAAGTTATTTAAACTGAGCCAAATAAATGAGTGGGAAGAAAAATACTTATCTATTGAAGCTAAGGAAGAAGTCAAAATACCTGAATAGCGCTTAAAACTGGAAAGCGGCAATCTGGATCTCGCAGTAAAAATTCATACATTCAGCCATGACATACACCATAGAGGGCATGCGTATTTTCTATAAACCAATTATAGGGAGGCTCGTTTATGACAAGCAGCGTTCAACCGCAAAACGAAAAAATGGATAAAGCGAAGTACAAAATTTTCTTTGGTGCATATATTGGCTGGATCTTTGATTATTACGAAATATTTGTTTTGAGCTTCCTCGTCATTCCGATGGCAGCAGCATTGGACTTATCAACTGCACAAGTGGCGGCTGTTTTTTCTGTTCAACTGGCTTTCTTAGCCGTTGGCGGCGTTGTCTTCGGATATTTGGGGGACCGGATAGGGCGGAAGAAAATCCTGATCGCCACTTTGGTGATTTTCTGTTTAGCAACATTGATGCGCGGATTTACATTCGATTATGAATGGCTGATTTTCTGGACGGCCATTGCCGGGTTTGGCTTAGGCGGGGAATATGGTGCGGCGCAGGCGCTTGTCAGTGAGTCTGTGCCTTCCAGACAACGCGGATTCTGGAGCAGTATGTTATATGGCGGCGCTTATATGGGGATTTTCCTGGGGGCTACAGTGGGAGGCTTCATCCTTCCTTTAATCGGCTGGCGCATGACCTTCATCATTTCAGCCCTGCCGATTCTATTCGCTCTTTGGCTCAGGAGAGATGTAGAAGAGTCGAAGGTATGGGAAGCCGATGTGAAGAAGCAAAAATCGCTTGAAAAAGTGGATTGGCGTAAAAAATACGGCCTCAGAAGATTCTGGAAGCCCTTCACCATTGCGTTAATAGCAGCGGTGCTGCAATATTTCGCTTACTACGGCATTACCAATTTCCTTCCGACCTACTTAGTGAAATACGAAGGATTCGAGATGGGGGCTGCCGGCTGGTGGCTGTTCTTTACAGCCTTTGCAGGTCTGGTCGGTTCTTTCATTGCAGGCTATACAACCGATAAATGGGGCAGAAAAATTACATTGAGCTATTTGGCGTTTGTCGCGGCACTTGGCGGGCTGGCCCTTTACTTTACTTGGGCAAGCTTGATCAACTCTTTATGGATTCTCGTGCCTATTTTCTTCCTGTACTTCGGTTCCAATGGTGCCTCTGTATTCGGCTCGCTGTTCAGTGAAATTTTCCCGACCGATGTGCGGGCTACGGGGATTTCATGGGCTTTGCAGATCGGACGCGGATTATCCGCTTTCCCGCCGTTGATCACGGCAGCGGTATTTCCGGTCTACGGCTATCAGCCGATTATACTGGGCGGTGCAGGATTATTCATGCTGCTGGCGATGTGGGCCTGGGTCTTCCCGGAAACGAAAAACCGGCGCTTGGATCACCTCGATGATGTGACGAAGACCGCTAAAGATCCGGCGGAAAATCCGGAACTGCAGCCGGAGACTTCCGCGCCTTGATATCAAATACGGTTTAAGTGAAGGAGCGCACAATTACGTGCGCTCTTTTCATATGTCGTAATAACTTCGGAATCTTATTTCTGCAGTTTCCCAGCTGTAAAACCGCCATCGATCGGCAGCATAACACCGCTGATCTGGCCGGCGAGATCCGAACAAAGGAACACGGCTGCATTGCCCACGTCTTCCGGAGTGGCAAGATTGCCGGAAGGGAGTGTAGCCTTGACGGTTTCCGCTTGTTCCGGCGCCGCAGCGAACCAGCCTTCGACGGCAGGCGTCGAGGTGATGCCGGGGCAGAGGGCATTCACACGGATGCCTTTCCGGCCATATTCCAGCGCCACGGTTTTAGTCATGCCGTTGATGCCGAATTTTGACGCGACGTAGTCAACGATGTTCTGCACGCCTTCGAGCCCCGCACCGGAAGAGGTGTTGACGATGGCGCCTCCGCCGGTTTTCAGCATCGCTCTCACTTCGTGCTTCATCGAATAATAAGTGCCGTACAGATTGGTCTTCATGACCCGGTCAAAGTCGGCGCTGTCGGATTCCGCGATGGGAGCGATGGAAGCCGTGATTCCTGCGTTATTGTGGGCAAAATCCAGTTTGCCGAACTCGGCCACAGTCGCATCGACCAGCGCTTCCACGTCGTCTTCGTTCGACACATCGCAAGGGAAGAACGCCGCCGCACCACCCGCTTTTTCGATCATGCGCACGGTTTCTTTGCCGCTTTCTTCGTTGACGTCCGAGACCATGACTTTTGCGCCTTCCCGTGCAAATGCCAGCGCACTGGCGCGGCCGATTCCCAATCCTGCTCCTGTTACCAGTCCCGCTTTGCCTTCCATCAATTTCACCACTCCCATTCCTCCTTTTGGTTTTGATCTCCTATATCCCATTATAATCCGAGGCGAAATCAATAAGAATGATATAGCGAAAAATTCGGATAACTTATAACGTATGTAAACTGAATAGGCATAAACAGCACGCAGCTTCATCAGGTCCTTGATGCTCATTGATGAATCCGCGTGCTGTTTTTATTTTCAAGACGATTTTTTCTTATTCACCCACATCACGAGCACCGGCCCGAGAATCGGAATCCATGCAAGCCCTTTTGCTTTCGCCTCTGGGCAGTACCGGTTGACGGCGTAAACGGACAAGCCCCACAGGACAAACCAGTCGACGGTCATGACGGACACCAGACTGGAGGCGAAGAAAGCCTTACGGTAAGCTTCCGGCGAAAATCCCTGGAGCAGTGTCAGGAGGTTGCCTGCCCACATCAGCATCAGGAGGATGAGCCAGAAACGGGAAGACAGAAAGCGCATGAGCCAGCGCGGCGTCCGGACTTTGGTTCTGTTTTTCGCCGGCCGGTCGCCGAATGCGAAATACGGCAGAAGTGAGAAAGCGCCGATTCCAAGAGACAAGAGAGCAAACGGCCACGCTGGCCATCTTTGGCGGTCGTGCAAGAGCAGAATGGTCAGGAATACGAGCGGGAACAGGCCGAGTGAATTGAAGACGGCAAACACGAGCGGATCGATGTCATCCCATTGGCCGCTCAGAATCTTTGAAAACACGGGATCCGGGTCTTCGCCGGGTGCCAGAAATGCAGCGTAGCCGATCAGGACGAGCCAGACAATCAGAAAAATCATATCGTCACCTCTTTTTTTCATCATACAGGATGAGCTCGGAGAGAGGGAATTAATTCAATGCGGATTGTTTTATTGTAAAGCTTTTGGTGAATGATAAGAGTAAAGCAGATATGGAAGAAGAGTTTCTTCTCTATAGAAAGGAAGTTGCACCATGATCAAAGGAATCATTTTCGATTTTGATGGACTCATACTCGACACCGAAACGCACCATTACCGGATCTTGCAGGAAATGTTTGCGGAATACGGCAGCGAATTGCCGATTGAGCGCTGGCAGCAGGAGATCGGGACGCAGACCGGCTTTTCGCCGTTTCACTATCTCGAAGAACTGATTGAGCAGGAAATCGAGCACAAAGAATTGCAGGAACGGTTAGTAGAAAAGTTTCACGTGAAACTAATGGAGGAAAAAGCGCGCGACGGCGTAGAGGATTATTTGAAGGCCGCAAAAGAGCTCGGCTTGAAAATAGGCCTCGCTTCCAGTTCCGATTATGAATGGGTTTCCAAGTACCTGAAAAACCTTGGGCTGTTCGATTACTTTGAGTGCATCCGGACGTCCGACGATGTCGAGAAAGTGAAACCGGACCCTGCCCTGTACGTACAAGCGGCAGAATGTCTGGGGCTTCGTCCGGAAGAATGCGTGGCATTCGAAGATTCGGCGAATGGCGCGATGGCTGCAAAACGTGCAGACATGGGATGCGTCATCGTGCCGAATGAAGTGACGTGTACGATGGATTTCTGTGAAGTCGAACACCGCTTGTCTTCGATGGCGGACATGCCGCTTGAAGAGCTGATCGATCATTTGAACGGCTTGAAGGTTTCAAAATAAAAAAACCCGGAGGCTCAGGGCTGCGGGTTTTTTTATTTGTAGATAGAGAAGGGAAAACACTTAATAAACTTATCCACATGTGGATAAGCAACGGAATGTTATTGTTTTGAGATGGGTGACAAAAGAGCTGCAAGAAGAAGCGGATAAGTAAAGGGAATGCGACTCTAGTTCATTTTACAGAGTCACCAGATTTTTCGCTTCGAATAAAACGCAGCTTGAATTTCAAACGGTACATGGACAATCTTTGTGCACTAAAAAGTATGCTGCTCTTGCTGATTTCCCATAAGTACCTTTTCTGAAAAGCATAAAAATTAAGGCTGTATGGAAATTCGGTATGAACCGAATTTCCATACAGCCTTTTTGAGTTATTTTAAGTCTTTTCTTTCAAGAAGTACTTGAACTTATCGCTATTTGTAACTTTCTTCTCAGCGCGTTTCATTACTTCCCGAAGAATAGAATTTATCAAGGACATGGTAACAGGTCCTTTATCGAAAAGTGATTGATTACTATCTTCAACAAGTGCAACGATGTCGGCATGGTCGACAATCGGTGCAAGACGTGAATCCGTAAAAGCGATGACTTTGACGCCCTTTTTCTTGGCATCTTCTGCAAAGCGAATAGTGTCCAAAGCATATCGCGAGAATGAAAATACGATAACACATGAATTATCAGGCAGGAAATCAAAAACGAGAGCATCAGTTTCCGGCCGGTACAATGACGCATTGCCAAGAGTATAGTTTAAATTGAAAAACAGCCAATGTGCGAAAGTAAAAGATTGATAATATCCAGCAATGACAATCCGTTCACTTTTAATAATTGTTTCGACAATGTCTTCGAATTTCTCAGTATCCAAGGTCCGGATATTATTTTTCAAAAGATCGATATCTGCTTTAATGTGTTTTGCGAAATTGTTCAGCTGAGAAATTTCTATATTCTGCTCATTAGAATCTTCTTTAGTTTGAAGTAGAAGATAATTGCGTACATCTTTTTGAAGTTCACTGAAACCTTGATAACCGATGGAAACGCAGAACCGAATGACCATAGTTTCACTTACACCAATGATTTCTCCAATCTGTTTTGCTGAATGGCGTGCAAAGATTGAAGAATCATTTAAAAGAGCATCTGCAACTTTCTTTAATCCTTTTGTAAGCTCTGGGAATTTGTTTTTTGTTTTTAATTCATAGGTTGGTATCATAAGCTCTTTCTCACTTTCTTAAAGTTTTAACAATATTTCTTGTTGCAATAAAGTATAGGCTTCAATATAATAATTAACAAGTCTGAACTTTCTGACAACAAAGGGGGGAGTAAATTTTTTCGAATATATTCATTTTCAATAAAAAGGAGGAATTAAAATGAATTTAAACAGAAAATCTTACTTTTTCATAATGATTTTACTTTTAATTTCTATATTTTTCATGGGTTGCAGTTCGGAGAACACAGCTTCAGACAAGGAAGCCAAAGAAGGTACGGACGCTGTAAAAGCGACTGGCGGCACAATAAAAGTGGCTTATCCAACACAGCCACAGACCTTAGATCCACATGCAACAACTGCTGACGCTACTCGTGACGCTGCGAAATTGATTTATGAAGCACTGGTAACTTTAGATAGCAACTATGAAGTGATACCGCAATTGGCGGATTCTTATGAAGTGAGTGAAGACCGGAAAACGATTACATTCAAGCTTAGAGAAGGCGTTAAATTTCATAATGGCAATGACATGACAGCAGAGGATATTGTCGCTTCCATGGAAAAGTGGGGGAAAGACTCTGCAGAACTTGGTGAACATCAATGGACAGTGGAAGATGAAAGAACTGTTACATTAACTTTAACAGAACCATCATCTCTTATTATGTATTTTCTGGCTGACCAAGGAAAAATCGCTGCTATCATGCCTAAAGATATAGCAGAAAGTGCTGAAACTACAGGGGCCGCAGAGTATATCGGAACTGGACCATTTAAATTCATCGAGTGGAAACAAGACGAAGTCATCAAGTTTGAGAAATTTGATGACTATGTACCGGACACGGACGAAACAGACGGATTGGGCGGGAAGAAGGAAGCATTAGTCGATGCAATTGACTGGCAGTTTGTTCCCGATTCTTCCACACGTGTCAATGGCTTGATTAGCGGACAATACCATTTCGCTCATATGTTAGCATACGATTCAATTCCTCAAGTTGAAAACTCACCGGGTAGTGTGGTTGATATTTGGCCATATGGAATTGAAGGTCTAGTCTTCAACAAGAAGCAAGGTGTTTTCAGTGATGTAAAAATGCGTCAGGCAGTTAATGCTGCTCTTGATATGGAAGTGATCATGAGCTCCGCTTTCACTGACAAGGAATTCTATCAATTGGAAAACAGCTTGTTTCTTCCGAGCCAAAAAGCCTGGTATTCGGATGCCGGGAAAGAGAACTATAACCAAAAAGATATGGAGAAAGCAAAAGCTTTATTAAAAGAAGCTGGCTATAAAGGGGAAGAAGTGGTTATTCTGACAAGCCGCGACTATGAGCATCATTACAATGCGGCCGTAGCTACGCAGCAACAACTCGAAGAACTTGGCATAACTACGAAACTGGACGTCTACGACTGGCCGACGCTATTAGAACGGCGCGATGATCCTGAAGCATACGATATGTTCTTTACCGGATTCTCAACAACATCAACGCCGAATCAGTATGCATTCTTAGATTCCCAAACAGCTTGGCCAGGCTGGACAGAAAATTCCGAAATTGACCGTTTGCTTGGCGAAATAAAAGTAGAGGAAGATCTAGAAAAAGCTTTGGCGCTTACTGCTGAAGTGCAGACCATTATGTGGGAGGACCTTCCAATCATCAATACGGGCCATAACTCTCGAGTATCAGGTTACTCCGAAAAACTTCAGGGGTACAACCAAATGCTCGGACCGAACTTCTGGAATGTCGGCTTGAATGAGTAATAGCCTAAGGGTACTCATCAACCTTCTATAACTATAGAAGGTTGATCCCTTTTATACTCTATACCCCAGTGTTAGGAGGTTAGATTCTGTGAAATCCTATATTTTGAAGAGAATGCTTTCTATGATACCGGTCCTGCTCATTGTATCGGTTATCGTTTTTATGATTATTCACCTGATACCGGGTGATCCAGCGTCCGTCATGCTTGGAGAAGAAGCGACCCCTCAGGAAGTCCAGGAACTTAGAGATGAACTCGGCCTCAATTTACCGATTTATGAGCAATTTATCCAATGGTTTTCTGGGATTTTTCAAGGCGATTTCGGTAATTCTATCTACATGAACATGCCAGTGCTCGAAGCGTTTCTTGGTCATATTGGACCGACATTATCCCTTGCGCTGCTTGCACAAAGTATTTCGATTGCCATCGCTATTCCAATTGGTGTAATTGCTGCGAAACGTCGCGGTACTTATGTCGACCAACTGTTCATGACCATTGCAATGCTTGGTTTGTCTCTGCCGAGCTTCCTAATGGCGCTGTTACTCATGCTCTTGTTCGGTGTCAATCTTAATTGGTTGCCAGTTGCCGGATATGCCCCCATCAGCAATGGCTTATGGAATCATCTTCAGTATATGATTCTTCCAGCCATTTCGCTTGGCGCTATTCAGGCAGCAGTCATCTCCCGTATGAGCCGTTCCTCTATGATTGATATTCTAAGCATGAACTACATTAAAACTGCCAAAGCGAAAGGTGTAAAAGACCGCGTAGTCATTTACAAGCACGCTTTAAGAAATGCCTTCATTCCAATCCTAACAATTCTCGGGGAAACATTTGGATCTCTTATCACCGGGGCCGTGGTCACAGAAACGGTATTCAATTTGCCCGGCATCGGACAATTGGTGATTAACGCTATCGTCAGAAGAGATTATGCGGTCATTCAAGGAACCATCTTGATCATTGCACTTGCATATCTGCTGCTGAATCTGCTCATCGATTTGCTGTATGGTCTCGTAGATCCGAGAGTCCGGTTTAACCGGAAATAGAAGGGAGATGAAATGAATGGCTACAGAGGCAAAAGTGAAAGCTGATGCTGGCGTCAGTGGTTTAAAGGTAATGAAGAATGATTTGAAAAAAGAGCAGAAACGCTTGTTTTTCCGCCGCTTTTGGTCTAACCAGTCGGCTGTAGTTGGAAGTGTTCTGCTTATCATATTGAGTTTGTTTGCGCTGTTTGGACCGATGATCAGCCAGTTTACTCCGCTTGAGCTGGATCCGATGGATCGACTGAAAGCGCCAGATGGCATGCATTGGTTTGGGACTGACAATTTCGGACGCGATTTGTTCAGCCGGGTAGCTTCGGGAGCACAGGTATCTATGGGGGTTGGGTTTTCAGTAGCAATTCTAACAGCGGTAATTGGTATGATTATCGGACTGTATGCTGCTTTCTATTCAGTGCTAGACCATATTCTGATGCGGATATGCGACGCCTTGATGGCGTTTCCAGATATTCTTCTTGCAGTTGCTATCATGGCGGTATTGGGACCGCAGCCCATTAATGTAGTTATTGCGGTGACGATAGCGAAAATACCGACAATGGCACGGATTGTTCGTTCTTCTGCACTTGTTATAAAAGAACAAACCTATATCGAAGCAATGAAAGCTCAAGGCGCAAGTTCCTTTAGGATTATCTGGCGACATATTGTACCGAATGTTATGTCTCCGCTGATCGTACAAACAACTTATGTGTTTGCGATTGCTATCATTTTGGAAGCCGCATTAAGTTTCCTTGGAGCTGGAATCCCGGCGCCTGAACCAAGTTGGGGGAACATACTTTATGACGGGAAAATTGTGATATTCAATGCTTGGTGGATGACGGTTTTTCCAGGCGCATTCATCATTCTGGCTGTATTAGGACTGAACCTTTTCGGAGATGGCCTTCGTGACTTGCTGGACCCTCACTCAAGTAAATCGAACAAATGATCAAGAATTGAACCTCAGGCCGTTCTGCTTTTGAAGATGGAAAGCGACGGAGTGGAAGGAGGATAAAGATGACCCAACAGAATTTATTGGAAATCGATGGATTGAAAACTATTTTTTCAACTGAAAATGGCCCGGTGACAGCGGTTGATGGAATTTCTTTTTCTATTGCTCCAGAAGAAACGCTTGGCGTTGTTGGAGAGTCAGGGTGTGGGAAAAGTGTTACTGCTGAATCAATTATGCGCTTGCTGAATGAAAAATCGACGCGTTACGAAGGAGCCATTAACTTTAAAGGTGAGAATTTGTTGGCTCTTCCGGAACACAAGATGCGGGATATCCGAGGAAACGAAGTATCAATGATATTCCAGGATGCCATGACTTCACTAAATCCAGTCTTTACTATTGGCAATCAAATATCAGAATCGATTATGATTCACCAGAATTTGAATGCAAAGCAAGCTATGGAGAAAGCCATTGAAATGCTGAAGTTGACTGGAATCCCATCTCCTGAAAAACGTGTACATGAATATCCGCATGAAATTTCAGGGGGAATGCGGCAGCGGGTCATGATTGCAATGGCGCTATCCTGTAAACCGAGTTTGCTCATTGCAGATGAGCCAACGACGGCACTTGATGTAACCATCCAAGCACAAATTATCGATTTGATCAATGATCTGAAAAAGGAAGCAAATATGAGCGTCATGATGATCACTCACGATTTAGGAGTCGTAGCGGAAGTTTGTACGCGTGTAGTGGTCATGTATCTTGGTCAAGTGATTGAAGAGGCAGATGTAAATTCCTTATTCACAAAACCCTTGCATCCGTATACTAAAGGGCTAATTAAGTCCATACCTAGAATAGATGGCGATCGAACGCAGAAGCTGCATATGATTCCAGGTACGGTGCCTTCTCTCCACAATATTCCGAAAGGATGCCGGTTTGCTCCGCGCTGTGTATTCGCTGATGAAAAATGCTTGAACGAAGCGCCGATATTAAAGGAGGCCAATGCAAGCCAAAAAGTAAGATGCTGGCATTACGAAAAAATAGAAGAGGGGGAGGCTTTGCAGCATGAAGCAGTTGGATATGGAAACTGATTACATGAAACAACAATCCCCCATGCTTCAAGTCAAGGGACTGAAAAAATATTTTCCGATTCACTCTCCTTTCGGGCGAACAGTCGGACATGTAAAAGCCATAGAAGATTTGAATTTCAATTTATATGAAAAAAAGACACTTGGACTGGTTGGAGAATCCGGTTGCGGTAAAAGTACTTCTGGAAGAGCCTTGCTGAGATTGACGGAACCGACTGAAGGAACTGCTCTTTACAAAGGGAGAGATATTTTTCAGATTAAAGAAAAAGAATTTACGAAGATGCGAAAAGAAATGCAAATGGTGTTCCAAGATCCGCATTCTTCATTGAATCCCAAAAAACGGATCGGTGAAATAATTGAAGAACCGATGAATATCCACAACATTGGATCGAAGCAGGATCGTATGGAAATGGCAGTGACTTTATTGGAGAAGACGGGAATACGGCAGGATCAATACTTTCGTTACCCCCATGAATTCTCCGGGGGGCAAAGGCAACGGATTGGATTGGCCAGGGCACTTGCACTTAATCCGAATATCATTGTATTGGATGAACCAGTTTCAGCTCTCGACGTGTCTATTCAATCTCAAGTCATAAACTTGCTTCAGGAGATACAGGAAGAATTCAGCTTAGCTTACTTGTTTATTTCTCATGATTTGAGTGTCGTTCGCCATATTGCAGATGAGATTGGTGTGATGTATTTGGGGCATCTGGTGGAAAAGGCACCTACAGATGAATTATTTGCGAATCCGCTTCATCCCTATACAAAAGCTTTATTGTCTTCTATTCCATTGCCGAATCCAGGAGCAAAACGTGAACGAATCATCCTTAAAGGGGATGTACCTTCCCCCATCAACCCGCCTTCTGGATGTGTTTTCCATACGCGTTGTCCATTTGTCATGGATGTCTGTAAAACGGTAAAACCGGAATCCCGAATCCAGATACCCGGTCATGAAGTGGCCTGTCATTTATATAATTAAAATTTGAAGGAGTGGTTATATTGGAGATTAATAAGATTGTGTTACGTAGGATGAAATTAGATTTACTATCACCATTTCAAACTAGTTTCGGAGTCCAAACGGACAGAGAATTTATGATTGTTGAGCTACATGGAGAGAGCAATATTGGATATGGAGAATGTGTTGCATCAGCTAAACCTTTGTACAGTGAAGAAACGGTTGGGACAGTTGAATTAATGCTGAAAGACATTTTAATTCCTGCCTTACTTAATGAAAAAGCTATCAAGCATCCCGATGAACTTAGTGAAATTTTTAAGCCTTTCCGTCGGAACAATATGGCGAAATCGGCTCTAGAGGGAGCTTATTGGGATCTTTATGCAAAAGAAAATAACGTTCCATTGCATGTTGCCCTTGGCGGCACGAAGAGTGAAACTGAAGTGGGCGTGAGCATCGGCATCCAAGACTCTACGGAAGAATTGCTGAAAGTGGTGGAAGGATTTCTTGAGGAAGGGTATAAGCGAATCAAGCTGAAAATTAAACCGGGCAACGACATGGTGATTCTGAAAGCAGTTAGAGAAAAATTTCCGGACATAAAAATGATGGCTGATGCAAACTCTGCCTATACATTAGAAGATGTTGAACTGTTCAAAGAAATGAGTGAGTTTAATCTTATGATGATTGAACAACCTCTTGCGCACGATGACATCATTGACCATTCAAAACTGCAGCCAGAAATCCAAACCCCAATTTGTTTAGATGAAAGCATCCATTCTTTGGAAGACGCAAAAAAGGCAATTGGTCTCGGAAGTTGTAAAATTATAAATATAAAAATTGGCCGGGTCGGAGGGTTATCAGAAGCAAAACGGATCCATGATTATTGTCAAAGCCAAGACATTCCAGTGTGGTGTGGAGGAATGCTGGAATCTGGAATTGGACGGGCACATAATATTGCCATATCGAGTTTGCCGAACTTTACTCTGCCTGGGGATACGGCCGCGTCTTCAAGATACTGGCACGAAGATATCATTACTCCTGAAGTAGTAGTAGAACAAGGAGTCATTTCGCTTCCGACTGCACCAGGAATTGGCTATGATCCGAATATGGAATTAATGGAAAAATACACAACAAGCATTGAAGAAATTATTCCGCAAAAAATGACGTCTTAATAGTTTAAAAAGAAAAACGGAAATCGAATACTATTTAAGGAGAAACCATTTCAGCAGGAATTTGCAGGGATGGTCTTCTTTCTGCTAAAGGAGTGAAGAAAAGTGAAAGAAATTTTGCAGGAAATTAAACCAATAGTGGAAGAAGTATTCCACCATTTGCATGCAAATCCAGAAATCAGCTGGAAAGAAGAAAAAACGACTCAGTACTTGAAAGAATTGCTTGAAAAAGAAGGGTTTGAAGTGCAGACTTTCAATGATTCCACAGGACTCATAGTAACCGTTGGTCCAGGTGAGCCTACTGTCGGCTTACGGACAGATATTGATGCGCTTTGGCAAGAGGTTGATGGAGAATACCAGGCAAACCATTCTTGTGGACATGATGCTCACATGACAATGGCGGTTGGAACAATGCTCGTTTTAAAAAAACTTGGAATTCCTAAATCCGGTCGATTAAAAATACTTTTCCAACCGGCAGAAGAAAAAGGGAAAGGTGCTTTGTCATTCATTGAAAAGGGACTCGTAGATGACATCGACTTTTTATACGGCGTCCATTTGCGTCCAATTCAAGAGATTGGAAATGGCTTTTCTGCTCCAGCCATCATGCATGGAGCAACGAAGATGCTGAAAGGCTCTATTTTAGGAAATGATGCACATGGAGCTCGGCCGAACCAGGGGCAGAATGCCATCGAGGTCATGGCTCTTCTTGTAAATGCTATCCATTCCATTCATCTGGATTCAACCATTCCGCATTCAGCAAAAATAACGATGTTCAATGCAGGAGGCGAATCGGCGAATATTATTCCGGGTACTGGAATTTTCAGTATAGATCTGCGGGCACAGACTAATGAATTAATGGGAACTTTAGTAGAAGAAGTAGATCGGGCGATTCAATTCGTTGCTAAGTTCTCAAAAGTTCAGATTTCATATGACATCGCATCTGAAATAGCAGCAGCGAAAGTGGATGAAATTGCTGTAAAATTATTGGCGGAAGCAATTGCTGATACGGTAGGAGAAGAATTTTTAACTGCACCGATTCTCACTCCAGGCGGAGAGGATTTTCATTATTACACGCTGAAGCGACCAACAATCAAAGCGACAATGCTGGGATTGGGATGCGGTTTAGCACCTGGGCTTCATCATCCGAAAATGACATTTGAGCAAGAAAGTATGCTGACTGGAATCGAAATTCTAACACGCACTGTTATAAATACCTTTGAACATCTTGAAAAAGATAAAGAAGAAAAAGAAAGTATGAGTTTAAAAGGTTAACTCTTGAAAGTTGAGCGTCAAAAAAACTCTTTATTATTAAGGGGCTTTTCATGTAGCATTACTTAAATTTTTCAATAATCGATATTTTTTCTAAGGAGGCCTTCGAGTATGGCAACACTTAATTAAGAGTAAGTTTCTTCCGGATGAAGTAAGTGGCGGAACTAATCGATTACTTGAATAGCTTGAAACTATCAAAATAGAAGATGTACAAGACCCTTAAACCCGCCGCTTCAAAAAAGGTTGGGATCTAAGGGTTTTATTTTAGACATTGTGGATTCAGCTTCGTGACCGAAGAATGTGGGTCAGCCGAACTGAGGGTTCAATATCCAGTCTATTATAAGACACCCTTTCATTTCAAGGTAGATTCCACAAAACGTTTTATGGAAAAAGTAATTTTATTTTAATTTCCTTCTATAATTATACAATTAATTTCATCCCTGTTAAATTCAAAAAATACCCTAATGACTTGAATCCAGTCATCAGAGTATTTTTGTCTGCCGCAACTGTATGCCTTGGAGGGCGCTGTTTCTTCGTCACAAAGACTTGGCCTTGCCTGCAGTAAGCGGAGCTGATTGGCAGAATATCTGCTGCTGTAAATTAGTAGTTCAACTTATATAAGAACAGAATTTTAGCGGGGTCGTCCATTTGCAGGACGGCCACCGCTAAAATATCCTTAGAATTATTTAATAGCTTGTTCAATTGGACTGCCGGCATTGATGGTGGTATTTGCGTCTTCGCCAGCTGCGGCTTGTTCACCCCAATAAGTGAAGCCGACTTGCATTTCTTCCAAGCTCCATTCCACAGGTTCCCAGTCAGGATCTAAAATTAAATAGCTATTGGAGAATAGTTCCAACCGCACGCCGCTGCCTGGATCGGTAGTATACACATACATGGCTTGCGAAATGCCATGTTTGCCAGGGCCAACGAAGTGAACGCCGTTTTCACGCAAAATATCGGCGGCGCGTAAAATGTCCTGCGCATTATCTGACCAATAAGAAATATGATGCAGTTCATGAGATGTATCGAAGACCGGGTTAGACATGACGGCGATATCATGGACTAAAGCTGTCACACTCATCCATGCGGCTACAACTTGATCATCCGGAGATTTTATATATTCGCGAATTTTAAAGCCTAAGTTTTCAGCTAAAAAATCCACAATATCAGAAGCTTTAGCATTTGTTGCAATATTCACATGGTCAAAGCGGCGAGGTGATACCCCTTTGCGCCAAGCTTTATACGGCTGATTTTTCAGCACAGACTTCAGTTTCGGATCGGTAACTTTAGGTTTTTCCATTTGATAATAAATTTCAAAGTGATGGCCGGATGGCAATTGGAAACGAATCGCATCTCCTTGTCCAGTTTCGGTCCCTGCAACTACTTCTGTAACATCTACACCGGCATCACGCAGCAAAACCGCGAAATTATTTACATCTTCCGGGCGCTTTGCTTTCCAGGCAATATGATCTACTGAAGGTTCAGGACCTGCTTTAATGGAGAGCGTATGATGTTCAAAATCTCCCCATGCCCGCAGGTAATGGACCCCATCAACTTCTGTTGTTTTTTCTAAACCCACGACTTCTTCGAAAAACCATAAAGACTTTTCAAGATCGTTTGAAACCAAAGCAACATGTCCTAACTTTGCGATTTCCGGTAAAGCATCGAATTTTTTATTCATTGAATTTCCCCCTTAGCCTCTTGAATTGTTTGGTACGTCAAACATAAATTTACCGAAATTTGAAATGCCATCTTCGTATAATGAAGTTATATGCGTGCTGATGGTGATCAAGTCGCGTGTCATTACTTCCAAAACGGAGCCCCGTTTTAAACCGCTTGCTCCGATTGAAGAGGTTGCCCGGACTGCGATTTCGACGCATTCTTTGATAATATGGACACGAATCATGTTATATTCGGCATTGTCATGCTGGCCGGCATCTTCTGCTAGCATTTCCACATAATCACGAAGCAATGATTGGACAGCTTTTAGCTTCATCTTTAATTCGCCTGCAACACGCTGGCTGCTTGGCGATTGTCCTTCATTTGTGCCATCAAAGCGTATACGATTTTTAGCACGCTGGACAAATTCATCCACTATGCGTTCTGCAGCGCCGACAGCCATGGAAGGAAACCCGATGAAGAAGGCAGGGAAGTATGGCTTGTTGAAATACAAATAGTCTTCGCTGATTTCCAAATTTTTAGGCCTGCGATTTACAGTAACTTCGCTTAAATCAATCAGCATGTCGGAAGGGACGAATAAATCTTTTACGATGATGGTATGGCTGCCTGAGCCGCGCAGCCCTAAAGAGTCCCAGTCCTCTACGATTTCAACATCCTCTACTTTTAAAGCAAGGAGGAAATGCAAGGGCATATCGCTGTCAGGAGTGAAGCGCAGTGCGCCTACCGCTACCCAGTCAGAATATTTGATACCGCTTACAAAATTCCATTTGCCATTTAAAATGACGCCGCCTTCCGTTTCCTCCAGCCGGCCGACCGGTGCAAAAATATCGGTCAATAAACCGCCATGCGCGTAGATTTCATCCATCCGGTGCTTTGGAAGCAAAGCGACCCAGGCATTGTGCAAAGCGTAGAAATACGTTACCCAAGCGGCTGACAAGTTGTAGTAGCCAATTTTTTTAATTAAATCGGAGAAAGTCGGAAAATCAATTTGCGGATAACCATATTCTTTAGGAATGATCAATCTGTTGATCCCGGCATCTACAATTGCATTGACAACATTCTTGGAAATTGTGCAATTTTGCTCTGCGATCAATACTTCCTGTTCAGCCAGCTGGCCGATATGTTCCGCACTTTTTATCAGCTGGCTATATATTTCTTTATTGGCTATTTGTGTTTGCATACTATTCCTCCTGTCAATTGGCATTAAATGAGTGCTAATTGGTGATTGCGCTGATCGATAAATTGATCGACCAGTTGGATGAAACGGTCAGATTTTTCAATTTGTACCCAGTGTCCGCATTGTTTCAGTAAAATAAGTTCTGCATTTGGAATATGCTCGAGTAAACTCAAGCTTCCTTCTCTCGGAACAAACTGATCTTCATATCCATGGATTAATAATGTTTGGTTTGTCATGCGGCGGAGCGCACTTGGCGGGATCAGCATCTCTGCTGGATTCTTCGGAAATAACTTCGGATATAATTCACGGACTTCCGGCCGCATAATATTTTCATACCGTGTACGGATAATGTCGTTAATGTCGTCTTCCAATACCGTCTCGTCATACATAAACCAACGAATTAAGTTTCCGAAAGATTCTATGGTCGGATCATTGAAGAAGCCCGTCATACGGACAATTTCAGCTGTCGGACCGCTGGTTTTACCGCCGCCGCTTCCCATTAAAATCATTTTATCGAAGCGCTGGGGGGAATGCATGACGGCATTTAACGAAATGACTCCACCCATTGAATTGCCGACAAGATGCGCTTTGTCGATATTGTGGTAATCCATGATTGCCAGAATTTGTTTTACACGCAATGTGGTCCATTCCCAAAACGTCATATTCAAATCAGCCGGCAGCTCGGTGCTTCCAAACCCCACTAAATCCAGTGCAATTACCTGGTATTTGCTGCTTAAAACATTCAATGCTTTTTTCCAATTTGATAAAGCGTTTGCGCCAGGGCCAGATCCATGCAAAAAAATTAATGTTTCAGCGTTTGTTTCACCGCCATGGCAGTAAACAGTCTTAAATCCTTCTGTAATCAATTCTTTTACTTGATAGTTGCTCATCTCATTACCCCTTTCAAATTTGAATACGCTTTCAATATATATAACTAAAGCTATGAATCATATATCGTTTTTTACTTAAAATAGCGTATAATACAGAAAAAAGGTTCATAATATTCCGATAAATATAAAAGAATTTAATCCAAGGGAGGAAGGGGAAATAGAATGGACAAGTTAAAAATGGAAAAACAATCGGGTTTAATCATTACAACCAGCCTGATCAATCTGCTTCGCAAAACCTTATTTGAAAATTTGGGACAGAAAAAGGCAGGGAAGTTTTTGCTGCGATTCGGAAAAGATCTGGGGCTGGAGACAGGAAAAGCGCTTCTGGAAACGGGTAAAAATAGAATAGAAGCTTTACAGTTAGCGGAACTCTTACATATCGATACGGGGCATATCTCGCAGCTTACGAAGTATGGTGTAGTTCAAAAGCCAGAAGAAGACATGATCTTTAAAAATTTTTCCGGCATGTGGCACGGCTCTTTCGAAGTTGAAAGCCATTTACAAGATTTTGGGAAAGTAAATGAGTGCTCATGTTACATTATCAGCGGTTTTATAAGCGGCGTATTAACAGTCGTTTTGGAGGAAGATATTTTTGTGAAAGAGCTGACATGCCGATCGAAAGGAGATGAACATTGCACCTATAACGTAAATACACGTAAATACTGGGAAAGTAATGGTGAAGTATTAGATATCTATGAGGATGATAAATTTATTGAGGAGCTTGAAATGACGTATGACAAGCTGCTTAAAAAAACAATGCAGCTTAACGAAGTGAATAACTTCCATAGTAAGATAACGGATACAATTGCTCAAAAAAACGATCTGTCCAAATTACTTGAAACGGCTTATACGATATTGAAAATCCCCATCTTTATCGTTAATTTAAATGGAGAAGTAATAGAAAACATAGGCCATGAAAACATTAGTACTATTGAATGGGCAAAAGTTATAAAATCGAACAAACATACAAAAGTGCACTTACAGAAGAGTTATAAATTACATATGGCACCGATCTATGTAGACCAAGAAACGTTTGCGTATTGCTGCTTTGTTTATCCCAAAGATAACGAATTGACGCAAAATGATCTCGTTTATCTGGAGCGTTTAGCGGTTGCAAGCAGTGTTTGTTTCTTGTATGAAAAAATTAGTTTTGAAACAACAGAACGCTTTAAGATCAACTTTTTAGAAAGGATGATTTATAACCACTTTAAAGACAATGGAGAAATGTATTTGCATGCAAATTATATAGAGCCTAAAATTTCGCCTGCGTTTTGCACATTAGCCATTGATATTAAAGAAAATAGTAATGTACCAATAGACGCCTATCAAATTATTTTAAACCTATCCAGAGAACTGAAAAAATATCAATTAACAGGCATGCTTAGTAAAAAAGATCGTTATATTGTGTTGTTTTTATATAATTTGGAACCACAGCAAAAGTATATGGATAACGTAAAAAGCTTATTAAATAATGCTCTGCAAAGTTTCAACTGCAAAGTGGGCATCAGCAATAAATTTATCGAGTTGCATGATTTCAAGGTTAGTTTAGCAGAAGCGGAGAAAGCAATGAATTTTCCAACGAAAGACAAATTTATTTATTACAGCGAGTTAGGGATATATAGTTCCTTACTGGAAAACTTGAAGCCGGAAACTTTGCGTCAAGTAGCTAAACAAGAATTAAAAAGTTTACTGGATCCTGATGAAAAAAGCAGGACATTGCTTTACACTCTTTATATTTATTTGAAAAACAATCAGAAGTTAGAGAAGACGATGATGGATTTATCGCTTTCAATAGGCGGAACTAAATACCGTCTGCAAAAAATTGAAGCTATCATAGGGAAAAAGTTAAAAGATGCAACAACTTTTGCATTTTTATTAATTATCATCGAAACATTGTTATTGTCCAAAGAAATTTCTTTTGATTAAAGTATTACCAGTCGATGCGGCAAATTTAATGCGTTATGAAACAAAGCTTGCCCAAGGTATATTGGGCAAGCTTTGTTTTATAACTATAGAGGAATGTATGGATGCAGTTGGGCTACAGGGTTTTGAATTAAACAACTAAAACTTCTGCGATTTTCAATAAAAAAATACAGTGATATTAGGGGAATGATAATTTAAGATGAAGTTATTCGAAAAATGAATGGAGGAATTAGGATGGATGATCGGTTGTTTAGAGATGCAATGGGGAAATTTGCGACAGGTGTCACGGTGTTGACAACGGAAAATGAAGGTGTCCCTCACGGGATGACCGCCAACGGGTTCATGTCCGTGTCGCTAGATCCGAAGCTCGTCGTCATTTCAATCGGGCATAAGGCAAAGTTTCTGGAAAAAGTAAGCGCTTCAAAAAAGTTCGCGGTGAACATTTTAAGCGAAGATCAGGAACAGTATTCCCGTCATTTCTCCGGCCGTCCCGGAGAGGATCCGGTTCTGTTTGATACCTTGCAGGGCCTCCCGGTGTTAGAGGGCGCCGTGGCGCAAATCGCCTGTGAAGTCGTCTCCACCCACGTGGAAGGGGACCATACCTTGTTCATCGGGAAAGTGCTGGATTTGAAGCTTGAAGACAAGAGCCCGCTGCTGTTTTTTGCAGGACAGTATCGCCGGTTGCATCAATTAGAAGCCATTAAGTAGAGGGATAAAATACGTATGTTCAATCCAAGCAGATCAACATGAAATCATCAGTGATAATATGAAGAAATTCTATACATTAAAGAATTATTTTTTCTCGTCTCTTCTATAATAATTTAGGAAAATCTCTATAATTTAAAGAAATGATTTTCGATTTGAAGGGTTCATAAAATGGATTTTGCAGCGTTTAATTTGCCTGTAACCTGTGGACGAAGACTAGTCCCTTCCTATACAGCTTATCCACATGTGGATAAACCCTAAAAGACTGACGAAACAGGAAAGTTATCCCCGGTTCCGGATGAAACTGTCCACATATCCAGTGCCCGCCGGCTAAATCGGCGGGTTTTTATCATTATGCAAGATTTTTTTAAGACTGCAGCTCCTCTAGGCAATCGTTGGCAATGCGCTGTTCGTCAAACAGAACGTTACCAGCGAAGCGGACGGGCTACGGTTATGGAACAGCCGGAAAATGCATTCGGAACGGTAAACGTATTGGTGAACAACGCTGGCATTAGTGCTGGAAATCAAAAAAAGAAGAGATTGCCAATCGGCAACCTCTTCTTTTGCGTGTCTAGAATTTAAATTTTAAGCTGGGTCAATGCTGATGGATTCATCGCTGATTTCACCGACGATTTCCTCTAAAATATCTTCCATCGTCACGAGTCCGACAGTGCGGCTGTCTTTGCCCGTTACAACGGCCATATGAATCCGGCTTTGCTGCATTTTCGTCAGGACTTTTTGGATCGGTGTGGTTTCCGGGAAACTTGTCATTTTGTGGATGAATGACTCCGGCTCCTCCGTTCTTCCGGCAGCCATGCTGGTCAGCAGCTCTTTCGTATTGATAAAGCCGAGAATGCGGTCTTTGTTGCCGCCTTCAGTGACCGGGTAACGTGTGTATTCGTGTTCATCCAGTGCTTCAAAAAATTCCGTGCGTGATAGTCCTTGATCGACCGTCACCATTTGATCGCGCGGAATCATGATGTTTTTGACAATGCGGTCATCAAACGCGAAAATGTTCTTTAAATACGTCAATTCGGTCTGGTTGATTTCGCCGCTTTTATAGCTTTCCGCCATGATGAGCTTCAGTTCTTCTTCCGAATGGGCTTCTTCATGTCCTGATGGCTCGACTTTGAAAAGTTTTAATAACAAACGGGCAGACCCGTTCATCAGCCAAATAAATGGATTCATGATTTTTCCGAACCAGTAAAGCGGAGGAGCCAGCAGCAATGTCATCCGTTCAGCAAACTGAATCGCTAAAGTTTTCGGCGCCAGTTCTCCGATGACCACGTGCAAGAATGTCACGATTCCTAGAGCGATTGCGTAAGAAAGGGCAGTAGCCAAGGCTTCCGGCACCGCAAAGTACTCAAATGCCGGATGCAGCAGGCGCTCGACTGTCGGTTCCCCTAATGCCCCGAGTATCAGGGCCGTTATGGTGATTCCGATCTGGCAGGCTGACAAATAGTAATCCAGTTTATTTGCCACTTCTTTGGCACGTACTGCTTTTTTATTGCCTTCTGAAATCAGTTGGTCGATCCTGGACATGCGCACCTTCAAGATGGCGAACTCGGCACCGACGAAGAACGCGGTCGCGAGAATCATCAGTACGATGAGCAGTAAGTTGATTGTTATTTGTCCATCCAATATGGTTCCCTCGCAATGAGGGATTCACCTCCAATTATTAATTCCTTCCATTTATAAGCTGTTTCCAAACTTAAGAGAGTTCCTGATGGAACATGACTTGTTTGATCTGCTGGTGGTCCATTTCGGTGACGGTCCATAAGGTGTTGTCTTTGCTGAGCGTATCGCCGGGTTGGACTTCACCCATGCTTCTGTAATGAATCCAGCCGCCGATGGTGTCGATGTCTTCGCTTTCATCAAAGATTAAGCCGAAACGCTCCTCCAGATCTTTTAACAAGACCCGTCCATTGATCAAGTACTGGTCTTCACTGATTTGGCTGATATCCGGCTGTTCATCGGCATCAAATTCGTCGCGGATTTCGCCGACGATTTCTTCCAGGATGTCTTCCAGCGTAATCATCCCCGCGGTGCCGCCGTATTCATCGGCCACAACGGCGATATGGACATGGGCATGCTGCATTCTCAAAAGAGCGTTCTGGAGGCCGGTTTGTTCAAAAACCGTCGGCAATTCCCGGACAAAATCCGCAAGCTGCCAGTGCCGGCCGGCCACGATATGGGGAAGCATCTTTTTAGCGCTGACAAAACCGATGATGCGGTCTTTGTCGCCATCTTCCGTAACCGGGTAGCGCGTATAATTATTTTCATCCAGTACTTGGATGATTTCTTCCTGCGGCATATCCTTGTCGAGTGTCACCAGTTCCGTGCGGGGCACCATGATTTCCTTGGCAGCGCGTTCGTCGAATGTAAAGACATTCTCCATATAGGACAGTTCGGTTTCGTTGATGGCCCCGCCTTCGTGGCTTTGGGCCATGACAATTTTCAGTTCATCTTCCGAATAAGCCTGTTCCTGTCCGGCCGGCTGTACGCCAAATGCTCTCAACAGAACTTGGGCAGCACCATTCAGAGCCCAGATAAATGGCTTCATGATTTTCCCGAACCAGTAAAGGGGCGGGGCGAGAAGCAAAGACATTTTTTCGGCGTACTCGATTGCCAAAGTTTTCGGCGCCATCTCTCCGACCACGACGTGCAAGTAAGTGACAAGCAAAAATGCGATGGCATAGGAAGCCGCCGATGCCACTGCATCGGAAACGGCGAAGAATTCGAATATCGGATACATCAGACGCTCGACGGTCGGTTTCCCGAGCGCCCCGAGTCCAAGGGCAGTTACCGTAATCCCCAGCTGGCAGGCGGACAGGTAATAGTCCAGGTTGCTGGCTACTTTTTTGGCCGTTATCGCTTTTTTGTTTCCTTCTGCTATCAGTTGGTCAAGGCGGGACATGCGGATTTTGACGACCGCAAATTCGGCTCCGACGAAAAAGGCGGTCAAACCGATTAATATGACCAATAGCACTAAATTCAGTATTGTAATTATATCCACTAATGTTCCCTGTAAAAGGGATTCACCTCCAAAATTAATTACAGCAAAGCGAGCAATGCGGTGATCGCCGCCATTTTATTCTCCAGCGCTTTGCTGATTTGCACTTTCACATGAATGGGTGCGTCTTTCAATTGTTCTTCCAGCCGCGTAATCTTGCGCTGCAGGCAGTCAAATTCTTCAATGACATCTTCCATTAGCACTTCTGTTTCCGGCATGCCGCCCGCTTTAAGAATTTCTTGGATCTCGGCAATGGACATGCGCTGTTTTTTTAAAAACTGAATCCGTTCGAGGGTGTGCAGAACGGTGTCAGGGTAGAGCCGGTAATTGGCTTCTGACCGTTCAACAGCCAACAGCCCACAATTTGTGTAATAGTCAATGGTTCTCGTGGACACGCCACTCAATTTTGCGATTTCGCCAATTTTCATCAATCCCTTCCCAATGCACACACCTCCTTTTTTGTTAAGAATATCCTACCACATTCATTTCTTAACCATACAGCGATAGGTGATGGTTTAAAGCATCATTTATAAGTTAACTGAAAAGTCCGCCATGGTTTCGACAAATTCTTGGCTCCAATTCCTTTTATCGGATGCTATACTATTAATAACAACTCAATAGACTTTGACTTTATGTCAAGGGGGAGTAGCTGTAGGGAAACCTATTTCATAGTCGTCATTACATGGTTCGTAGCCATCGGTTGTGATAGCAAACAATTTTGCTTAGCGAGACCTTTGCCTTTTATTAGGCAAGGGTCTTTTTTGTTGGCAAAAATTAAAAGGAGGATGAATGATGGAAGCGATTTTATTGGAGTATTTATGGGTTCTTTTGGTGCTAGTGGCGCTGGAGGGATTGTTGGCTGCCGACAACGCGGTCGTTATGGCGGTCATGGTCAAGCACTTGCCGAAAGAGCAGCAGAAAAAAGCCTTGTTTTACGGATTGATGGGGGCGTTCGTGTTCCGTTTTGCGGCGTTGTTTATGATCACGATATTGGTGGATGTGTGGCAAATTCAGGCACTGGGGGCAGCTTATTTACTGTTCATCGCGTTTAAGCACATTTACGATCAGCGAAAAGGGAAAGAACATTCCATCGAGCCGGAAGCGACAAAAGGCTCCGGTTTCTGGATGACGGTATTGAAAGTTGAATTGGCGGATATCGCGTTTGCCATCGATTCGATGCTTGCGGCAGTGGCGTTGGCCATTACGCTGCCTCATTTGGATTTGTTCGGTGTCAGTGAAATTGGCGGCATCAACTCCGGACAGTTCGCAGTGATGTTAGCGGGTGGATTGGTCGGCCTCGTGATTATGCGATTCGCCGCTCATAAATTCGTCAAATTGCTGGCAAACTATCCGCAATTGGAAACCACAGCGTTTGTGATCGTCGGCTGGGTAGGAGTCAAGCTGTTAGTGCTTACGCTAGCGCATAAAGACCTTGGAATCCTGCCTTATGACTTTGCCCATTCGGCGGAATGGAAACTCATTTTCTGGGGCGTGCTGCTTGCAATTGTAGCGGTAGGCGCGGTGATCAGCGTTAAGAAAAAGAAAGAGCAGGATGCATAAAAACTTTTGTTTTTGAAAGTTGACTTGGCGCCCGGCAGTTCGACTTATTCTGTGATGGTTAATTGACAGCTGGCAGCCTATAAGGAAGGAAGGAACTTGAATTCAAGTTCCTTCTTTTTTTGGTTCACTAAAATGCGGGGGGAATACGAAGAGATAAAATAGTTTTTTCTGAATTAAATGTTACGATTAAAGCAGAGTGAAATTCAGATGACCAGACGTTTACCGATAGAGCTGGCAGATTGGGGGAAGCATCAGCAATGATTTTTACCATTTTTTTGTTTGTCATCGCAGGACTCGCTGAAATAGGCGGCGGATATTTAATCTGGCTATGGCTGCGGGAAGGAAAGCCGCTGTATTTAGGGATCTTCGGCGGCATAGCGTTGGCTTTATACGGAGTCATTGCGACTTTCCAGTCCTTTTCTTCATTCGGCCGGATTTTCGCTGCCTATGGCGGCATTTTCATTGTCCTCTCCGTTTTATGGGGATGGGGAATCGATAAAAAAACACCCGATCTGTATGACTGGATCGGGGCGGGCATTTGCCTGGTCGGTGTATCCGTGATGCTGTGGGCTCCGCGGGGGTAGCGGAAGTTATTGCATACATATGAACACTTATCAGAAAGAGCTTGGAATAGAGACAATGTTGATCCGAATAAAAATCCTTTTGATAGAGGTGGGAAATGAAAAAAACGTGGATTGCCTATCAAACAGCCGTGCTGCTCCTCCTGGTTGCTGTGATTCTTCTGGGGCTGCTCGTTAACCAGGGTGACAGCATAGAAACTAAAAGCATTATTTTTGCCCAGGCGGCTATTCTGTTAAGTGTTTTTAATATTGTCATAGCGATGCCGATTTGGCTGATTGTGCTGCTGGTAAATAGAAGAAAGATGGATAAAAAAGCATGGGGAATCGGGTTATTGCTGTTTCTGTTTTTTGCCGGACTGGCTGTTATTCCTTTTGTGGAAATGCTTGGCTATATGTACTTCTAAACCAAATTACCCATTTGTCTCTTTTTCTTCACGAACTTTCTATATCTATCATAAAGACCTGATAGAGGGAGGATCAAAGATGAGAAAAGAGTTTTATTTGAAAAAAGTCATCCATGAAACTTACGGGGAATTGTATCAATTCCTTGAAATGGACGCAGAAACCGGGCAGGAGCAAGTGATCAACCCTTTCGCTACGGGATTGTTCCTGGAAACTGTCCAAGAGCCTGAACCGGAACTGCTTTACATCAAGTCGAAGCGCGGTGCGGATGCCAGCGGCTATTATAAAGGCAGCCGCTTTGTCGTCAAGCAAGGCTCCAAATTCGCCAGCACCACTTCGCCGAAATGCCCGAAAAAGTATATAATTTCCCGGGAAATACTGATGCTTCAAAAACGGGTCATTCCTCTTGGGGAACAGCTTCTGGTCATGGAGGACATTGAATTCGATTCGCCGGCAGCAGCGATGGGTGCGGCAATCGGCGGCTGGGTGAGAGGGGCGCACGACTGGAAAGAACATCAGATGAAATGACCGTAAATATAAGAATCCCCCGTTCAACTCGAACGGGGGATTTCTATATGGCCATAATCCGTTAGACTTTCTCAGGCTCCTCGGAAACGGAAACCGGAAGCGGAATCAGGTGCTTCATATCGCTGTCTATGCCAAGCGGATGCGGGTTCAACTGGAAGTGATTGATGGCGTCGCCGATCACTTGTGCTTGCTTATTGAGTTCGGGGTCGTACAGGTCGACTGAGTCGATGGAGATATGCGAGTCGGACACTTCGATGACACGCACTGCCTGTTCATCAAGCACCGCCGCAATCTGCAGAAAGTTCCATTGCTCTCGTTCAGCGACGGAATTGAAGTGGTTGTGGCCGTTCACATAAAGGCCGCAGCCTTGTTTTTTGCTTAACAGTTCCCATACCGGGATATCCGGATGGATGCTGAGCATGGCCTGGTTTGAATTTGTGGTAGTGGCATGGACCGGATGATGGGCGAAGACAAGCAGCGGAAGCTCTCCGCTTTCTTCAATAACCCCTTCCAGCCAATCGAGCTGTTCCGCATCAAGCGTGCCGCCCCAGTCTTCAAAGTCCTGTTCTTTTGCTGTATCGAGAAAGGCGAGTGCCGCGGAATCGGTCCGGAAGGCGCGGTAGCGCTGCTGCTTCGTGACCATAAGGACTTCTTCGCGCGTTGACCCGTAAATGTCATGATTTCCTAAAACGTGGACGAATGGTTTCTGATGCTGATCGATGATGGCGTAGACTTCTTCCAATTCCTCTTTCCATCCAAAATTCGTCAAATCCCCAATGGATACATACAAATCAGCCGGAATCGAAAAAAAGCGCTCCAAAAATTTCTCGTAAAACACGTTGCGTTCTTCCTCGGTTAACAAATAACCTTCTTCTAACGCCGGGTAATGCAAGTCGCCGATTACTGCAATCTTCAAAGTCTCCATCTCCTCTCATTCGCTTACTTTCCCAAGTATTGCAGACGATTGATAAGCTGCTTTTAAAAAGTTGTTAAGGTTTGTAAAGTTTCCGTTTTGCGGGAATTCGAACTTCTATAATAGGAAAGGAATAGAACATCGAGAGGGGCAGAACAGATGAAAAGCCAATGGAATAAGGAAGAACTGCTTCGCCGGCTGCACCGGCATAAAAAAATCGCTGCCGTCAAATCCCCGAAAGGAATCGAAAAAGCGCTGGCCAATAAGGAAGACATTGCGGCAGTGTTTCTTCTGATGGGTTCCATCTTGAACGTTAAACGCTATGTCGACGCCTTTCAGAACGAAGGCATCCCGGTCCTGATCCACGCCGAGAAAATCGGAGGGCTGCTGTTGAACAGCGAAGGCCTGGATTTCATCGCCAATTACGTCAAGCCGTTCGGGATTGTCACAACGAAGCCCGCACTGATCAAAAAAGCGAAAGAGCGGAGCTTGTTTGTGGTGCAGCGGGTGTTCATGATCGATTCGGAAGTATACCACAATGTTCTGGACAACAAGCAGAAACCGGGGCCGGACATTATTGAAATCATGCCCGCCACTTTATATGGCGTCATCCGTTCCTATTCGGAACAGCTGGACATCCCGGTCATCACAGGCGGGCTGCTGTCTACTGTAGACCATGTGAAAGCTTCGCTCGAAGCCGGGGCACTCGCCATCAGTACATCCAATGAGTCGCTGTGGGCAGAAGATTTTTCAACGGCTGAATTGTTAAAGTGATTTTTACATCTTTCACATACTGGGTTAACAACCGGCAGATACAATCAATTATGAAAAGTAGATAGCTAACTGGGTGCACTAAGAGAGACCTCAAATACCTTCCGGGCTGCCGGAGGACTATTTGAGGTCTTTTTGCGCGGCGCTAGAGCAGCTGTCCCTTGAAAAAGAAAACGGAGGCAGGAAAATGAAAAAACTCGGCTTGTTTTTGGTAATGGCAATTGCACTTATGGTACTGGCGGCTTGCGGAAGCGAAGAAAGCAAAGATACATCTTCAGGATCTGCAGAAGCGGCAAGCGACAAAATTGAACTTACATACTGGTATGCCTGGGGAGATAAAATTGGTGAAAATAACGAGAATCTGGTGAAACAGTTTAACGAATCCCAGGACAAGATCCATGTGACTGCGGAATTCCAGGGAACGTATGATGAATTGCATGCAAAGACACAAGCGGCATTCGCTGCCGGCAATGCACCTGAAGTGACACAAAACGAAATCGCTTCAATGGGCGTTTTCGCGAAATCAGGAATGACACAGGATCTGACTTCTTTCATTGAAAACGACAAGGAAATTAATATGGACGACTTTAACCCAGGACTTATGGGGAATTCATATGTGGACGACAAGGTATACGGACTGCCTTACTTGAGAAGTACACCAATCCTCTACATGAACGCTACAATGGCTGAAGAAGTCGGATTGGATCCGGCAGGACCGAAAACATGGGAAGAGTTTGAAGAATACGCGAAAGCTTTTACCAATGGTGAAGGGCGCGTCGGCATGTCTTTGCCGATCGACATTTGGTTCTATGAAGCACATGTTGCACAGGCTGGGGGCACTATGATGAACGAAGACAATACGGAAGTTGCTTTTAACAGCCCGGAAGGCGCAGCAGCTTTTGATTTTTGGAGAAACATGTCTAATGAAGGAACGATGAAATTATCATCAGGAACAGAAGCGGGCGACAAAGCGAAACAAGACTTTGTCAATGGCCATTCCGGCATGCTGTTCTCTTCAACTGCTGATTTGTCCTACCTGCTGCAGCTTGCTGAGGAAAAAGGCTTTGATTTGCAAACTTACTTCATGCCAAAAGGAAAAGAAGCGAAAGTTCCGACTGGCGGGGCCAACCTGGTCATGACGAGCGGCTTGGATGAAGAAAAACAACAGGCAGCATGGGAATTCATCAAATTCATGACGGCTACAGAACAAACAGCTTACGCATCAGAATACACAGGCTACTTGCCAAGCCGTCTGTCAGCTGCGGAATCCGAGAAAATGCAGGCTTTGTACAAAGAAAAGCCGCAATTCAAAGTAGCTGTCGATCAGCTTGAAAACGGCATCGCACGTCCGATGGCCGAAAACTATCCGGAAGTCGTCAAAATCCTGATCGATGAAATGACACGCGGCATCCTGGATGAAAGCATCCCGACAGAAGAAGTATTGGATACGGCGGCTGAAAAAGCGAATGCCGTACTGAAATAAGCATTTTAAAACAAAAGAAGAAAGCACTGAAAGGTGCTTTCTTTTCAACTGATGGGGGAGAAAGCAGTATGCAATGGCTAAAAGACATCAACGTATTGATTTTCGACATGGACGGAACACTTTATCAGGACTATACATTTATGGGCCGCTATATCGCCAAGATGATGAATGGGAACTTCCCGGAAATTGAAATAGAAGAGACAGTGGCTCTCGCTTATGACATTTTGGAAGGCAACAAGCATTTCAAACTGGGATTCATGTATGACCCGGAAAAATTGATCTTCTACCGCCAGCAGGACTTGCTTCCGGTAACGTCCTACGACTGGGACGGACTGGAATTGGAAATCGCGGAAAATGGGGACAGCGCACTTTCCTATATCGGAGACCCGTGGGGAATCGCCCAGCTGATCGCTGTCTGGAAGAACATACCGGCTGAATCAGTGAAGAAAGCGTTCGATGATGTACGCAGCGAAATGCTGACAGAAGCTTATTGCATCATCAAACGGACGGATCTGTTTGAGGAAATCAAAAAGCTTGAAAACAAACGCGTGATTCTGATGACGAATTCGCCGGTGCCGACAGCACAGGAATTCGTCGATTTTCTGGAAATCAATGAAGTATTTGATGAGTTTTACTTTGACGGAAAAAAACCGAACGGCATCAAAGAGCTTGTTACGAAGCTACTGGCAGAAGGCTATGAGCCGCATGAAATCCTGTCCGTCGGCGACCATCCATGGAACGACCTGTACCCGGTGCATAAAATAGGCGGCCATACCTGCCTGATCAGCGAGTACAAGCATGACGATGCGACAGAGTGGTCCGTGTCGGTGGAATCGATTGATGAATTGGTCGATTTGGTCCGGATGTTGAATGAAGAATCCATGATTGCAACTGGAAAGGAAGAGACGTATGGCTGAAATCAGACTTGATAATATTTCAAAGACGTTCAATGAAGACCGCGTCGTCAAAAATATTTCATTGACCATCAAGGATGGCTCGTTCACTGTTTTGGTCGGCCCTTCCGGCTGCGGGAAATCCACCATTCTGCGGATGCTCGCGGGCTTTGAAAAGCAGACGGAAGGAGACATCTGGATTGACGGCAAGCTGGTCAATGACTTGGCGCCGAGCAAGCGCGATATTGCGATGGTGTTCCAGAACTATGCGCTGTACCCGACAATGACCGTAAAAGGCAATATCGAATTCGGCCTCGCGAACCGCAAAGTGCCGAAAAAAGAACGGCAGCAATTGATCGAAGAAATCGCTGGGATCGTTGGCTTGACGGAGCATTTGAACAAAAAACCGGATAAACTGTCCGGCGGCCAGCGCCAGCGCGTTGCTCTCGCTCGCGCCATGGTCAAGAAGCCGAAAGTCTTTATCCTCGATGAACCGCTGTCGAACCTGGATGCCAAACTGCGCACGCAGATGCGGACGGAACTGATTCAGCTGCACGAAAAACTGGGCACCACTTTTGTGTATGTGACGCACGATCAAGTCGAAGCGATGTCGATGGGCGATGAAATCATCATTTTGAACAAAGGTGTCGTCCAGCAAAAAGACGCGCCGATCGAAGTTTATCAGAATCCCGGGAATATGTTCGCGGCCGAGTTTATCGGCCAGCCGCCGATGAACGTATTTGAACGGCAGGCCTTTAAAGGAGTTCTGGATTCGGTGTCGGAAGAAGTGAGTTATATCGGGTTCCGTCCGGAGCATGCCGGCATTTCGATGACAGCGGCAAGTGTTCCGCATACCATTGAATTGGAAAGCGAGATCCTGACGCTTGAAACTTTGGGGGCGGAAACGGTCTACAAAGTGAAAAACAGCCTCGGTACGATGAACATCCGCAGTTTCGACTTGCCATTGCCAAAGCACAGCAGTTGTTTCATAACGATTCCGTTGGAAAAATTGTATCCGTTCGATGCTGAAAAAAATGCCATTACGGAGTTTAATGTGTCGGTGAAAAAGGAGGCGGTATTGAATGGCGTTCGCTAAAGTCCAGATGGACATGGATGAACGGAAAACAGGGCGGCAAAGCTTCCTTTCCTGGGCAAACGTGCGCCCGTACGCCATGATTTCCCCAGCAGTGCTCGTTTTTTGCCTGTTTTTTATCTATCCGATCGGCTACATGATTTACCTGAGTTTCCATGACTGGAACTTTGTCAGTCCGACAAAGGATTTTGTCGGGACTGCGAACTTCAGCCACCTGCTGACCGACCGGGATTTCCGTGAAGTTATTTCCAACTCATTTATCTATACGTTCTTCACCGTGTCTTTGACCATCGGCCTGTCTATGCTGCTGGCGTTATGGCTGAACCGGACAGGGGCAGTCTACTCGTTTATGCAGGCATCGATTTTCAGCCCTCATATCATTTCTCTTGTATCCGTTTCGATGCTTTGGATGTGGATCATGGATGCAGATTATGGCTTGTTGAATTGGGCTTTGAATCTGGTCGGCATCGAGTCGATCGCCTGGCTGACAAGCCCGGATTATGCGCTCGCTTCACTGATCATGGTAGCGGTATGGAAAGGAATCGGTTTTAATACCTTGGTCTTTATCGCAGGCCTGCAAAGCATTCCGAAGGATTTGTACGAAGCGGCAGAGCTTGATGATACACCGCCGTGGAGAAGGTTTATGAAAATCACGGTGCCGATGCTGTCGCCGACACTGTTCTTCCTGACCATCATCGGCGTCATCAACTCTTTCCAGGTGTTTGAGACCATCAACCTGATGACAGCCGGTGGCCCCATCAATTCAACGAATACATTTGTCTACTATATTTATCAATACGGCTTCCAGTTCTTTAAAATCGGTTATGCTTCAGCGGCCGGCGTCATTTTGCTTGTCATCCTGAGTGTGCTGACCGTCGTTTACTTCAAAGTGTTGAGCAAACGAGTACATTACAGATAAAAAGTGAGGGGAAATAGATGAAATCATCACCAATTTTTAAAGTCATCAATGCATTAGGGCTGATCCTGCTGTTCTTCATCTTCGCCATCCCGTTTCTTTGGATGGCGAGTACCGCATTCAAAACGCTTGGTGAGACGATGACATTCCCGCCGGTCTGGATTCCGGAAACGCTGCAATGGCAAAACTTTGTGGACGCCTGGAATTCCGGCCCGTTCCTGAAATATTTTGTCAACAGCGTCGTGGTGACGTTTATGATTCTGATTCTGCAATTTGCCACCATCATTCCGGCTGCTTACGCGTTTGCACGCTATGACTTTCCTTTGAAGAACTTTTTCTTCGCGCTGACGATGATCTGCCTGATGATTCCGAGCCAGCTGATTTTCTTGCCGGTGTATTTGAACTTGAGTTCCTGGGGAATTCTCGACACCATCTGGGGGCTGATTCTTCCGTTTGCGACCAGTGCGTTCGGTATTTTCCTGCTGCGCCAGTCGTTCATGCAGGTGCCGGAAGAACTGCTCGAGGCGGCCCGGCTGGACGATGCCACAGAATGGCAGATCATCCGAAAAATCATGCTGCCGCTTGCGAAACCGGTCCTGATTACGCTCGCTCTATTCAGCTTCATCGCCCATTGGAACGATTATTTCTGGCCGCTGGTTATGACAACAAGTGAAAATGCCCGCACCTTGCCGCTTGGCATCGCTATGCTGCGCCAAGTGGAAGGCGGTGCTTCCTGGAATATCGTGATGGCCGGAAACCTGCTTCTGGTGCTGCCGATTCTGGTCATCTTCTTTTTTGCCCAAAAGCATATCATCCGGGCTTTCGTTTACACGGGAGTGAAGTAATAATTTTTATCTGCTGATGTCTTTGCTGTTTTGCTCCATACCTAAGCAAGCAATCAGCAATCAGCAAACTGAGTGATCATTTCCTTTATAGAAAGCCTCTCCAGCGAAGGCGCGTCCAAGGGCGAGGCGGAGCAATAAGGTGACCAAAGCTCTTTTGGGCACCTCATTTGCGACGAGCTTGCGCAGGAGCACGAGTCTTTGCCCTGCCCAAAGCGTCCGAAGCGGCATAGTAAAAATTATTTTTGTGTATACCCGTCAATGAATCAAAGAGGAGGAATTTTTATGGGACAACTTATCGCACACCGGGGCTGGTCAGGCAAAGCTCCGGAAAATACATTGAGCGCCATCCAGCTTGCGCTTGAAGAACCGAAAATCGACAGCATTGAAATCGATGTGCATCTGACAAAAGACGGCGTCCCGGTAGTCATCCATGACCATAAAGTCGACCGCACCACCAATGGATCAGGTTATGTGAAAGACATGACGGCCGCTGAAATTCGCGCTTTGGATGCAGGAAGCTGGTTCGGCCCGGAATTTGCCGGTGAAAAGGTTCCGACGCTGGAAGAAGTGCTCGAACTTACGAGCGGAGGGAAAAAGCTGCTGATCGAACTCAAGCAAACTGCGGGAGTATATGCGGGGCTGGAAGAAAAAGTGATTGTGCTCATTCAACAATATGGAGCACAAGAGCAATGCCAGCTGATTTCGTTTGACCATAAAAGCCTGCAGACTTGCCTGGAATTTGATGCACAGGTAAAGCGTACGCTCGTGATGTCCGGCTCTCCTTTGCTGCTGATTGATCAAGTCAATGAAATCGGAGCTTCCGCAGTGTCCGTCAATCATCAATACGTCGATTCCGAAATGGTGGAAAGCCTGCACGGAAACGGAACCGACATTATCGTCTGGACCGTCGACCACAAAGCAGAAGCTGAAAGAATCCAAGAGTTGGACGGAAGCATCGCTTTGACAACCAATCATCCGGAGCGTTTGTGGATTTAAGGCTGAAAGAGTTTCGAATTTCCACATGAAAAATGAGGTGCTTTTTTGACTCAGACTCAACTGAAGGCCGGCAAGCGGCAAAGAGACCCCTTTTTTGACAATGCCCGGTTTATTCTGGTGGCGCTTGTCGTGCTTGGCCATTTAATAAGCCCGGTCCGTGAAGGGAATGGGGCTCTTTTCTTTGCCAATAATTTTCTTACTTCTTTTCGGATGCCCGCGCTTATCCTTCTTACCGGCTTTTTTACGAAGCATTTTTGCCGTGAACCGAAGCGCTATATTAAGAAGCTCCTAATCGGTATTTTCATCCCTTATCTGCTGTTCCAGATTTTCTATTTACGGATGGACGGCCTGGCTGAAAACGGAGAGCAGCTGATGGCCAACTTGTTCGCGCCGAACTTCGGCATGTGGTTTTTATTGAGTTTGTTGGCTTGGAACTTGCTTCTTTTTCCATTCTCTAAGCTGAAGCATCCGATTTTGACAGCTTTCTTCATCGGCACTGCGATTGGATGGGTGGATTGGGCAGGCGAATATTTAAGCATATCGCGAACCTTTGTCTTTTTCCCGTTATTCCTGATTGGTCATTACCTGCAAAGGGAGCAAATGGAATGGTTCAAGAAAAAGAAAGCCAAAATAGCAGCGGTGTGCAGCATGGCGGTAAGCTGGATGATTTTGTCTTTCTTTTCGCTGGAACAGGCTCGCAATGCGCTGTTGGCCAGACAGCCCTATGCGGAAATTGCCGGTTCGGCTTTAGAAGGAACTGCTATCCGCCTGGTTTTCTACGGGTTGATGTTCCTTGGCATCCTGTCTTTCCTGCCTTGGGTGCCGAAAAAGGAATTTGCTTTTACCTATCTTGGCAGGCGCACTGCCTATGTCTATCTGCTTCATCTTTTCTTTATAAAGGTTTTTACCGGCATAGACCTTTTCCCAAGCGAGCCGGGAATTTGGTTTTTCGTGGCGCTGCCTGTGGTGTGGCTGGCTATCGTTTTTTGGACCAGCTCAAATGCGGTGGTTTTCTTTGCGAAGCCGGCAGTGGAAGGGAAATTTGCGGCTCTTTTATTACAGGGATCTCCGTCCGTTATGAACACAATCAATCAGCTGACTTGGCTGGCCCATAAGAAATAAGGCGTCCATCAGATAAAAGCGCCTCAAAATAAACAAAGAAAAATAAAGGCATGAAAAGCGATTTAGCGAGCACTGGCTGAAGCGCTTTTTTGATTTAGGAACTTTCATCTATTTCATCCGTATGAATAGAAATGGATAAAGGGGGAAGGCTGATGGTGTTTTTTCTTGTGGCAATTGCGCTTTTTGCGTTGTTGTTTGGGTTGGAAATGATTTCGAGAAAAGTATTTGGCATCAAAAAGGCCAGCCTTTCCGATACTCCTGCGAAAAAGTATGGCCAATGGGGACAGGGAAGTATTTTTATTGCTGTCCTAATTTCTATTTCTTTGATCACCACCGGAAACAGCAGCTAAATTGTCTGGTTATGGATTGTGTTTGCCTTGGCATTGCAAAGTTTTGTTGCTTTTTTACAGTGGAAGTACATGAAAGAATCAAAAGAGCATTTGCTGACCCTTATAACAATTCCGGTTTTGATCGCGCTGCTGCTTGCCATTGGCTCTGCATAATTCATGATGCTGTCAGTTCCAGCAGAATTAAATTATACTGAAACAGGAGCACATACATATTTTCAGCAAGCACCCATAGAGGAGAGATGGCATGGAGCATACATGGCAAGCGGCAGCAGATGCCCTGTCCAACATTACAGTAACGTCAAACCCCGACAATGAACCGGTCACGATTCGGGGAACGTCTGAAGACATGCGCTGCATCGGGGTTGGGACGGATGCTGCTGTATTTCAGTCATTGTCGGCGCCCGGTTACGCGTTCAAAGTTTATGCGGAAACCAAAATGGCTAAATTGGAGGCGGAAGCGGAGGTTTATAAGAGACTCGGACCGTCGCCTTATTTTTCGGATTGTTTTGGTGCCGGTGACCGCTTTCTTGTCTTGAAATACGAGGAAGGCCCCACACTCTTCGACTGCCTGCTGCAAGGGATCCATGTTCCGGAGCAGGTCATTGAAGACGTGGAAGCGGCGCGGCAGTTTGTCCGCGAGCGCGGGCTGAATCCGCGTGACATCCACTTGAAGAATATTCTGCTGCAGGATGGACGCGCGAAGCTCCTGGACGTTTCAGAATACATCAAAGCCGGCAACGATTTCAGATGGGAGCATTTGAAAAAAGCGCACGATGAATACTATGGTCTGATAGATGGGACACCGATGCCTTTCTGGCTGCTCGATACCATCCGGAAATGGTATCATCATTGGAACAACTATTCCTCGTCAATCGATGAATTTATGCAGATTATTTCAAAGCAGCTGAATATCCGGAGGTAAAGGAAACGAATCCGGCAATGCTTATCCATAGAAAAATCCCCTGCCAGTTTTGCAGCTTAAAACTGGCAGGGGATTTTTCGGTTATTTAACAGTATTTATTTGATGTTGTCCTGCTTTAACGGCCAGGATGAAGAACTCCTGCTGATTGAAGTTTCTCTTTGGCCAGCATCTCCGTGAATGCTTCCACAGTCAACGGCTGGCTGAAGAGATAACCTTGAACTTCATTGCAATCCAGGTTCTCGAGAAACGCAAGCTGCTCATTTGTTTCGACTCCTTCGGCGATGACCGACATGCCGAGGCTATGGGCAATCGAAATCATGGCTTCTACAAGCGCCATGTCATCGGGATCTGTTGCCATGTCCTGAATAAACGGCTGCGCAATTTTGAGATGATTGATCGGGAAGCGCTTCAGGTAAATGAGCGATGAATAGCCGATGCCAAAGTCATCGATGGCAATCTGTACACCGAGTTCCCTTAGTTCCTGCATCCGCGAAATGGCTTTTTCAACATCAAAGACCGCGACGCCTTCGGTGATTTCAAGTTCCAGCAAAGAAGCGGGAAAGCCGGTTTTCTCCAGGACATTTTGAAGCGTCACCATCAGATTGTCATGCAGAAATTGCAGCGGAGAAAGGTTCACAGCCAGTTTTAAATGGGGATGGCCGTCCTCATGCCATGCTTTAGCCTGCCTGCAGGCGTTATAAAGCACCCATTCATCGATTTGCAGGATCAGCCGTGTTTCCTCCGCCAGTGGAATGAATTTTCCAGGAGAGATGGTATTTCCATCGCTCATTTCCCAGCGGATCAAGGTTTCCATTCCGATAACTTCGCCGGTTCGGGTATGGATCTGGGGCTGATAATGCAAGACAAATTCTTCATTGGCAATGGCCTGCCGCAAGTCTTTTTCAAGCTGTATTTTTGTCAAGAGAGTCGATTTCATGTCACTGGAGAAGAACTGATAATTGTTTTCCCCTTTTTCTTTTGCATGATACATGGCGGTATCGGCGTGCTTCATCAATTCGTCCGTAGTATTCCCATCTTCTGGATAGACTGCGATGCCGATGCTCATGGATACATGCAATTCCTGCCCTTTGATGGTCACCGGTTTGTCCATAATTGACTGGATCCGCTCCACTAAAGGCACAATGTCTTCCCGTGAGTTGAGTTCATTCAGTATGATGGTGAATTCATCGCCGCCTTGCCTGGAAATGGTGTCGATCTGGCGCAGGCTTTTGGCCATTTTTTGCGAAAAGCCTTTCAGCAATAAATCCCCGAACTCGTGGCCGAACGTATCATTGATATTTTTAAAGCGGTCCAAATCAATAAACACGACGGCCACTTGCCGCCCATTGCGATCTGCGCTCGACATGGCTAATTTCAGCTTGTCGAGGAACAGCCTCCGGTTCGGCAAACCGCTCAAAACGTCATGGTAAGCTATATGTTTCATTTTTTTGACAACGTCTTCAAGCTGTTCGTTTTTTGTGCTGAGTTCCAAGGTTCGCTGCTCGATTTTATGCTCCAGCATTGAAGTCAATTGATGGTAGCTGATCAGCAGTTTCTGATTTTCTAAAGTCGTGTAGAGCTGCCTTGAAATAAGCAGCAGAACCGAGGTTCCGGCTCCGGCAATCAGCCCGTTCATTTCACCTTTGTGTTCAAAGATCATGACGATAAAAAGCAGAACCAGGCTGAAATAAGGCAATAATAGACGCAGGGAAAGCCCGTTTTCGGCAGACGGGCTTTTTTCAGGCGAAGGCTTTATTCCGATTGGCATCTTCTGTTGTTCATCCAAGGCATATAAACCAGCAAGAGCGGTTAGGAAAAGCCCGAGAGACCAAAGCGGGTCATAGAAGGTGCCGGGGATGTAATTCTCTGCCGTTGCGGAATAGTAGAGAAGGGCTGTGTCCGCTACAATCCGTGCAGCCAAACTTCCACATATCAACGCTAAAACAGAACGGGAGAAAAAGCGGTCCCTGCCAAAGTAAAAACTGATGGCGCAGAATAAGAGAAGCAGATCCCCGACAGGATAACCGATTGATATCGTCAGCAAGAGCGGAGAAAGAGCATCTTCGGAAAAAATATGCTGAATGATAAAATGCCAGCTGAGGGCAATAAAGACAGCCATGATAATGCACATATCAAATAGGAATTTTACTTGGTCGGTGCTATTTTTTTTATGCCCGACATAATAGAGGAACGCAGCAATATAAAAAAGGATTTGAAGAAAGTAAAACAAGTCCGGCCATCCCGGAAACGGAACTTCCGCTTTCAGGATATGCTGGTAATAAAACCGGAGACCTTCGGCGATCGTATAGCTTAAGCAGCCCAAAAAAGACAGCAGCCAGAAATACTTTCCTGGCCCTTTGATTTTTGAATAGACATAGAAAAGAGCGATGGCCGCAATAATTGAAGCAAACGATGAAGTAATATCAGTGCCCCACACATAAGGAGACTCCGCACTTTTACCGTAAAAAACCCAAGCATAGTAAACGGCAATATGAAAAATTAAGTAATAAGTAAACAATTTTTTCGTCGAAACGCTAGTGATGGTGGTCACCTCATTCAAAGTAAGAAATTCCTATGGCCTGACCGATAGGAGATAGGCTGCAACAGACAGGTAATGAGCGGTATACGCATCCGGAATTGATTTTTTGAACAGCTCTTTTACTTATTATAGTTAGTTATTATAAATAAAGAAACATATATATTACAAAATATAACATTTATTTGTAATATATATACCAATATTGAATATTGAATAATTTGAATGGACAAATAATTTGAATGGGTCAATTGTCGGCATTCTTGTTGTTTCTTTCGTTTATTTGCAGAACAATGCTCAAGAAGATTATTGCCATATAAGCGCTTTATTTACTATCCGTCTAATTGAAAGATATACTGAAGTCAGGATGTTAGCTTCAGGAACCATTAGCAGCCAACATGGAGGGAATGAGAACATGGAAAAATACCGCATCAACCAAAAAGCCGGCATGGAATTTGGCCTGTATACACTCGGGGACCATATTCCCGACCCGCAAACCGGCGAACGGATTTCTGCTGGAGAGCGCATCACGCAAATCATTGAACTGGCAAAACTTGCGGAACAAGCCGGCATCGACTTTTTCAGCGTCGGTGAAAGCCATCAGGAGTATTTTGCAACCCAGGCCCATGCAATCGTGCTTGCGGCAATCGCACAAGCGACCGACAAGATCAAAATTTCCAGTTCCTCGACCATTATCAGCACATCGGACCCTGTTCGCGTCTATGAAGACTTCGCGACCATTGACCTCATCTCGAAAGGGCGCGCGGAAATCATCGCTGGGCGGGCATCGCGCATTGGCCTTTTCGAACTGCTTGGCTATGATGTTCAGTACTACGAAGAATTGTATGAAGAAAAATTTGAGCTGCTGCTGCAGATCAATGAGCAGGAAACGGTCAATTGGAACGGCCAGTTCCGTGCCCCTCTCCGCAATGCACGGGTGATTCCTCGTCCCTTGAACGGCTCTTTGCCGATTTGGCGGGCAGTCGGCGGACATCCCGCAAGTGCCATCAAAGCCGGGCATGCAGGGGTCCCGATGATGCTCGCCACTCTTGGCGGACCGGCGCAAAGTTTTAAGCATACGGTGGACGTTTACCGGGAAGCGGCCGCAGAAAGCGGATTTGATCCGGCGGCTCTTCCGGTTGCCACTGCAGGGTTTTTCCATGCTGCTGAAACCACGCAGCAGGCATTCGAGGAAATTCATCCCCATGTGGACAAAGGCATGATGCTGACAAATGGCCGGGGTTATCCAAAGCCCCACTTTTTCCAAGGTGCCCATCCGCATGATGTCATGAACATCGGCAGCCCGCAGCAAATTATTGAGAAAATCCTTTACCAGCATGAACTGTTCGGCCATCAGCGTTATATCGCCCAAATGGATTTCGGCGGAGTGCCGTTTGGCCGTTTGATGCGGAATATCGAATTGATCGGCAATGAGATTCTGCCGGCAGTTAAGAAATATACCGCCAAACAGTGAAAGACATAGAAAACAGGCTGCCTTCGGAGGCAGCCTGTTTTCTAGATGCGCGGAGAATTGGCATTTATCCCGTTTTACCGGCAAGTTTAACAGAAAATCAATTAAGCAAAAAAGTCTGGGTGGACCAACTTCAATTAGTGGGTAGAAGAACAGCCTTGCAGGTTGAAGTTTTTCATTATTCGTATACTGCACTTTCAATGGGACGGTATTTCACCAGCAGCATGTCTTCATCCTCAGTAGAAACAATTTTCAGCTTGTCATAAATAGTGCTGATGGTGTCGTGCAGTTCTTCCGTTGAATTGGCGACAATTGTGAAGCGGCCGAACATTTGGGTATACGAACCAGTGACACGGACCTCGTCGCCCGCCGATTTGCTGATGGCGGTATGAATCACGGCCGGCAACTCCCGGATAATGTCGATACCCGTAATCTCACTGATGGTACCGCCTTTCAATAGAATAGGCAGGTTGCATGAAGGATAGGGCATATGGCCGTTATCATAAAGGCTCATGTCTAAATGGTCGATGTTTTCTCCAAGCGCCAGTGCCAGCATCATCTCAACTTGATTGACTCCGGTCTGCTTTTCAATGATTGAATACAGCTGAGAGCCGCCAAGCCGGAAGCCCATCTCGTAAATATAGAACGAGCCGTTTTCAAACAGCGATTGGATGAAAACTACGCCATTGCGGATGCCGATGCCTTCAATCAGCTTTCGTACATATGGATCAACAGACTCGATATACTGCTCCCGATGCTGGGAAGAGAAAATCATTGCAATCGGCAAGGGTGGAAATTCTTCAGAATGCTTATGGACAAATCGGTCAGCCACACCGTTCAGCACAATATTTCCATTTTGAATCGTGTAGATAGTCTGTACACCATACGCTTCATCAACAAAGCGTTCAACGATAACTTTCTTCAATTTGGAGAAACCCAGCGCTTTTTCATAGCCTGTCCGTACTTCTTCAGGAGAGTGGCAAACAGTAATTCCTTGGCTGGCATAGCTGTCTACAGGCTTTATGATGACCGGATATTTTAGTTTTTTCAGGTTTTCTTCACTCAAATCATCATCCAGCTCGTATTCCTCAATAACCGGGGCGCCGAAAGCCCGGCAGTATTCCTTGAATTTGTTCTTATCAGAACAGATTTCCAATTGCTCAGCTGTAGCGTAAAAGGGCAAATCCAACTCCTGGCATAAAGCCTGTGCATTCCAGGTATTGACGTCGTCAAAAGCATTGAAAATACCGTCAACTCCTTCTGCTCTGGCGATTTCCGCTAGTTTTTCCGTGTCGGAAGTACTGATATTATAGTGCTTATCTGCATATTTTTTGGCGGGAGAGCTGGGGTCCCGGTCGGTGACAATGGTATATAAACCCATTCTCTGTGCAGTTTCTATCACATCAATCATTTGGACAATGCCACTTAGAATCAAAATCTTTTTCTGTCCTGTTTTCTTCACTGGAATACCTCCATTGGATTAATTTCGATTTTTTGACGGTTGTTGCTTTTGCTTTGAGCATAACGAAAGAATCCTATTAGTGGTTAAAATGAATCATTAGATTTGAGAAACTTAATACAAAAATACCAATACTATTAGCATGTGTCAATCTAATTATTTGAATTTTACGAAAATGAAATATAGTCAAATTCAGAAGCAGGCGCAATAAAAAAAGACTGGCCGATTGCTGGCCAGCTTTATGAATGTAAATATTTAACTAACAGTGAAGTTGCTTTCATCTTTTAGCATGACAGTTAGCGTTTCTCAAAACAGTGCCGAAAAATCGCAAGTTTTTCGTTTCGGCATGGCATTCCCTCTAACAATTTTTCAAAAAACGCAAAAGTTCCTCGTATGTTTCTTCCGGAGCTTCCTCTGCCAGGTAATGTCCGCAGCTGATGCCGCGCCCATTTACATCGTCAGCCCATTCACGCCAGACCTCCAATACGTCGTACCAGTTCGGCAAAGAGCCTTTGGCGCCCCATAACACGAGAGTGGGGCAGGCGATTTTACGGGTTCCCCGGTCCTGTTCATCGATTTCGCTGTCGATGGAGGCTGCTGCCCGGTAATCTTCACACATCGCATGGATGGTGCCGGGCTTATGGATGGCGCGCCAGTATTCGGCGAGTGCTTCAGGATGAAACAAATGCCGCGTGCCCTGGAAATAGAAGTTAGCCGGATTCTGGCCGATGACGCGTTCCGGGAAATCGAACGGCTGGGCGAGGAAAAACCAGTGCCAATAACCCATGGCAAAATCCTTGTCAGTCCGCCGGAACGTTTCACCGGTCGGAATGATGTCCATCACCGCCAGCTTGTCCACAGCATCCGGAAAATCAAGTGCCAGCCGGTAAGCGCAGCGCGCGCCCCGGTCATGCCCGGCGACGGAAAATCGCTCGAATCCCAACTCTTTCATAACGGCGATGTGGTCTTTCGCCATTTCCCGTTTAGAGTAAGTGGAATGGTCTTCGACAGATTTCGGTTTGGAACTGTCGCCGTAGCCTCTGAGGTCGGGCATAACCACAGTAAAATCTTTGGCAAGAAGAGGGGCGATCAAATGCCACATAACGTGAGTTTGCGGGTGTCCGTGAAGCAGCAGAAGCGGCGGACCTTCACCTCCGCAGCGAAGATTGATCTGCACATCGCCAGTATCGATTATGGTCTGCCGGAAATTTTCAAACAGCATGAAATCCACTCCTTTTCCAGGTTATCTTCTACTTTAAAAGTCCCATTGGATCAACTAGCAATCAGTGGGAAGAACCTCCGCTGATTGAGTTTCTCTTTATCCCCATGATTCCCTAAAAACTCATTCTCAATCCATGGAAGCGGGGCTTTCATGCGGTATTGACAAGCGGAAGAAATGGCCTTATAGTTCAATCAATTTAAAACTGGAAAGGCGGAGGAGCAAGCAATGAAACTGTACAAGGAATTGGCAGAGTGGTGGCCGTTGATGTCTCCCCATACAGAGTATGAAGAAGAAGCTTCGCTTTACCTGGAAATTATCCGGCGCTATCATCCCGATATTAAAACGGCATTGGAGTTCGGGTCTGGGGGCGGCAGCAACGCCTATTATCTGAAACGGCATTTTTCCATGACCTTGACTGATTTATCTCCGGATATGCTGGAAGTCAGCCGGAAGTTGAATCCGGAATGCGAACATTTCCAAGGGGATATGCGGAATTTGGTATTGGACGCCAAATTCGATCTCGTATTCATCCATGACGCGATCATGTATTTAACAACCGGAGAGGATTTGCTGGAAGTGATGCGCAATGCAAAAAGACACCTGAACGAAAACGGGATCCTGTTCATTATGACAGATCAGTTCGAGGAAACTTTCCGGCCAGAAACTAGCCACGGAGGAGTGGATAAAGACGGGCGGGGCATGCGTTATTTGGAGTGGACCTATGACAGCGACCCTGAGGATCAGATAACAGAAACCGAATACGCCTATATTCTGAGAGACGAAAATGGAAATGTATTCAGGGAATACGACCATGCGAAGTCTGGCTTATTTTCCATGGGAGAGTGGGAAGAACTGCTAAGAGGAGCCGGGTTTAAAGCCATATTTGAGCAGATCAACTATACGTCTGTCGATGGCATTTATTACGGCATCGTTGCTGCTCAGACGAAAACCTAATAGAAACGCAAAAAAGGCAGCCGTTGAAGGCTGCCTTTTTATTAATTTATTGGATTAGAAACGGTCTTTGTCTTTACCTTTTCTTTTGATCTGGCCAGTTTCATCGATATCCGCTTCTTCACGGCGCACTGTTTCGTTAACTGTTTCAGTGTCTTGGACTTTACGTTTGCCGACTACGATTTCTTCAGTCACAACGTCTTTTTTCGTCACTTCCACACGTTCTTCAGAAAGCGGAACATGGATGGTATCATTAGCATCTTCGTAAGCGGCAGTACCCGTTACTTCTTCGTTTACTGGGCGGCGCTCGATATACACTTCTTCACGTTCTACTGGAACTTCGATTGACTGGTTGCTTTCCACAACGCGTTTGCCGACATTCACTTCACCGGTTTGCACCCGTTCCTTATCGACATTCAAGCGTTCTTCGTGAAGGCGCAGCCGCTCATCTTCAGTTTCTCCGGTTGTGCCAAATCTGCTGTCTGTTGAGTCATAAGTAGAATCCGTTGTTCTGCCTGTGGCAAACGGCGCATCAGTTGCTGTGCCCGTCACTGCTGAATCGCGGCCGGCTCTATCGCTGTAGCTTTGGTAAGAATCACCATATTCGTCGTCTACATAAAGCAGGATTTTGCCGTTTTCCACTTGGTGGTAATACGCATCTCTATCCGCAGGATCAAGTCCCATATTGTCGAAGACGCTGCGCGTATTGTCGTCGCCTGAAAGGAAGTTTACAAATTTCCCCATAAATCCTTCATCTTGCTGTTGGCTGGTTCCCTGTGTATCCAGGTTTACATCAGTCTGTCTCCGGATCATGTTCAATTGATCATTGTCCCGGGCCACAACATACATATGATCTTCACTATGGCCTTGAGCTTTCAATTCGTTTACTTGGCTTAATACCTCTGCCTGTACATCATATACACCTATAAGTTTGTTACCTCTTTTTTCCATTACGAATTCCTCCTTGTGGTGATGAATCCCTTTTAAAAGCAAGGTACTTTTTATGTACCCCATGACCCAAGAGCTAAACATTCTTAATAATAAGGCAACTTAAAAATAGCGATAAAGAAGTATCCTGAATTGAATTCCTTCTATAAATTACATGCATCGGAATTGCCGAGACATTATGAGCATTTTTCTTATAGGCGCCATGAAAAGATGGTTTAATAAAAGAAGAAACAAGGAATAGAAAAGTAATTTAATAGAAAAGTCTGGAAAATTTAAAGTGATGCATTATAATGGATTTCACAATAACGAAAGGGAGGCTGTGAAGATGGAAATGATCAAAGGGTCAAGCATGGTAATAAAGATGACGCGTGTTCTTATTGAAGACGGATGGTCTTTCATTCAGGATGAATTCGATGTCATCGTTCGGGCAGAAAATAAGCTTACCGGTGAAGCCGTCTCTTTCCCATCAGTTGGCAATTTAAAAAGATGGCTGTATGAGAAAGCGCTGAGCTATTAATTGAGCAATTATAGAAAATGATGCAGAAGTAAGAGAGCTGGCCTGAATGTTTGGCCGGCTTTATTTTTTGCACTAAAACCTGCTGATTCCAGTAAGATTAAAACGTTTTACTGAAGTGGAAGGGCTTTCGAAACTCCTGAAACTATTCGAACCGTCAATGGAGGGATTCCCGATGAAGAGGAAGAAATCACGCCAAGGCCTGACAATTGTCATTACTGGAGCATCGAGCGGTTTTGGCAAAGGAGTGGCGCAGAAGCTTGCGGCACAAGGGGCAAATGTAGTGCTGGCCGCCCGCCGCACGGACCTGATTGAAGAGTTGGCAGCGGAATGCGGGCCAAATGCGACGGCGGTGACAACTGATATCAGCAATGAAAAAGAGATGGTGGAGTTGATGGAAACGGCTTTGTCAAAGTTCGGAACGGTCGATGTCTGGTTCAATAACGCCGGGCTAGGCATTCTCGGTTCGTTTACGGACACGCCCTTGAAAGACTTAAACCGGCTCGTAGATATCAATATGATTGGGACGATGTACGGCAGCCACTTGGCACTTCGGCAGTTCAAGAGCCAGGGATACGGCACGCTCATCAATATGTCTTCTTTTGTCAGCAAAGTCCCGCTGCCTTTCGGGGCGGCTTACACCGCCACCAAATTCGGCATCACCGGGATGAGCGCCGGATTATACCAGGAGATGGAGCTGGAAAAACGCAGCGATATCCATGTCTGCACAGTCCATCCGTGGGTTACGGATACGCCGTGGGTGGAGCATCTTGCCAATTACAGCGGCCATGAAATCATACTCGGGCCGGTGGACGATCCGGAAAAAGTCATTGAGGTGATCATTGGGCTGATCGACAAGCCGCAGCCGAATGTGGATGTCGGCTTCAAGTCGAAAACTGCGGTCGCTTCCTATGAACTAATGCCGAAAGTGGTGGAATACTTGAATGGTAGGTCATTGCTTGCCATGCTTCGGTCAGCTCCGCAAGCGGAAAGGACATCCGGCAGCCTCCATGAACCGAAACGGATCGGCACGGGAGTTTCAGGAGAAATGCGTGAGCGGCTAAAGAAAAAGTTAAAAGATGAAGAAAAATGACAATCTGAAAACGAGACATCGATAAGAGGAGGAATTCGCATGGCAGATGAACAGTCTCGCAGCGGATTGACAGTGGTCATTACCGGCACTTCCAGCGGCATCGGCAAAGGAGTTGCCAAGCGGCTGGCAAGAGAAGGGGCGAACTTGGTGGTTGCCGCCCGCAGAACAAATTTAATCGAAGCGCTGGCAAAGGAATGCGGTCCGAATACGGTTGCCGTAACGGCCGATGTCAGCAGAGAACAAGATGTCGCCCGGCTGATTGAAACGGCGATGTCGTCATTCGGGAAAATTGATGTCTGGATCAACAATGCCGGCATCGGGACATTCGGCTCGTTTACCGATACACCGCTCAAAGACCTGAACCGCACTATTGAAATCAATTTGCTGGGCACTTTCTATGGCAGCCATTTTGCGCTGAGCCAATTCAAGAAACAGAAATACGGCACGCTTATCAATGTTTCATCTTTTGCCAGTAAAGTTCCACTGGCTTTCGGAGCCGCCTACACCGCAAGCAAATACGGCGTATCGGGGGTCAGCAATGGGCTGCATCAGGAGATGGGGCTGGAAGATTTCAAGGACATCCATATTTGTTCCGTGGATCCATGGGTTACCGATACACCATGGACCGCCCATGCCGGCAATTACAGCGGCCATGAAATTGCCATAGGGCCGGCAGATGACCCGCAGCAAGTGGTGGATGCTATCATCAGCCAGATCGATAGTCCCCAGCAAACCCTGGAAGTGGGGGCAAAAGTAAAAGGGGCAGCCTTTTCAAGTGGTGTATTGCCAAAAACTGCCCGTAAAATGAACAGCGAACTGTTCGGCAAAATGCTTTACGAGGCACCTCCCGCTCCCGCAACTTCAGGCAGTTTGTTTGAACCGCGCCAAGAAGGGACTGATGTAACGGGTGATTTGCGTGAACGCTTCGAAAAGAACATGTCTGATCGGAAATAAATGCAGCCCAGAATTGTTGAAGAGAAGGAGGAATTGATCATGTCTAAAAAGACGTCCCGTGAAGGGATGACGGTGGTCATTACAGGCGCTTCGAGCGGCATCGGCAAAGGCGTGGCGAGGCAGCTGGCAGCTGAAGGCGCCAATGTGGTGCTGGCAGCACGGCGTACCGGTTTGATCGAAGCGCTTGCGGAAGAGCTGGGGCCGCAGGCGATTGCGGTTACAACCGATGTCAGCAACGAACAGGACATGGCCCATTTGTTTGAACAGGCGCTTGAGGCATTCGGCAAGATTGATGTATGGATCAACAATGCCGGCATCGGCGCCATCGGACCGTTTACCGACATCCCGACGGAAGATTTAAAGCGCGTTATTGAAGTTAATGTCAAAGGCACCATTAACGGCAGCCATTTTGCGCTGCGCCATTTCAAGGAGACCGGGCAGGGCATCCTTATCAACCTCGGTTCGGTTACCAGCGAAATAGCCTTTCCTTATTACACCGGCTACAGCGCCGCGAAACATGCCGTAGCCGGATTGAGTGCTGCATTGAACGAAGAAATGAAACTGGAAGGCTTTGAAAACATCCATGTCTGCAACGTTATGCCATGGGCAACTGATACGCCGTGGTTTATCCATACCGGGAATTATACCGGGCACGCCGCTGAAATGAAGCCGATGGACGATCCTCAGCTGGTCATCGATGCCATCGTCGGCTTGCTCGACAATCCAAAAGAGTCGATGGCGGTCGGTGCCAAATCGAAAGCTTCAGTCTTGTCAAGCCATTTAATGCCAGGAACCACCGAGTCCCTGAATGCCAAATTTGTGCAGAAAGTCATTGAAGATGCACCGCCCATGGAGCCGAATTCCGGTTCTTTATATGAACCGATGAAAGCCGGTACGGAAGTGGAAGGCGGGATACGCGAACGGATGAAGCGGGAAAAACGTTCTTGAAATCAGGCGATGAGTAACACGGCTGGATTTTTGTATCGTAAATTAAACGTGGCAAGAGAATAAAACGTAAACGAGAATGGCTGGAAGTAGATTCGGCCATTTTTGCTTGGATTTTTGTAGAGTTTTTCGTTACTTTCTATCCAATTCATACTTTTTTATCCAGTAAAATAGATATAAATGTTAGCAGTTTCCTTATTTGATTGATATCATTGAGATTAATGCAATGATGGATATGGAATAGATTTTCGGGTTTGCTGGAGGAGTGGATACAGATGTCTGAAGAAATTATCAAACGCAATAATGTCCGGGTGTTCGGACAAGGAAAACAAATGCTGGTGTTCGGCCACGGCTTTGGCTGCGACCAGTATGTCTGGAGTGAAATTGCGCCAGCTTTTGAAGATAAATACCGTGTTGTGCTCTTTGATTACGTGGGATCGGGAAAAAGCGACAAGTCCGCTTATTCGACTGAGCGCTATGGTACGCTGCACGGCTATAAACAGGATTTACTCGATTTATGCGATGCTCTTAACTTGGAAAATATCGTTTTTGTCGGGCATTCGGTCAGCAGCATGATCGGCGCGCTGGCATCCATCGAGCGCCCGGACATGATTGATAAGTTGGTCATGATCGGACCTTCTCCTTATTATCTGAACGAATCGGATTACTACGGCGGTTTTGAGAAGTCCGATATTGATGAACTGCTGGATATGATGGAAGTCAATTATAAAGAATGGGCAAAATACTTGGCGCCTGTAGTGATGCAAAATGAAGACCGCCCGCATTTAGCGGAGGAATTCGAGCAGATCCTGTGTTCCAATGACCCGGTGATTGCACGGAATTTCGCGGAAGTGACGTTTACATCGGATGTCCGTTCTGAACTGTCCAAAGTTACGGTTCCGACGCTGATTCTCCAGCCGCAGTTTGATGCCATTGCACCGCCGGAAGTCGGCCGGTTCGTCCATGAACAAATTAAAGACAGCCAGCTGGTTGTAATGGAAGCGGCAGGGCATAATCCGCACATCAGCCATTCGGAAGAAACGGTGGAACTGATACAGGCATATTTGAACAGCTAGAGAGGGGATTTGGGAATGGAAGAGCAATTGAATTTGGCGCCATTCTGCTATTTGGTAATTGAAGAAAGCTACCGCATTGTCGAGATGAACGTGGCCATGCGGGAATTGATCGGTACAGAACGCCCCATGCCGACACATGTCCACGAATTGCTGACAATCGCTTCCCGTGTCTATTTCCAAACATACTTTATGCCTTCCATTACACTTCACGGGAAAGTCAACGAGATGTTCTTGACGATAAAAGGTGCCGAGGGACCGGTTCCGGTACTGATGAATACGGCTAAAAGGAATGGGCATTTCGAATGCGCGATGATTCCGATGACCGAGCGGGGCGAATACGAAAAAGAACTGCTGCTGGCGAAACGCAATGCGGAAAAGATTCATCAGGAAACGGCTGAAGCCTACGCGAAACTCCAAAGCTTAATGGAAAAGGTAGAGCAAAAACAGCGCGAACTAGAGGAATTGAACACCAGCCTGCAGCAGATGACTACAACCGATCCGCTGACCGGCTTGAAAAACCGCCGGTACCTGGAAGAGATCCTGTCCGAAATGACGGGACAGGCGGAGGCTGGAAGGCCGCTGTCTCTTCTTGTGATTGATATAGATTTTTTCAAACGGATCAACGATACATATGGCCACCAGATGGGGGATGCGGTGCTGCAGGAACTTTCCTGGAAGCTGTTGAGCGAAACTGACGGACAAGGGATTGTCTCCCGTATGGGTGGTGAGGAATTTGTCATCTTATTGCCGGACGCCAGTAAAGACGAGGCTCATAGTTTTGCAGAACAGCTCCGCCGCCAAATTGAGCATGCCGAATGGCTCCATGTCCCGGTGACAGTGAGCATTGGCGTCGCGGTTTTTGAGAATGAAGACAATGCGGATTCTTTGTTCGCGCGTGCAGACGAAGCATTATATATTTCCAAAAATTCAGGCCGTAACCGGGTTACAGTAACGTAAGTGTGTTGCTTTCGGGCAACTTCCTCATAAAGCCTTTTCTGTTCTTTCAGCAGAAAAGGCTTTTCTAATGCCTTCTTCTTTTTAATTCCGCTGAAGTTCGGTAGAATGAAAAGATGACGTAAATAATAATTTTTTAAAGAAAATGATTTTTTTATGTCCAGGAGGTGGAGTAGGAATTGGATTTGAACATCAACAAACGAAACAATGTACGATGCTCTGGACAAGGTGATAAAGTATTGGTGTTTGCCCACGGCTTTGGCTGTGACCAATATGTCTGGGATGATATTGCTCCAGCCTTTGAAACGAAATACCGGGTCGTGCTGTTTGATTACGTAGGATCTGGAAGAAGCGATAAGAAAGCCTATTCGAAAGAACGATATAGTACATTGCATGGCTACAAACAGGATTTGATTGAGCTTTGCGATGCCTTGAATCTTAAAAATGTTGTCTTTATCGGGCATTCGGTCAGCAGCATGATCGGCGCTTTAGCGGCAATCGACCGGCCGGAACTGATAAAAGATTTAATCATGATTGGGCCTTCTGCCCATTATTTGAATGAACCCGGCTATCAAGGCGGTTTTGAACGGGCGGATATTGAAGGAATGCTTAAGATGATGGAAACGGATTACAAAGAATGGGCAAATTATTTAGCGCCGGTAGTCCTGCAGAACGGGGACCGGCCGGAGCTGGCCCAAGAGTTCGAACAGATTTTATGCTCGAATGACCCGGACATTATGCGGCAGTTTGCTGAAGCGACATTTTTGTCTGATGTGCGCAGCGATCTCCAAAAAGTATCAGTGCCTACGTTGATTCTTCAGATGAAGAATGATGCGATCGCTCCTGAGACAGCGGGGGAATTTGTGCATAGCCAGATACCGGAAAGCGAGTATGTGGTCATGAATGCCACGGGTCATAATCCGCATGTCAGCCATGCAGAAGAAACGATTGAGAAAATTCTTGCCTACTTAAGGAAGCCTATGGGAAACAGCAATACCTCTGCAATCGAAAAATTATCGATATAACAGTACCCGAATGCATCTCCGGCGGTTATAATAAATTCAACTAATATGAATGATAGCTATGGAGGTACTGATGGAGAAAGAGATTAGATTTCTCGGTTCGCGCGTGGTTGAAGATAAAAACCTGATTGCCGAGTTAATACAAGAAGAAGCACTCAAAGATGCCAGCAAAGAAGAGCTGGAACAATATAAAGATATACTCGAAGCAGTCCTTCATTTTCGAATGGACTTTATCGGGCTATTGGGGGAATCCCTTCAAAATTCCCTGGACCCTGAAACGGTTTTCAAGGGAATATCGCAATGGGGAGACGTGACCGGGAATTACTTTTTGAAAGAGGGCATGTCGCTTGCAGACGCATTGGGGGAAACGTCCCTTTACCGGAAACATATCGGCAAAGTGATTAAAACCGAAGCTGTGTGTAAGGAAATGCCGCTTGAGATCCTTTTTGAAGCAATGGAATTTTTCCATGCATTGTTGGACCACGCTGCATATTCGTACAGCTCGACTTACATCAATTCTTATCAGAAGAACCTGGCTGCTGCCAGAAAAGAGTTTCTCGAGTTGTCATCGCCGGTTGTTCCCGTGAATGACCAAATTGCAATCCTTCCGATTGTAGGCGCCATTGAAGTGGACCGGGCACAGCATATTTTGGAACAATCGCTGCTTGCGGCTGGACGCTTAAAAGTTTCCACGCTTATTATTGATTTATCGGGCGTAGTAAAAGTCGACACGATGGTAGCAGAACAAATCATTAAATTAACGCAGTCATTGAAGCTTGTCGGCGTACAGGCAGTGTTGACCGGCATCCGGCCGGAAATCGCCCAGACCATGATTCAGTTGGGCATTGATGTCAGCCAGCTGGCACTTGGCGGAAGCTTGAAGCAGGCTTTCAAGAGATTGGCCGAAGCGAAATAAAGTATATAAAAACCCGCTGAAGCCCTGGCTTCAGCGGGTTTTTAGGCTGTCGAGAAACTCTTATTCTCTTTTCTCATTTCGCTCCAGGGCGGACGCTTTTCGCGGGGGGCGGCCTAAGTCTCCTCGCTCGCTGGCGCTCCCTGCGGGGTCTCAGGACTCGCCCTATTCCCGCAGAAGTTGCCGCCTTCCGCTGCATTCAGCTTCCTTTAGTTTTCTTTAATAGTTCTCTAAAACAGCGGCTGTTCGAGAAAGCTCTCTAATGTTTGTGCTTGCTCTCCAGATATGGAGCCAAACAGCGGAGGAAAACATACTGCTCCTGCGCAAGCTTGGTGCTCGCCCGCGGCTAAAACATATGCTCCTGCAGCGCTGTGCGCTTCGTCGCAAAGACTTGGCCTCACAAACCTCGGCCAATGTCTTCGCAGCTGGTTGGCGGAATATCGGTTAAGGGATGATCACCAATACAAGTTTTATCGTCCAACGGAAACTTTTTCCACCTTTTTATTCATTTAGCTTCAAAGCGGCTGCAGTGGTTGGGTTGCTTCAAGCAATATAAAAAAGACCATAGACAGCTCGAATCTTTCGAGTTTGTCTACAGTCTTACTGCTGAAGCCTTGGCTCCAGCAGTTATTCATTGGTGGATTAAGAATTCACAGTACGGGCTGATAAAACCTCTTGCAAGGTTAGGGTTTCTTGCTCGTTCAAAGGAATCATTGGCAAACGGACACCGCCGACTTGGACGCCTGAAAGGTTTAAAGCAGTTTTCACCGGAACCGGATTCGGAGCGGCAAACAAGGCATTCATGACGGGCAGCAATTTGCGGTGTGCCGCTGCAGCCGCTTGGGTATTGCCATTCCGGAAGTTCGAGATCATATTTTTCATGTCATTGCCGATGATATGGGCAGCGACCGATACGATGCCGTTTCCGCCGATTGCAAGAATCGGCAAAGTTAAACTGTCATCACCGCTGTAAAGCGTGAAAGAATCCGGTGTGCGTTCGATAATTTCCGCAGCAGCATCCAAATTGCCGCTCGCTTCTTTGATAGAGACGATATTATCGATTGCTGAAAGACGGACGACTGTATCGACGGATAAATTGACGACGCTGCGCCCTGGAATATTGTAAAGCATGACTGGCAGGCGGGTAGACGCTGCAATCGCTTCAAAATGCTGGAACATGCCTTCTTGCGAAGGTTTGTTGTAATACGGAGTAACGAGCATGATGCCATCGACTCCGATATCTTCCGCTTGCTGAGTTAAGGAAATCGATGCACGCGTATTGTTCGATCCTGTGCCTGCGATGACCGGGATGCGCCCTTTCGTGGTTTCCACTACGAATTTAAACAATTTCACTTTTTCTTCTGATGACAGAGTCGGCGATTCTCCGGTCGTGCCGGCAACGACCAACCCGTCTGAACCGGTTGCGATTAAATGCTCTACTAAGTTTTTAGTTGCAGGAAAGTCGATTTCCCCGTTTGCGTCAAATGGAGTAACCATTGCTGTGATGATTTGGCCGAAATTCATAATACCACCCTTTTCTTGGTTTTTTGTCAAAAATCAGAGGTGATGGACCAGTCGCAGAATTACGAGAAACAAAAAAGCAGCAACGAGGGTCTCGTTGCTGCCGTAGAAACAATGTTTATCCACCGTTTCTTTGCGTCAGATAGCCCTCCATATAGTCGCCTATATGACAGTCCTGCATTTATTAGATGCAGACCCAGCGGAGTCGACTATGAGTGTCTCACCGCTTCGGCAAATCCCCCTTTCCATAAACGTCATCGGAGCTCATACTCCTCGATTTATATACTGATGGTTTTTGCACCTCTATCCTCACTCCATAAAACCTGGAGCAAGAAAATATTGAATTAGCTTCACCATACCAAACTCTTTGCGCGATTGCAAGAGCCGGAATTATTATTTTATTGGAATGGAGTGGATGGCAGTGAACGAACGCCAATACGACGAAATGTTGAATATCCGAACTTCCGAAAACCAGCAAGGCTTCCATGAGTCGCTTCACCACAACCGCTATGAGCCGACGCCTTATGCCTTACTGGAAATCCTTTTTAGCCAGTACAGGCTGTCCCATGAAGACCGGCTCGTTGACTACGGCTGCGGCAAGGGCCGTCTGAATTTTTACGTACACTCTTTATTCGGAGCGGAAACGGTGGGAGTCGAAATGGACGAAACCTTTTACAAGGAAGCACTCGGCAACCGGACGGCTTACGAGAAAAAGCAGAAAAATACTAAAGGGAAAATCGACTTTTGCTGCTGCCTGGCACAACACTATAAAGTTGAAGCAAGAGACAACCGGTTTTATTTTTTTAATCCCTTTTCGGTTCAGATCTTTATGGCAGCCGTCAACAATATTTTGAAATCCGTGGAGCAGGTGCAGCGTCCGGTTGATGTCATTTTGTTTTTCCCTTCGGACGATTATATCGATTATTTGGAGCACCAGACCCTTTTTGAACTGCTGGAAGAGATTTTGCTGCCGGGAGCAAACCGAGATATTCGCGAACGTTTTTTAATCTATCGCCTCGAATAAGTGGGATTAGAGAGCCTGGGAATTGGGGTATAGGCTTAAAAAGCACAATTCGCGAGGAGAGATTTTATGAAATGGAAAGGCAGGCAAGGCAGCAGAAACGTCGAGGACCGGCGGGGTTCATCAGGCGGCAAGATGATAGCGGGAGGCGGAATCGGAGGACTGCTTATCGTCCTGCTGGTGGCATTTCTTGGCGGGGACCCGGGTGTCCTTCTGAACGAACTTGGCACCGGCGCAGGCACACAGTCGAGCGAACCTTATGTCGAAACCGAGCAGGAGCAGGAACTGGCAAATTTCGTGTCGGTTGTGCTGGCGGATACCGAAGCCGTGTGGTCTGAAGTTTTTGCTGAGCAGGGCTTGGAGTATGTCGAGCCGACACTCGTGCTTTTTAATGGCAGCGTTGACTCTGCTTGCGGTACAGCAGGCGCAGCCGTCGGGCCGTTCTATTGTCCGGGTGACCAGAAGCTTTATATTGACTTAAGTTTTTATAATGAGCTGCAGCAGCAATTCCAGGCGCCGGGCGACTTTGCGATGGCTTACGTCATTGCGCATGAAGTCGGACACCATGTGCAGAATCTGCTCGGCATTATGGAGCAGGTCCAGCCGCTCCGCAATCAATTAAGTGAAGAGGATTACAACAAACTGCAGGTAAGGCTCGAATTGCAGGCCGACTATTATGCGGGCGTCTGGGCGCACCATGCCCAAGGGATGGATCTTCTGGAAGAAGGGGATCTGGAAGAAGCATTGACGGCGGCAAGTGCAGTGGGAGACGATACCATCCAGGAACGGGCGCGCGGCTATGTGGTGCCGGAAAGCTTTACGCACGGCACCTCCGAACAGCGCAAGAGCTGGTTCTATAAAGGCTTCGAGGCGGGGACAATCCAAGGCGGCGATACGTTCAATGCGAAAAACCTGTGAAGCTGACAGCAGAAAAAAACAGTCAAATGAAGAGTGTTGCATTGATATTTTTGGCATTGTGATCCATTATTGAAATAGACAGTCTTTTCGTGTGAAAACGGAAAGAAATTAAGTTCTATGAAGGAAGAAAATTTATGCATGAAGATAATATTACACGCATACAACTCGATGGGCGCGAACTGATCCTGATCGGTACGGCACACGTTTCCCGCCAAAGCGCCGAGCAGGTCAAACAAGTCATAGAAGCGGAACGGCCGGACTCGGTATGCATTGAGCTTGATGCCCAGCGCTATCAGTCCGTTACCGAAAACAGCAAGTGGAAAGAAACCGATATTTTTAAAGTGATCAAAGAAAAGAAATCAAGTCTGCTGCTGATGAACCTGGCGATTTCCTCTTTCCAGAACCGCATAGCGGATCAATTCGGCATCAAGCCGGGCCAGGAAATGATTCAAGGAATTGAATCCGCCAAGGAAACAGGGGCTGAACTGGTGCTCGCGGACCGCAATATCCAAGTGACGTTTTCACGGATTTGGAGCAATATCGGTTTTATGGGGAAAGCCCAGCTATTGACTTCTGTCATCTTCAGCATTTTCAGCAAAGAAACGATTTCTGAGGAAGATCTTGAAAAGATGAAATCGCAGGATACATTGAATGCGGTGCTCAACGATTTCACCCAATCATTCCCGAAATTGAAAAAGCCGCTGATCGATGAACGCGACCAGTACTTGGCGCAGAAAATCAAAGATGCACCCGGCAATAAAGTGGTCGCCGTTCTCGGCGCTGCCCATGTGCCGGGCATTACAAAAGAAATTCATAACGAGCATGACTTAAAAGCGCTGTCTGAAGTGCCGCCGAAGTCGAAATGGCCAAAAATTCTTGGCTGGGCACTGCCGATTTTATTGATTGCTTTATTGGCGATTACCTTCTATAACAATCCGCAGGCCGGCATTGATGGCACCATCAGCTGGATTTTGTGGACGGCTTCGCTGGGAGCAATTGGGGCGGCGCTGGCATTCGGCCATCCGCTGGCAATTCTTACAGCATTCGTCGGAGGGCCGGTTGGCGCCTTGCATCCGCTTCTTGCGGCGGGTTGGTTCTCGGGTCTCATGCAGGCTTATATCCGCCGTCCAAATGTCGGCGACTTTGAGACCTTGTCGAAAGATGTGTTTACCATTAAAGGCTTTTGGGACAATAAAGTTACCCGTGTCCTGCTGGTGGTCGTCTTGACGAATCTTGGAACAGCAGCCGGCAATATTATTGGCAGCGCCGATGTCATTCGCCTGTTTTTAAAAAATTTATAGGAAATCCGCTAAGCCGAACGTCTTCCCAGCCGTTCGGCTTTTTTCTTTTTAAAAGGCGTTGAATTAGGAATGAAATGGGTATAGAAAAGTAAATAACTAGAGAAACTTCACTCAGCGGGAAAGTTTTTCAGCCTCTTGAGTGCAGGAGCAGGAAAAATAAGGTTGGGGAGGAACAATGGATGAGTCTCTTTTTAATGGGGATTCTGCTCTGGTCGCTGGTCATTGCCTCTGTCATTTTGTTTGTCTACGGATTATGGAAAAGTTCATGGAAAGCGCTGATGTGGAGCGGAACCGCCATTCTGCTGCCGACAATCCTGATTTTTATGGGAGATGACGGCGTTTGGTTCCGGTTCAGTATTTTAGTGCCGATTGCTATCTTTGCGGCAGCGTATTACATGAAACACAAAACGACGCATCAGCCTTTATAGCCAATGGACCGGAGAAATCCGGTCCGTCTTTTTGGTTAAAGCTTTCTTCTCATAAATTCTCGAACCCTTAAATAAAAAAGTTTTCGCAGCTGAAAAGCTGTACGTTTTTTTGCAGTGTCAAAGGGTATTCAGCAGTACGGATGGATTTTCACTTCAACTTGCGGAGGTGAGGGGCAATGAGAAATGCCCAGCAATCGGTGCTGGATAAAGATTTCCGCAAAGGACCGTTTCTGGCCGTTTTGATGGCCGGTGTTTTTGTAGCGATATTGAATCAAACTTTGCTTGCCACCGCTTTGCCTCACATCATGCGGGATTTGGATATCAATGCAAACGTCGCACAATGGCTGACAACGGTTTTCATGCTCGTGAACGGGGTCATGATACCCATTACGGCATTTTTAATCGGCAAGTTTTCAACGCGCCGCCTGTTTTTGACGGCCATCGGCTTGTTTGCTGCGGGCACCATCATTTGCGCATTTGCTCCAGGTTTTCCGCTTTTGATGGTTGGGCGCATTATCCAGGCTTCTGGAGCAGGGATAATGATGCCATTGACTCAGACCATCCTTTTTATTATTTATCCGGTTGAAAAGCGAGGGCAGGCAATGGGCTTGTTCGGTCTGGTTATTTCCTTTGCGCCGGCGCTCGGCCCGACTTTATCAGGGTGGATCGTGGAGCAATACCCATGGCGTGCACTTTTCTATATCGTCATCCCGATTGCGGTCATTGACTTTGTTCTTGGATATTTTCTCTTGCGCAATGTCACCAAGCAGACTTTCCCGGCCCTCGACATTCCATCCATTATCTTATCGACATTCGGTTTTGGCGGGATTCTGTATGGCTTTTCAAGTGCCGGCAATAACGGGTGGGGCAGCTGGCCGGTCATCTTGTCTATTGCAGTCGGAGTCATTTCGCTGTTCTTCTTTATCCGCCGCCAATTCCAATTGAAGAAGCCGCTGCTTGAATTCCGGGTATTCTCTTATGGCATTTTTACACTTTCAACCATATTGAGCATTATCGTTTTTGTCTCAATGATTGGCAGTGCAACGATTTTGCCGATTTATATGCAGAACATGCATGGCTTTACGGCTTTTGAATCGGGTTTGATGCTGCTGCCGGGAGCAATCGTCATGGGAGCCATGAATCCGGTTACGGGAAAAATATTCGATGCAGTTGGCGGCAAATGGCTGGCGGTCGTTGGATTATTGATTGTCACGGTCTCGACTTTCCAGTTTGCCGTGTTGACGACGACTACTGCTTTTACTTATTTAACCGTGATGCACGCGATTCGGATGTTCGGTGTGTCGATGGTCATGATGCCTGTTATAACTGCCGGACTCAATCAGTTGCCTGAGCGTCTCATTCCTCACGGCACCGCTATGAGCAACACGATGCGCCAAGTATCCGGATCGATCGGCACCGCGCTGCTTGTCACCATCATGACGGGAACAGCACTTGATCCTCAGCAATATGGCGCCGAAGGGCTGGTGCGGGGCGTCAATATTTCTTTTGCGGTAGTGGGAGTTTTAAGCGCTGTTGGTGTAATAATGGCTTTTTTTCTTAAAAAAGCAGAACCGTCTAAGAAAAAAGCTTAAGGGGATTTTCAGCTTGAACTTGTTAGAATTTTCATTGCATTATAACAATATTTCGGATAATAATTTGTCACAGGATAGCCATTTACTTCTTTTTATAGATTTGGTAAGATGTCTGACGACAGTAAAATAATAAATAGACTGCCGTGCTGAAATGTAAGCGTTTCAAGCTGAAAAATCTAATGAGGTGAAGTTGTGAATTTATTGTGGGGCATCTTTGGCGTATTCGTTGTTCTGGGAATCGCCTTTCTTTTATCAAGTGGCAGAAAGTCCATTAAGCCAAGGACTATTATCGGCGGTTTAGCTATCCAATTTGCATTTGCATTTATCGTTCTTGAGTGGGAAGCGGGAAGAGCCGGTCTTTTATGGTTTTCCGGACTCGTACAAAATGTAATTGACTCTGCTGGAGAAGGGATCTCTTTCGTATTCGGTCCAGCTGCTGATGTACAAGGATTTGGGTTTGTATTCGCGTTTCAGGTATTGACGATTATCATTTTCTTCTCATCTTTAATTTCGGTGCTTTACTACCTGGGCATCATGCAGATTGTCATCAAAATAATAGGCGGCGGGTTATCAAAACTTCTTGGCACGAGTAAAGCGGAGTCGATTTCAGCTGCAGCGAATATTTTCGTTGGCCAGACGGAAGCACCGCTTGTTATCCGCCCGTTTATTGCCGGGATGACTAGATCTGAGTTATTTGCTGTAATGACAGGTGGACTGGCGTCAGTAGCCGGTTCGACTTTAGCAGGCTACGCGCTTCTTGGAGTGCCTCTTGAATATTTGTTGGCGGCAAGCTTCATGGCTGCACCAGCCGGGTTGATCATGGCTAAAATAATGATCCCGGAAACAGAGGATGTTACAGAAAGAGACGACATCGTTATGGAAAAAGACCATACATCGGTCAACGTTGTCGACGCTGCTGCACGTGGTGCGGCTGATGGGTTGCAATTGGCTTTGAACGTCGGCGCCATGCTTTTGGCATTCATTGCATTGATCGCCTTGTTGAATGGTATGCTGGGTGGAATCGGCGGATGGTTCGGCGCAGAAGACTTGACTATCCAAGCGATTCTGGGTGTCATCTTCGCACCGCTTGCTTGGGCCATTGGTGTGCCTTGGGCAGAAGCGGTTCAAGCCGGCAGCTTTATCGGACAAAAATTAGTGCTCAATGAATTTGTTGCGTACACTTCTTTTGCCCCGCAAATTCCAGACTTATCGCCTAAGACTGTAATCGTAGTCAGCTTTGCCCTATGTGGTTTTGCTAACTTGAGCTCATTGGCTATTTTGCTTGGCGGACTTGGTGCATTGGCACCGAACCGCCGTCCTGATATCGCGCGTTTAGGTATCCGTGCGGTTGCGGCAGGGATGCTCGCTTCACTGTTAAGTGCGGCAATTGCCGGAATGTTTATGTAAGCATATATTGACTTGAAAGAAAACCTTCGTCTGCGGACGAGGGTTTTCTTTTTTTGTGTTTTTCGTAAACGAAAAACACCTCTTTTTAGAAAGCAATCGCGGAGTCGATTGCTTTTTCCATTTGTGGGTTTGTTTTTGAATGGGAAAGAGTTGGATACACGTTTAAAAGTCGGAGGAAAGGATTGAAATGGAGGCATTTCGCATGCGAAATGCGATGAAAGGATGTGGCGGACTGGTTTATTTGCGTTCAACAAAATTCGACTTAAAAAGCTCTTTGCCAAAGGCAAAAAGCTTAGTCAATTTCCTTCAATTTATACGTACGCATTTTCAATTCGCCTGTTGTCTCCAAATTGAGCTGGCTCAGGAGACGTGATGCCACAAAAGGCGATTCAATCCCGCAAAAATGTCTGAACTTTTGGTTCGTCAGCTTAGTACCTACGAGCGTGAAGTATTCCTGCACCGCGAGAAAATGGGCTGTGCTGTCGCGTTCTCCGCAATGCCGGCATTGCCAGCTCCGCTTAATCCGCTGCATTCCATACGACTGGCACACGCGGCAATACACGCCGGTTTTTAAATCGTCCGCTTGAATAAATACCTATTGCATAATGGGATTTGTTTAAAAGGGGTTTGATTAGAAAGAAGCGTTTTCTTGATTTTCGAAAGTTTATGGCTTGGAGTTTGTGGGGGAGAAGAGCTCCAAATCTTCAAAAGGATTTCGGACATCTGATAGTTTTTGCAAATTGGAGCGTCTGGCGGTTTGGCGATAAACTCACATTTTTTTGCGGTGAACACGATCAAGCCGCGAACCGGCAAGATGATTTTTCGAAGTTTGAACCATGCCGTTAGAAAACGGATGTGTTTGTTCAGCTGGACAAGGGGATCTTCAATCACGGTCTTCGCATCGTTTTCATCAAATCGGTAAAACTCGCCAGTCTTTTCATCAAAATGGATGTTGCCGCTGATGTTTTTCGATTCAATGATAATAGCGCAGCGTTCGGTCAGCAACAGGCCATCCATCTGAACCGGCCAATTATCCATTTTCAAGTTCACGTCCCACAACATAAAGAACGGCTCTTCCAGTTGAAATTCTTTGAATCGGGAAGCGAGCCGCCCTTCGCCTCTTTGTCCCGAAGCAGAACGATGCCACTCGCTTTGGATAAACTTCAATTCGGGATGGTTTGCAGGAAGCCTGCCAAGCAGCCGCTCTAATCCTTCTGTTTTCGTCAGCATGCAGATGGTCATTTTGTCCATATAACACCTCTTTTATTTGGAAAAAAAGAAGTATAGCCTTTAAATTCTCGAGTGATTTAATAAATAACCAGGCAGAACACCTGAATCCTTCTTTATAAAGCTCTATCCCTTGACAGCGCTCGTTTTTTAGCTTAAACTCCTATTTTGGCTCACCTATTTATTTATGGGAAGAGCGGGTTGGGAGAGGGCTAATTTAATAGAAGGTTTTATATATGTCTAATTGGATGGACCGCTTTTTTGGTCTTCAAACAAATGGGACTTCGGTTAAACGGGAACTGTCGGCGGGTGTAATCGGCTTTTTTACAGTCGTTTACATCATTGCGGTCAATTCGCTGATTTTGTCGGAATCGGGCATGCCGCTCGAAGCGGCGATTGTGGCAACGATTGCAGCTTCGGTGTTTGGCTGCCTCGTCATGGGCTTCTGGGGCAACGCGCCGATTTTGCTTGTGCCGGGCATGGGCATCAACGCCTTGTTTTCATACACGCTAGTCCAGTCAATGGGCTTGTCGTGGCCAGAAGCACTGGCTGTGGTCTTTATCTCGGGACTCATTTTCGTGGTGATCGCTTTTACGCGTCTTGCGAAACTGCTCAATGCGGCAGTGCCGTATTCGTTGAAAGAAGCGATTATGGTAGGGCTTGGCTTATTCCTGATGCTGATCGGCCTTGAAAAAGGCGGCATTGTCGAACGTGGTACTTCTTCGATTCTGGCACTCGGTTCACTTGGTGAACCGCATGTGTTGGCGACAGTCTTGACGTTCGTCGTGGCAATTGTGCTGTTTATCCGCAATGTGCCGGGGAATTTCCTGTTTACGATTGTAGCCGGAACGGTCATTGCTTCGTTTTTCGGCTTGATTGATATGAGCGCGATGAGCGGGTCGTCAATCAATGCTTCCGAAGCATTTGCGGTATTTGGTGCGCTGTCGTTCGACGGACTTTTGTCGATGGGCTTCTGGATTGCCGTTTTCTCTTTGACAATGGTGATCGTTTTTGAGAATATCGGAACCGTCCAGGGCCAAGTGTCGTTTGTGGAACGTCCTGAAAAATTCGGACGCGCGTTCCAGGCGACTTCGGTATCATCAATGATGTCCGGCATCTTTGGCACAAGCCCGACTGTAGCAAGTGCTGAAAGTATGGCAGCCATGGCGGCTGGCGGACGGACCGGCTTGACGGCTGTAACGACTGGCTTGCTGTTTGTGGTTTCCGTGTTTTTTATTCCGGTCATCAAACTGATTCCGGACAGCGCCATTGCCCCGATATTGATCATCGTCGGCGGCTTGATGGTGCAGAACATTCGCAATCTGGATATGAAAGACATGAGCGAAAGCTTCCCGGCGCTATTGATTGTGGCATTGATTCCATTTACGTACAGCATTGCGGACGGCATCGCCATCGGCTTTATCCTGTACCCGATTTTGAAAATCGCAATCGGAAAATGGCGCGAAGTGTCGATGACGCTTTATGTCATCGCGGGACTGTTTCTCATGAATTTTGTTTTTCACGTTATAAGCTGATTAATAGTTGGAAACGCATTTGCTTCTGGCAAATGCGTTTTTTTATAGGACGCGGCAGATTTCCTTCAAGCAGCCCAGCGGTGGTATAATAAACAGAAGCGCTGTGGAAACGGAAAGGCATTCAGCTTGTTAAGTGCTTATTAATCTAAATAGGATTTTGCGGCTAATTGATTTCCTGATTATTAAAGTGGGAGTCTAGTGTCAATTTGAATGATATAGATTAAAAAGATTGGAAAGGAGTTGGCAATTCACATGAAATACACCAAATCAAAAATGGAGCAGCTTGTAAGCGAGCATCCCGAATTGAAGAAGCGCATGAAAACGCTGATGAAGGATATGGAACTGGAGAAAAACTTTGCGTTGAAAGCGCTATACCATTCTGAAGTTACAGACAACGGACCGTATCAGAAAGATTATCAGGACTTGGATCTGCAATAACTGCAGGTCTTTTTTAGAAGCTTCAGCCGGCAGCAGGACAGCTGTCGGTTGAAGCTTCTCTTTTTTGTCAAGAAGATTATAAAAAAATTATATAAAACGTTTAAAAATTTTTATAATGGTTATATTAAAACTACATATAATCTATACAAGAAGGTGCGAAAATGTGACTGGGTTAAAAGCTGCAGCATTGTTAGCGGAGAGTACAGTGGCTTGAATTGCTTGCGGGCTTAAGCTGTCATCTATTTATGTGCATTCTTCGGTACTAAAGACAGACCATGATTTTAAAAGCAATCGTCAGGCATTGGGGCTTATTCCTGCTGCCTTTTTGTGCAATCCGGCTTGTTCGGCCAGCAGAAAGTTTTGCCTCACTGGGAAACTTTTTGGCCTTAAAGCAGGTTCATATAAAAAATCCCTTTAAGCTTTGCTTAAAGGGATTTCTTTTTGCTCATCCAGCCATTGCTGCCAGGATTCATAGGACTCGCCGAGATACCAGGCCTGGCCTTGGTGAAGCTGTTTTTCGACTCCTTGTCCGCCAATGAGGAAGCGCAAGCGAGGATTCTCTTGTGACAATTTTTCAATGTAATGGTCCACCGCTTGCCGCAGATCGGAATCCGAAATCGACATGCAGACGATTTCGGTTTGCTGCTGGCTTGCCGCTTCTGCTAAGCCTTCCAGCGGGGTGTCTTGTCCGAAATACATAACCGGAAAACCATTTTCCCGAAGGAACAGCGTGAACAGCAGCAAGCCCAGTTGATGGTGTTCGCCGCTCGGGCACAACGCCATGACTTTCGGCAGTTCAGCTGAAGTCGGGAAGACCCGGAAAAAATGGGCAAAGCGCTGGTGGACAATATGGCTGATCATATGTTCATGAGCAACCGTCAGCGAGCCGTTTTTCCATTCGTCTCCAATGCGGATCATCAGCGGTACGATAAGCGAGAAAAAAACGGTCCGATAATGGAATAAGGAAAAGTTCAAGTCGAGCAGATAATTGAACCGTTCGGTATCCATTTCCGAAGCGGCTAAATAAAGCTCCTGAATTTGCTTGCTGAACGGTTCAGCATCCAGTGAAGTTTCAGGAATTACAGCTTTTTCGGCAGGCTTCCTTTTTGAAGCATGGAGTTGTTTTACAGCTTCGCTGATTTTAATGCCTCGGTCTTGCACTTGTATTTTAAGCCATTTTAAATCTTCCAGGTTCTGATCCGAATATAGCCTGTGTCCGGATTCAGTACGTGCAGGTGTTATGGCATTATACCGGGTTTCCCAGGAACGGATGGTCACTTTTGGCATATCTAAAAGTTTGGCAGCTGCTTTAATATTATACATAGCATTACCCCCGTCTTTTTGGTTTTATTGTATAATAATTATACAACTTTTTAGAGCATTCAGTAAAGCTGGAGCCTCTTTTTTGGGAGGTTCCAGTTTTTCCAGGCTGTCGAGAAACGCTTGGGCTTTTCTTCCATTTCGCTCCAGGACGGACGCTTTTCGCTGCATTCAGCTTCCTCTTACCACTTCTACAGGCTCTCTAAAAGTGTGATTGTTTTGGAAAGCTCTCCAATATTTGTCCCTGCTCTCCAGATATGGAGCCAACCAGCAGAGACGCCTGCGGGATAGCGAGACAGCCGAGACCCTGCAGGAGCGTAAGCGACGAAGCGGCTTGGCGCTCGCCCGCGGCAAGCGCAGCTGGTTGGCGGAATATCGGTTAAGTGATGAAAACTAAAATGACTTTCAACTTTCTCAACAAGCATAAAAAAACTGGAACCTGTTGAAAAGGTTCCAGTTTTTCTTTAATAAATAGCCGGAGTTGCTTTGGCGGCGCGTGAACGCTGCCAGCTGACTGTGATAAACATGGTGATCATCAGCATGATGAGCCCGAGAATGAACGGATATACAATGTTGATATCGTAGAGCGCTCCTGCTAGAAGCGGACCGATAACATTGCCGATGCTCATGTAGGCGTTGTTCATCCCCATTGCGAAACCGACTTCTCCATCCGCCATTTTGGAAATCAGCGTATTGAGCACGGGACGCAAAATGGATGTGGCCATAAAGATGATCAGCGATACGGTAAAGAACATCGCGTAACTGCCTGCGAACAGCGACAGCAGAAAGCCGGCGGCCGCGACGCCGATAAAGGCGATCAATACAGCCACTTCGCCGTAGCGGCGGACGATGCGGTCTACGATGAATAATTGGACAATGACACTGACTACGCCTGTTGCAGTAATCATAAAGGCGATGTCTTTGGCAGTCGACTGGAACTGGTTGTCGAGATAAAGGCCGACGACCGATTCATACGCCAGCAAGCCGAAGCTCATGACCAAGGTGATAATCAGCGGAATAAAATAGGGCATTGTCACCGAGCGGCCGATTTTTTTGAACATCGATTCCTCGTCGGTCAATGTAGCTGCTAAAGCCGGATCTGCTTCGACGGCGTCGTTTTCTTTCAATAGCACGATAGAAAACACCACCGCGACAAGCGAAACGAGTGCGGATACAAGAAACGGCAGCTTTATGCTGTAATCTGCCAGGAATCCACCAATTCCTGGTCCGACAACAATGCCGAGTGACATCGCTGCAGAGACCAGGCTGTTTCCTTTTGCCCGCTGGTCATAGGTGGTGATGTCGGCGATATAAGCGAAGATGGCAGGCACCAGCATCGCAGCCCCGATTCCGCCGATCACGCGCGACAAGTACAGAATCCAAATGGAGTCGGACACATAGAACACAAACATTGATAGTGTGAGGCCGGCAAGCCCGTAGATGATCATTTTCCGGCGGCCATACTGGTCTGCCCATTTTCCGGCAAGCGGCGAAAACAGAAATTGCGCAGCGGCGAATATAGCGATCATCAACCCTGCCGCCATGCCGCCTTGATTGATCGATTCAAGGTAGGAAGGAAGAATCGGAATGATGATACCGAAGCTTCCGATGGCAATAAACATATTGATCATTAAGATATAAATTTTCTTTCTTTGGTCCGCAGACATGGGTGATACCCTCTTTTCATCTATATACTGGTACGGAGTTTTTTGCTCAGCTTACCTATACTATTTGAGCAGCCAGTTTTTGTCAATACAACGAAACCGGCTTTGATAAATTTTATTTCGGCAGTTGAAATTTTTCTTCAAAAAAACTGAACCTCTTAAACAAGAGGTTCAGTTTCAAGTTCTTCATTGCGCATAAGTGCGATGGTTTTGGCGGCACGGGAACTGCGCCATGCCACTGCTATTGAAAGTGTGACGATCAATAAGCCAAGCCCGAGGATGAACGGGTAGTTGATATTCACATCAAACAACAAACCTGCCGAGAGCGGCCCGAGTACATTCCCGAGGCTCATATAGGAAGTGTTCATGCCCATCGCAAAGCCGACTTCACCTTGCGCCATTTTGGAAATCAGGATATTGAGCACCGGTCGAAGAATTGCCATCGCCAGGAAAATGACGAGCGATACGCCGAAGAACGCAGCGTAGCTTCCGGCAACAAGCGACAGTAGGAAACCGGCAGTGGCAAGGCCAAGAAACGAGATCAACACCGGCACTTCGCCGAAGCGGCGGATCAGACGGTCGACGGCAAACACTTGGACGATTACGCTGACAAGCCCGGTAGCAGTGATCATCATGGCGATGTCTTTGGAAGTTGAACCGAATTCATTTGTTAAATACATGCCGATGACCGATTCATAAGCGACCAGTCCGAAACTCATGACAAATGTGATGATCAATGGAATGAAGTACGGCATTTTGACCGAACGGCCGATTTGCTGGAGCATCGACTCGTCATTTGCGAATTCCTCTGCCTGCTTTGTGCTGTCGGCAGTCGGCTTGATTTCTTTCAGTAACACAAGGGAGAACAAGACGGCGGTGAACGTCACAATCGCTGATACAAGGAAAGGCAATTTCAAGTCGACTTCCGCTAAGAAGCCGCCGATTCCGGGTCCGATGACCAGTCCAAGCGACATCGAGGCGGTGACCAGGCCGGTGCCTTTCGCCCGCTGCGCTGCTGTCGTGATGCCCGCTACATAAGTAAAGATGCCGGGGACGAGAAAGGCATCGCCGATTCCGCCGACGATGCGTGAAGCATAAAGAATCCAGATTGAATCGGTTGCATAAAACATCAGCATGGAAATCGTCAGCAGCGACAATCCCAGGATAATGACTTTGCGCGGCCCGTAAACATCGGCCCATTTCCCGCCAAGCGGGGAAAACAGAAGCTGTGCACCGGCGAAGATAGCGATCATCAATCCGGCAGCAGTTCCGCCTTGGTTGATTGATACGAGATAAGCCGGCAGGATCGGGACGATAATTCCAAAACTGGCGATGGCAATAAACATATTCACCATTAAAATGGTGATTTTTTTGCGTTGTTCAGAAGACATTACAGTAAAGCCTCATTTCTATAAAGTAAATTTCATTCCGCAAAAGCAGGGCGTCAGAAACGGTAAAGTTAAATTAGAAAGCTGAATCCTTAAACGGCGGATTCAGCTTCAAGTGGAAGAGCTGCATCTGGCAAAGCCGCTTTTTTGCTGCGTGAAAAATGCCAGACGACAGTAATCGAAATGGTCACGGCAAGCATGCTCAAACCGAGGATGAAAGGGAAAACCAGGTTGATGTCGTATAGCATCCCTGCAGAAACCGGGCCGATAACATTTCCGATTCCCATAAAGGAAGTGCTGAGCCCCATAGCAAAGCCCACTTCGCCTTTGGCCAGTTTCGAGATCAGGATATTGAGCACCGGGCGAAGAATCGACATCGCCATGAAAATGATCAATGTCACGACAAAGAACATGGCATAAGTTCCGGCAACAAGCGCCAATAAGAAACCAGCTGATGCGACAATCAGAAAAGCGATCAGGACCGGCACTTCGCCGAAGCGGCGAATCAGCCGTTCAACAGCAAAAAGCTGCGTCAAAACACTCACACCTTGGATAGCGATGCACATGACGGCAATATCCTGCACGCTGGCATTGAATTCATCATTGAGGACTAAGCCGAAAATTGATTCATAAGCGATCAATCCGAAACTCATGACAAACGTGATGACCAGCGGAACAAAATAAGGCATCTTGGCAGAACGGGCGAGTTTCTTGGACAGCGACTCTTCGTCGCCAAGATTTCGCACATTCGCTTGCTCGGTTCGTGCCGGGTCGCTTTCTTTTAAGAACGCAATGGCAAACAGTACGGCACCAAGCGAGATGAAAGCGGACATCAGAAACGGCGCCTTTATGCTGAAATCAGACATGAACAACATGATGGCCGGCCCGGCGACAAGCCCCATGGACATCGACGCCGTCACAAGTCCGGTGCCTTTAGCGCGCTGCTCTGGCGTCGTGATGTCTGCCGTATAGGCAAATACAGCCGGCAGCAAAAACGCGTCGCCAATGCCGCTGATTACACGGGAAGCGTATAACATCCACAAAGTATCAGTCGAATAAAATAAAAAACCGCCGACAGTAATCATCACCAAACCGATGATAATCATCTTGCGGCGGCCAAATTGATCGGTCCATTTGCCGCCAAGCGGAGCAAACAGAAGCTGTGCACCGGCGAAAATGGCGATAATCATTCCTGATGCCATTCCGCCTTGATTGATCGATTCCAGATAAGCGGGAATCACCGGACCGGTAATTCCGAAACTCGTTATAGTAATAAATATTGTAATCATTAAAATACTGATTTTTTTCCGTTGAGTTGAAGACATTAAAAGTGCCTCGTTCCAGTTTAAGTTATTGTACAAACGTTACTTGTTTGACAACTTTCATATATTATGATGATTAACCCGTAAAGTCAATGTGTTTTTAACATAAATTTACCATAGTTCCAAAGTAATTTGTTATTTCTTAATATAAATATTCTCATAATTTTTAAATCTTGAAGCAGAGGGGTTTACGCTAGTTCTAAGATAATAATTATTTGAAAATTACTTTATCCAAATGCAAATAAACCGCTTACAATACAGAAAACGATTGGTTGATTTGTTACAGCGATGTGAATAAAAAGATTAATATAGTTGAAACAGAGAGCGGGGGGTTAATGGCGGCCTGGCGAGGTAAGGTATAATTATAGGTAAGCAAGGAAAACAATCAAGCCACGAAAGGTGACAGTGATGGAACAAACCATTGAACGGATTAAATCGACTCAATTGCAAGAACGGGTTATTGATGCGGATGTTGCAGCTTCTTGGATTCAGGACGGAATGACACTCGGACTCAGCGGATTTACACGGGCCGGGGATGCCAAAGCGGTTCCTCTGGCGTTGATTAAACGAGCCGAAACTGAAAGTTTTAAAGTGAATGTTTTTACCGGCGCTTCTTTAGGCTCGGATATCGATAAATTGTTCGCAGAAGCGGGCATCGTCAACAAACGCTTGCCGTTTCAGGCAGATCCCGTGATGCGCAGAAAAATTAATGAAGGTGAAATGCTGTTTGTCGACCACCATTTGTCCCAGACTGCGGAATGGATTAAAGCCGGCGTCATCGAACCGATCGATTTTGCCATTATTGAAGCATTGTCGATAACGGAAGACGGATTGATCATTCCGACGACGTCAGTCGGCAACTCAGCCCTTTTTGTACAGTATGCGAAAAACGTTATCGTAGAAATCAATACGGCCCAGCCGGTATTGTTTGAAGGGATTCATGATATCTACGATACCGGCAAACAAGGGGAGCGGCCTCCGATTCCACTGACACATGCGGATGACCGCATCGGAGTGCCCGGTATACCAGTAGATATGGGAAAAATTCGGGGGATCGTGTATACAGACCAAAAGGATTCTCCTTCCACAATTATGCCATCAGATGAAGAAACAGAGATTATGGCTGGCCACCTGATTGAATTCCTGCGCTCGGAAGTTCGCGCAGGCCGCTTGACAGAAAAACTGGCACCGCTGCAGTCGGGCATCGGCTCGGTTGCAAACTCGGTCCTGCAAGGTTTGATCGACTCGGAATTCGAAGATTTGGAAGTCTACTCGGAAGTGCTGCAGGACGCGGTATTTGATTTGATCGATGCGGGGAAAGTAAGAGTGGCTTCAAGTTCTTCCATTACCTTATCGCAGCAGAAAATGGAGCAAGTTTACAGTAACTTTGAAAAGTACCGCGATAAAATCATCTTGCGGCCGCAGGAGATTTCCAACCATCCGGAAGTTATCCGTCGACTCGGTTTGATCTCCATTAACACGGCATTGGAATTTGATATCTACGGCAACGTCAACTCAACACATGTGTCGGGGACGAAAATGATGAATGGCATTGGCGGTTCCGGTGACTTTGCCCGCAACGCGCGCCTTTCCATTTTTGTGACGAAATCGATTGCCAAAGGCGGTAAGATTTCCAGTGTGGTGCCGTTTGCTACGCATATTGACCATACTGAACACGATGTCGACATCGTAGTGACGGAGCAGGGTTATGCGGATTTGCGTGGACTTGCTCCCCGTGAACGCGCTGCATTGATCATCGAGAATTGTGTGCATCCAATGTACAAAGAACAAATGCGCGCTTATTACGCAGAAGCGCTGACACGCGGAGGCCAGACGCCGCATGTGCTGGAAAAAGCTTTTTCCTGGCATGCCAAATTGGCTCAGACCGGCACGATGCTTTAAAATATGTCTGAAAATCGAACAGCCGCCCTGTTATGGGGCGGCTGTTTTCGTTTGGAGTGGGAAGCTGCTCTTGGAGTAGGCTATAATTTATAGAAGGAAAGAAAACAGGAGGTCCGTTATGGATAAGTTTACATCTGGTTCGCTGCTTGATGTCATCGGAGAATTATTTTCAGATGAAATCTCGATTGCGGTATCCAATACGAAAGAATACATCTATTACCGGCCGAGCAAGCGGATTGATTTGAAAATCCAGGAAGGCGATCCCGTAAAGGAAGGGACGATAGCCTACAAGGCGCTGGCGACCCGGCAGAAAGCCTCTGAATTTATTGATAAGGAGATTTTTGGCGTACCGTATCACGGCATGGCGGTGCCGTTTGAACAAGGCGGGGAAGTGCAGGGCTGCGTAATGGCGATTTACCCGGCGTTTACGGAAGGCAAGTCAGTGGTGACGGTGAAAAGTGCCGATGGCTGGAAGCCGATTCCTTTCAGCGATGTAAAATTCCTGGAAGTGAAAGACCGCAAAACCCATGTGCATGCAGAGGGCTTTTCAGGCACCAATAAAAACTCGCTTCAGGAATTCGAGTATTTGCTGCCGCGTGATTTGTTCATCCGCTGCCACCGGTCATTTATCGTAAATGTCCATCATATAGAAGAGATTTATCCGGATACCCACTCCACTTTTTTGCTGTCAATGAACAACGGAGCCCGCATCCCGGTCAGCCAGTCGTACTCAAGCTATTTTCGGAAATTGCTCGGATTTTAAAAAATGCTGCTTCAGGCATGGAATTTGCTGCTTTAGCCAACAACTCCTTAATCCATTCCATATAACTCAAAACTCTCTCTAAGTACGATAGAATTATCTAAAAAGTTAGAGAGAGTGATAAGTATGGAAAAGCAATTTGATCGGATTAAAGCCACTCAGCTGCAAGACCGTGTGGTGTCACCGGAAGAAGCAGCTTCATGGATCAGCGACGGCATGACTTTGGGACTTAGCGGGTTTACACGTGCTGGAGACGTGAAAGCGGTTCCTTTCGCATTAGTGAAACGTGCAGAGACAGAAGAATTTAAAGTGAACGTCTTTACAGGAGCTTCTTTAGGGTCCGACATCGACCGATTGTTCGCAGAAGCGGGCATCGTGAACAAACGCTTGCCGTTCCAGGCAGAACCGGCAATGCGCAAAAAAATCAACAATGGCGAAATGCTGTTTGTCGATCATCATTTATCGCATACGGCAGAATGGATTCGCGCTAACGTAATTGAAGCTATTGACTTTGCAATCGTGGAAGCGCTTTCGATAACCGAAGATGGCATGATCATCCCGACGACGTCTGTCGGCAACTCGGCGATCTTCGCAAAACATGCGAAAAACATTATCGTGGAAATCAATATGGCCCAGCCCGAACTATTCGAAGGAGTTCATGATATTTACGATACAGGCAAGCAAGGAGAACGCATGCCGATTCCATTGACAAAAACGGATGACCGTATTGGCGTACCTGGCATTCCTGTGGATTTGGAAAAAATCCGCGGCATCGTGTTTACCGAGCAAAAAGATTCGCCTTCCACAATCGTACCGCCGGATGCGGAAACGAAAATCATGGCGGATCACTTGCTGGAATTCCTGCGTTCGGAAATCCGGGCAGGCCGTTTGACCGAAGAATTAGCGCCGTTGCAGTCCGGCATTGGGTCGGTTGCGAACGCAGTTTTGCATGGCATGGTCGATTCCGAATTTGAAAATCTGGAAGTTTACTCGGAAGTGCTGCAGGACGCCGTATTCGATTTGATGGATGCAGGCAAAGTCAATTTTGCTTCATGCTGCTCAATCACGTTATCGGAGCTGAAAATGGAGCAGGTTTACAGTGATTTTGAGAAGTACCGAGATAAAATCATCATGCGGCCGCAGGAAATTTCCAACCATCCGGAAATCATTCGCCGCCTCGGGTTGATTTCGATCAATACGGCATTGGAATTCGATATTTACGGAAACGTCAACTCGACGCATGTGTCCGGAACGAAAATGATGAACGGCATCGGAGGCTCTGGAGATTTCGCGCGCAATGCACGCCTCGCCGTCTTTGTTACAAAGTCGATTGCCAAAGAAGGAAAAATTTCAAGCATTGTTCCTTTCGTCACTCATGTAGATCACACTGAGCACGATGTGGATGTTGTGGTAACAGAGCAGGGTTATGCGGATCTGCGTGGGCTTGCCCCTCGTGAACGAGCAAGCTTGATCATCGAGAATTGCATGCACCCGATGTACAAAGAACAAATGCGTGCCTATTACGCAGAAGCGTTGACACGCGGAGGGCAGACACCGCATGTGCTGGAAAAGGCTTTCTCTTGGCACGCTGATTTGGCGCAGCAAGGCACGATGCTTCAGAAAAAAGAGCAATTGGTGTAAAACCATAGAAAACCAGCCGATCCGGATTTGCGGAAAGGCTGGTTTTTTGAATTGATGGGAAAGTATAAACACTTTAGGTTACATAACAATGATAAAATGCGAATTTTCATAGCCAGATTTCAGTTTCGGGTGCTTGCGCTTTTCTAGATGTCCAGACTCCAGCGCCAAGATTCTAGGGACATAAGCCAACCCGGTGTCTAGTTCAGTGCCTAGCTCTTCGGGACATAAGCCAACCCAGCTGTGTGGCAAAAAGCGCCACTTCGCCGGTCTGTCTTATGCCTGTCAGAGCTGGACAGGCACTTCTGCTTTTCGAAACTGTGCGGCTGAAAACATGCCGCTTCGCAGGTTTGTCTTAGGCCCGTCGAATCTACACAGGTGCTTGCGCTTTTCTATTTTCCGCTGTACATTTCAGATGTGTTGCGGGTATACAATTCAATGATATTGCCGAACGGATCCTCGGTGTAGACCAGATAATGAGGTTTGTCTTTTGAAGTTTTCCATATTTTGCTGCGCTGTTTGCCGCCATGCTGAACGATTCGTTCGATAGTCTCGATCAGGTTATCGACAATCAGGCAAATATGGAAAAATCCCTTGTGAGGAAACGCTGTTTCGCCTTTAAATTGGGGCTCCTGAAACTCGAATAGTTCAATGCCGATTCCGCCGAGGGACATCAAGTGCACATTGCGCATTTTTTTTACTTCAGGCCCTTGCAAATCCTGTGTCATATTGTCCGGTTCATCGCTTTCTGCATCAAACTCAAACGGCCCGGCCAATATGTAAAAACCGAAGACTTTGCCGTACCAGTCCACCGCTTTGTCCAGGTCGGAGACCGCCAGCCCGACATGTGTGATTTCGCCCATATAATCGCCTCCTTCATATACAGCTTTACCCATAACCGCTCTATTTAATCCGGAATTAAAAACAGATTTTTCTGTATAAACAAAAATAGTTGTTGTCAAAGAGGATTTTTAGTAATATAATAAGCAATTGTGAAATTCCGAAATGAGGGTACTAATAATGAAAAATTCCATCTATGGATTGACGATAGATCAATTAAAAGAATGGTTTTTAGAAAATGGACAGAAGAAGTACCGTGCTGAACAAGTATGGGACTGGTTATATATTAAACGCGTTACTGAATTTTCCCAGATGAATAACCTGAGCAAAGAAGTTATTGGGTTGCTGGAAGATAATTTTGCAATCCGTACACTTACAGAAGCGGTCAAGCAGGAATCTGCTGACGGTACGATCAAATTCCTTTTCCGTCTTCAGGATGGCAATTTGATTGAGACCGTATTAATGCGCTTTAAATACGGAAACTCCGTCTGTGTCACTACACAGGTCGGCTGTAACATCGGCTGCAGTTTCTGCGCAAGCGGACTTTTGAAAAAGAGCCGCGATTTAAACGCGGGCGAAATCGTTGAGCAGATCATGCAAGTGCAGGCCCATTTTGATGCACAGCAAAAAGACGAGCGTGTCAGCCATATCGTGGTCATGGGAATCGGCGAACCGTTCGATAACTACACGAATTTGATGGACTTCCTGACAGTCGTCAATTCACAAAAAGGATTGGCAATCGGAGCTCGCCATATTACTGTTTCAACCAGCGGCATCGTACCGAAAATCTACGATTACGCGGATGAAGGCCTGCAAGTCAACTTGGCAATTTCCATTCATGCTCCAACGAACGAATTGCGTTCACGCATTATGAAAATCAACAAAGCCTATCCGATCGAGAAATTGATGGCGGCAATCGATTATTATTTGGAAAAATCCAACCGCCGCATCACGTTCGAATATATTTTATTGCGCGACGTCAACGACCATGTTGAAGAAGCAAATCTATTGGCGAAACTGCTTGAAGACAAGCGCCACTTGTCTTACGTCAACTTGATTCCATACAACTCGGTCAGCGAACATGACCAGTATCAGCAAAGCACGCCGGAAGCGATCAGCGCTTTCTACGACGCTTTGAAGAAAAAAGGCATCAACTGCGGCGTCCGCCACGAGCAAGGCGCCGATATCGACGCAGCTTGCGGCCAATTGCGAAGCAAACAAATCAAAAAAGAAAAAACAGCGGCTCTTTAATTCGGAGCGGGCTGTTAGAAAGGGCATCCTGCAAAAGGATGCCTTTTTTTGTGTCGAATTTTGTTGAACGCAAATAGCAGCAGCCCGAACGCAAATAAAAGATTTTAAACGCAAATAAACCCTCCGCGAACGCAAAAAAAAATTTCTAAGCGCAAATAAACCAGCACTTTCAGCAGTTCGCTAGCGAAAAGCCTTTGATTAAGATAACCAAAGCAAGTTACGAAGAAAATGCGGCAAACTTTTGCCTCAAAAAACAAAAACACGCTCTGCGAAGTTTCGCAGAGCGTGTTTCTTTCTTTATTTTCCTCCAGACTGGAGATTGATGCCTTGGATGAAGTATTTCTGGAAAATGAAGAAAATTAGGATGACTGGCAGCAGCACAAGCAGCGAGCCGGCCATCAAATAGTTCCATTGTGTGCTGAGCTGCCCTTTGAAGACCTGCAAGCCGATTTGAAGCGTATACAGCTTCTCGTCGTTCAAATACAGCAGCGGTCCAAGGAAATCGTTCCAAGCGCCGTTAAACGAGAAGATGGCGACCGTGGCAATCGCTGGCTTGGTAAGCGGCAGCCCGATTTTCCACCAGATGTAGAAATGGTTGGCGCCTTCCATTTTCGCAGCTTCGATTAACTCGGTCGGAATCGTCATGTAAAACTGGCGCAGCAGGAAAATGTTGAACGCACTGCCGAAAAATGAAGGCACAATCAGCGGGTAATAAGTGTTGACCCATCCAAGATTCGCAAACAGAACGTATTGCGGAATCAAAGTGACAAATCCCGGAATCATCATGGTCGCCAAGACAATCGCAAACAGGATATTTTTCCCGCGGAACGGGATTTTAGCAAAACCGTAAGCGATAAATGAATTGGACAATACATTTCCGATAACCACGATGATCGTGATGGTCAGCGTGTTGATGGTATAGCGGGTGAAAGGCGCCGCTTCCCACGTCTTAATGTAGTTTGAGAACAGCCAGTTCTCCGGCCAAAACGATGGCGGGAAACTCATGACTTCCGCCATTGTTTTAAGGGACGTCGCGAACATCCACCAGAGAGGGGAAAGGATTAGCAGGCTCCCGATTGCCAGCAAAATAAAGTTAAAGACAACCAGAAAAGTTTTGCGGTTTCCTCTGTGCTCAAAAAAGCTGGGATTTTCATTCGCCTTATCAAGGGTCTTCAAATCATCCGCACTATCCAAATAATCAAGATTATCCGTTGTTTTGGCCATCTACTTCTCCTCCCCTTCGTAATGCACCCAGCGGGGAGCGAGTTTCAGATTGATCATAGTCATGATGAATACAATAACGAACAGAATCCAGGACATTGCCATCGCGTACCCCATATTGAAGTTGGTGAATGCTTGCTTCCACATGTATAGATTATAGAACAGCAATGAGTTGGCCGGTCCGCCTTCGCCGTTATTGGACATGACATAGGCTTCCTGGAAAATCTGGAATCCGCCAATCAGGCTTGTCACAACGTCAAAGAAAATAACTGGCGTAATCATAGGGAGCGTAATATGGAAAAACTTTTTCCATGTATTGGCTCCGTCAATTTCAGCCGCTTCGTAGAGTGATTTGGAGACACCCTGCATACTGGCTAAATAGAGGAGCATGGATCCGCCGACACTCCATAATTTCATGAATATGAGGGACGGTTTGGTCCAGTCGGGATCAAACAGCCAGTTGGGTCCATCAATGCCAAACCAGCTTAAAACCAGATTGACCATTCCGGTTCCCGGATCAAGCAGCTGCATCCAAAGCATATAAACGCCGACACCTGACAGGACAGCCGGCAAATAGTAAAGTGTCCGGAAATAGCGGATGCCTGGAATGTCCTGGTTCAGGAGAGCCGACAGGAAAATGGCTCCGATCGTTGTCAGTGGCACAGAAAAGATGACAAAATACAAGGTGTTCCAAAGTGAGGTCCAAAAAAGACTGTCCTCTGTTAAGAGACCTTTGTAGTTTTCTCCGCCGACAAAGTCCATCTGAGATGTAATATTATAATTTGTGAAACTTGCCACAAAGGAAAATACCAAAGGCCCCGCAGTGAAAGCCAGAAATCCGATAATCCACGGCAATACAAAAATATAGCCATAAATGCTTTCCTTGCGCCTCATGGTCATTCTTTTCTTCCCCAAATCGGCTCCTCCTTGCTTACTGGTTTTTCTTGATCAGATTTTCAACATCGGTCTGGGATTTTTCCAACGCTTCTTTAGCCGTCATGGAACCGAGGAAGAATTCATCCATATTCGGGTTGATCAAACTGCTGAAATCAGGTGCGATTACCGGCACTGGAGTCAATAAAGTTTGCTCCATATTTTCTACTGCCATTTCGTAAACCATCGTTCCGTCTTCCGTAAATTCATCAGATTTTGCTGCTGCTTCAGCCGCTTCGATATTGGCGATGTTGTCAAAGTTTTTCACTGCCCAATACTCCTGTGCCTCAACATCCGTTAAATATTTAATGAATTCCCATGCTGCTTCAGCGTTTTTCGATCCTTCAGGGATTTCAGCGACAAATCCGCCGCCCCAGCTTGTGTTGCCATTGCCTTCTTCATATTCTGGCAGTTCCACCACACCGAAATTCAAATCAGGTGCATAATCGCGGATTTGAGTATAGAACGTCGGAGCCTGGGCAATCATGGCAAGGTCTCCGTTGAAGAAAGGGTGTCCTTGCTGGCTGTCAATCTGTGCTTGGTAAGAGTTGACTACATCTTCGCCGTATCTGTCTTTCCAAGTTTTAAGCCAGTTTAATACTTCTTCATTTTTAGGTGTATCGATTTCGAAATTGTTCTGATCGTCGAAATAGCTCTGTCCGTTAGCGTTTAAGAGCCATACGTCATAGCCGATGCCCCATAATGGATAGAAACCGACACGGTCATAGTCTTGTCCGGCTTTTTTATCCAATTTCTTCGCGTATTCTTCCAGTTCTGCCCATGTTGTTGGCGGCTTTTCGGGATCCAGTCCCACTTCTTTGAAGGCGTCTTTGTTATAGAAAAGTACGCGTGTATCAGTATTGAAAGGAATGCCGTATGAATCACCTTCATAAAGAGTAGCGTCCCAAAGCTCAGGATAGAAGCGTTTTGAAATATCATCCTTTTCCAGGAACTGTGACAAGTTCATCGCTTGCTTGTTCTGTCCGCGAAGAGCGGTGGCATTGATATCATTGATTACGACATCAGGCGGATCTCCAGCTGCAATAGCCGCAAGTTCTTTTGTCCAGATGTCACCGAATGGCAGATACGTGTGTTTCACTTCAATCTCGTCTTGAGATTCGTTAAAGTCGGTGATGATTTGTTCAATAATCGGACGGCGGATTTCAGATCCCCAGAATGTCCAGAAATCGACGACGGTTTTGCCATCTTCATTTACCGCTGCTTCTTCATTGCTGCTGTTGCTCGTCTGGAATCCCGAACAGCCGCTGAGAAACAGGGCTAACGCAGCAATCAACATAATAAAAACTTTCAATTTGTTCATCCAGTTTCACTCCTCTTTTTTTATGGTATAAATGAATGCGAAAATATCTTCGACAGTCGAAGTAAAATACCCGAATTCGCCTGAATTTCATCAGAATCGGGCCTGTTTCTCTGTAAAAGAGTAGAACAAAATATTCCAGCTTCTCTTGTCTAGTAGAAGTATATAACAACTTCTCCTTCTTTTCAAAGTGTAATCAAAATATACTGACAATGGGTATTTTTGCCGAGTTTAAGCGCTAAATGGACTGGGTATGGCTCTACTAATTTGTGGTTTCAATTTGTAATATACAGAAAACTGTTTATAATTAAGAGTAAAAAAGAATGGGGAGAGGCATAATGGCAGAAATTCTGATTAATAATTTAGGGAAAACCTATGACAATGGTGCTACCGCCGTAACCGATTTTAACCTTCACATAAAAAACGAAGAATTTATTGTCTTTGTCGGTCCCTCAGGCTGCGGAAAATCCACCACTCTGCGAATGATTGCGGGACTTGAAGAGATAACAGATGGTGAATTTTTCATCGATGGCAAACGGATGAATGATGTCCAGCCGAAAGAACGGGATATTGCAATGGTGTTTCAGAACTATGCTTTATATCCCCATATGACGGTATATGAAAACATGGCGTTCGGATTAAAGCTGCGCAAATTTAAAAAAGATGAAATCAAAAGACGGGTAAATGAAGCTGCGGCTATTCTTGGCCTGGAAGAATACCTGGACCGGAAACCGAAAGCGCTGTCAGGCGGCCAGCGCCAGCGGGTTGCGCTTGGGCGGGCGATTGTCCGCGACGCCAAAGTATTCCTGATGGATGAGCCTTTATCCAACTTGGATGCGAAATTGCGTGTCCAGATGCGCGCTGAAATAGCAAAACTCCATCACCGCTTGAAAACAACGACCATTTACGTGACGCACGACCAGACAGAAGCAATGACAATGGCTACACGGATTGTCATCATGAAGAGCGGCGTCATCCAGCAGGTCGGCAGCCCGAAAGAAGTGTATGACTTCCCGGCCAACCGTTTTGTCGGCGGATTTATCGGCTCGCCTGCGATGAACTTTTTTGATGGCAAATTAGAAAAAGGTGCTTTTGTCATGGGAGACCGGATCATCGACATTCCTTCAGAAACTTTGAGCATGCTGAAAAGCCAGGGCTATGACGGTTCACCGATTACGCTTGGCATTCGTCCTGAACATATCCATGTCAACAGTGAAGATCTGACAGGCATCAAACACAGCGACATCGACGCAGTCATCACCGTTTCGGAGCTGACGGGTGCTGAAACGATTATTTATGCTGTATACGGCGACCAGGAATTCATTGCCCGAGTGGATGCCAATACAACGATTGAGCCGGGACACACTGCACGTCTTGCGTTTGATATGTCGCGTGTTCATTTCTTTGATCCGGCAAGCGGGGAACGCGTGAAACCTGAAAAGTCAGAAAAACCGGTTGCGGTTTCCTGAATCTGTGTTAAAGTGATTTTGACAACTTGAATATTAAACACCACTAGGGGAGCCGGATATCGGCTGAGACGAGCATAAGCTCGGACCCTTTGAACCTGATCTGGATCATACCAGCGGAGGGAAGTGGCGGAACGCATGCTATTTCCTTTTTAACTGCATACGCCGCTTTCCTTTACTGGAAAGCGGCGTTTTTTATTTGTCGAACAATAGTGGAAGTGCCGGTTCAGCTCTGACTTATGTCCCGAAGAGCTAGGCACTGGAGTCTGGACACCATTAAAAAGGAGATGGAGAAATGACATTTTGTAAAGAAGTACGTATTGAATGCAATGATTTATGGCAGGCAAGTTTTGAACATCCGTTTGTAAAAGGGATTGCCGATGGCACGCTGCCGCTGGATATATTCCGGCATTACGTTATGCAGGATGCTTATTACTTGTCTCATTTCGCCAAAGTCCAGGCAATTGGAGCAGTAAAAGCCACCGATTTGGAGACCACAAAACGCTTCGCTTTTCATTCGGAACATACATGTGCTGCCGAGTTGGCTTTGCACGAGTCGTTTATGGAGCTGCTTGGCGTCACGGAAGGTGATTGGGAAGAATTTGAGCCTTCACCGAGCGCCTATGCTTACGTCTCTCATATGTACCGCGCGTCTGAAGGTGATTTGGCGGATGTCGTGGCCTCGATTCTGCCTTGTTACTGGCTTTACTTTGAAATCGGTGAGCGGCTGAAAAATGCTGAACCCAATCATCCAATTTATGACCGGTGGATTGCTACTTACGGTTCGGAGGAGTTCGGCGCTTTGGTTAAAGAGCAGATGGAGCGGATGAATCAGCTTGCAGAAGGCTTGCCGGAAAAACGCCGCACCGAACTAAAAGAGCGTTTCCGCCGCAGCAGCTATTTCGAATGGAATTTCTGGGAACAGGCATGGGTGCGGGAATCGTGGACAGTCAAAACATATGAACAGGCAGGTGTTTAATATGCTGGGAAAACTGCGTTCAGAAAAACCGATCATCCATTGCATTACCAATCATGTTGTGTCGAATTTCCAGGCTAATGGGCTGCTTGCGCTCGGCGCCTCGCCCATCATGGGAGAAGCGCCGGAAGAAGCTGCCGAGCTGGCTGCTTTGGCGGATGCCGTGTCGCTCAATATCGGAACATTGAATAGCCAGAGCCTGAACAGCATGCTGATTGCCGGGAAAAAGGCCAACGCGCTGGGAGTGCCGGTCGTGTTGGACCCGGTCGGAGTGGGGGCAACAGCGTTCCGGGCAGCTGCGGCCAATAAAATCCTCACTGAAGTGAATGTCGCGGTTCTGCGCTGCAATGCCGGTGAACTAGCGGCTATTGCTGGAGCCGACTGGCAGGCTAAAGGAGTCGATGCCGGCGAAGGCGAAGCGGATATTCATGAACTGGCCCGGAATACAGCGAAGAGATTGAAATTGATTGTTGCGGTATCCGGGGAACTGGATATTATCACTGATGGAAAACGGCTGGCTGAAATACCGTTCGGCCATAGGGTCATGGCTTCCGTCACGGGAACCGGCTGCTTGCTCAGCAGCGTCGTGGCGGCGTTTCTCACAGTGCATCCAGAAGACAGCTTTGAAGCGGCGGCAGCAGCCATGCGCTATTATGCCATCGCCGGTGAACAGGCAAGCGCGCACTCGGAGCTTCCAGGGGATTTCCAAACCGCTTTCTTAAATCAAATGAATGCCATGGGACAAAATGATATTGACGATGTAATCCGTCAAAAGGAAGGTGTGCCACGATGATTCCACAAGTATTGACCATTGCCGGCTCTGATTCTGGAGGAGGGGCGGGCATCCAGGCCGATATTAAGACATTTCAGGAACTCGGGGTTTATTCGACATCAGTGGTTACTGCGGTGACTGCCCAGAATACACTTGGCGTTTCGGAGATTTATCCGATGACGCCTGGGGCTTTGAAGGCGCAGCTTTCTGCAGTGGGCCTGGATTTCAATATCAGTGCACTGAAAACGGGCATGCTGTTTGATGCGGATATCATTGGAGAGACGGCATCCGGCATTCGCCAGTTCGGCTGGAAAAACGTCGTGGTAGATCCGGTGATGATCGCCAAAGGAGGAGCAAGTCTTCTACAGCAGGCAGCGGTTGAAGCCTTAAAAGAGCATTTACTGCCGCTGGCGCTCATTGTAACGCCGAATATCCCAGAAGCGGAAATGATTAGCGGCATGGATGTTGAAGATGCAGTTTCGCGGCGGCAAGCGGCAGCAAAGATTTTGTCATTTGGCGCTGATTCCGTCGTAATTAAGGGCGGCCACGGCACAGATCCCCATATGGCGGAAGACTTTTATCTGAATCAAAATGGGGAAGAACTTCTTTTCCGTTCCCTTCGAATTTCTACAGCCCAAACGCATGGAACCGGCTGCACATTTGCGGCCGCTTTGACAGCGGGATTGGCAAAAGGGGAGTCACTGGAGGAAGCGGTTTACACAGCGAAACAATTTATCCAGGCTGCTCTCAGTGAAGAACTTCACATTGGTGCCGGACACGGACCGACCAATCATGCGGCTTATCAGAAGAGCCAGCGCCAAAAAGGAGGCGTCCATCATGTCGAAGTTGTTCGATAAACCTTCAATCTATTTCATTATGGGAACGCAAAATACAGCCGGCCGCGAACCGCTGATGGTTTTGGAACAGGCACTGGCTGGAGGAATCAATCATTTCCAGTTGAGGGAAAAAGGATCGGGCGCACTCACGGGAGATGCGTTAATGAAATTTGCGGTTGAATGCAAATGGCTCTGTCGCCAGTACGGCGTGCCGTTTATCGTGAATGACCACATAGAACTTGCACAGGCGATTGATGCGGATGGAATCCATGTCGGCCAGCAAGATGCGGCAGCAACTGCGGTCCGCCGCATAATGGGGGCGGATAAAATCCTTGGGGTATCAGTGCATTCATTGACAGAAGCCAAGAACGCCATAGACAGCGGTGCCGACTATGTGGGAATGGGGCCGGTCTTTAATAGCCAAACAAAAGAGGATGCCAAAAGCCCGGCAGGAGTATCCGGCATCGCAGCGGTGAAAAAGCTGCATCCGGAACTTCCGGTAATCGGAATCGGAGGCATCACTCCGGACAATGCGGCACACGTATGGTCGGCGGGAGCTGACGGAGTGGCAGTGATTTCCTCAATTGCCCAAGCGGAAAATATCGCCTCGCAAGTTATTCGCTTTAAAACCAATTTAAAGGCAGGTGCCGGAAAATGAAAACCCGCAAAATGATGCTGATCGCCATGTTCGTTGCCCTGTGTGTTGCCGGTTCCGCATTCGTTTCTTTTCCTGCCGGCATTGCGCGCGCCTACCCAATCCAGCATGCGATCAATGTGATTGCAGCGGTGCTGCTCGGTCCAGGTCCGGCATTGTTGATAGCGTTTCTAACAGCGATTGTCCGGATATTGATAGGGACCGGGTCATTGCTGGCTTTTCCTGGAGGCATGTTTGGCGCGCTGGTTGCCGGGCTGATGTATGCGAAATTCGGGAAAATATGGCTCGCAGCCATAGGAGAAATAATCGGCACAGGCATCATCGCTTCATTTGTGGCAGTGCCTTATGCTCATGTTTTAATGGGCACTGACCTTGCCGCGTTCTTCTTTTTGCCGCCATTTTTGGTCTCCAGTTTATCTGGCGCCTTACTGGGAGCAGTGATTGCCAGGAAATTGGAGAAAGAAAAAAGAATATTACAAACACATTAAAAATATTTCATTCTCAAGTCGGCGTTTATTGTGGGTCAAAGTAGGGGAAATAAGTACATAAACACAATTTGAAAAGGGAGTGGACAAGAATATGGTGAAAATTGCAGTAGAAGAACCGTTTACATCCGTAAAAGACGCACTTGAAAAAAGAGGCTATGAAGCTGAAATGCTGGATGACAAAACAGAATCGATGGATTATGACTGTGTAGTGGTCAGAGACAAAGAAGATTTAGCGGATTTTCACATGAATGTCCCTCTCGTTGAAGCAAAAGGGCGCACGCTGGAAGAAATCGTGGATGAAGTAGAAGAACGTTTGGTTCGAAGCGGCAAAATTCCTGCTCCAGCCCCAAGCGGCGGAATTACCAGCAGCTCATTCATTAAAGGTGCCGCAACAGGCGCAATCGTCGGCGCAGCTGCAGGGCTTTTACTGACTCCGAAGAGCGGTAAAGAAATGCAGGCAGTGGTTAAAGAAAAAACTTCCGGCACGAAAGAAAAACTTGGCGGCGTAACCGAAAAAGCAAAAGACACATTAGGCCAGGTAAAAGAAAAAACCAGCGGCACAGTGGACCAGGTAAAGGAAAAAACCAGTGGCACAGTAGATAGTTTGAAAGCGAAACGCCAAGAGATGCAGGAAAGCAAAGAGCTGAAAAAGCAGGAAAAAGCAGTAAAGCAAGAAGCGAAAGCTGAAGAAAAAGCACAAAAAGAGCATGAAAAAGCTGAAAAACAAGCTGAAAAAGAAATGAAAAAAGCTGAAAAAGAAGCAGCTCAAGATAAAGGCTCTATTGAAGTCGTGGAATTGGGCGAAGCGGATGTTATTACAAATGCATCCGGTGGAGCAACAGTTGTTTCCAAAGAGACGAATAAGAGCAATAAATAAGAAGTTAAAAGCCAGACAGCCGTTATCCGACGGCTGTCTGGCTTTTTTATTGGGTATAATTTCTTTTATGAGCGACTTCAAGGTGAATATGAGCAACTTTTACCAGTTTTCGAGCAACTTCGGGTCATATTCGAGCAACTTCATACCAAATACGAGCAACGGGCTTCTATAATGTAATTTGCCCCTTTATATGCGCCTTGTTTCTTCAAGTCCATCCCGCCCAAAAGCCTTTTGGCCAAATGGCGATCCTCAATCTGCAAAAACTTCCGGCAAATCTTATTTGTCATCGGTTCCCCCGTCAACTGATGCCAATCCTTGATGCTCTGGATATGGGCATTCTTGTCAATTTCACCGCAATTTGGACAATGCCAGGTGCCGTATTTCCTTTTCATGCCGATCCGGTCGCATGCGGCGCACCAGACGCCTCGGATCATGGCTTGAATCGGGTAAGCGGGTTTGGAACAGATGGGTTTTGGAACATAGTAAGAATGAGCAGCAAGAATTTCATTTGCCAGCTCGGTCATTTCAATAAAATCTAAAATTTCTTTTTCACTTTTGATTTTATTAAGAAACATTGGAAGCTGATGGGAAAAGAGGACGGTATGGGTAGCAGGGACATTTTCAGGGATTTGTTTTAGGTAGGAGAGCACGAGAACGGAGCGGAGAGGCAAATGAACGCCTGAAGCGCGAAGCCATTCTTCGAGCAGCCACTCGTTGGTGTCGATTTGCTCGATGGGGCTTTTGCGCCCGATAATGGTGCCGTCTTCTTTGGTTTGGATGAGCTGCAATGGCGATTGTTCGAAACGGAGGCGCCCCGACATGTTCTTGACTTCGAACACATAAATGCACCAAGGGGTAATCATCAAGGAATCCAATTGGAAAGGCAGCAACGATTTTAAAGAGACATTGTGCAGAAAAATATGAGGGAACGGCAATCGGCTGGCGGCTACGTAATCGTCAAAGCGCTGTTCACCGCCAATTCCGGCGGAGTCGTTGTAAAAATCCTCTTTTACTTCTTTGTACAAAGCATGAGTCCTTGGCAGCCGCCGGAGCAGCACTTCAAGCCGCTCCCTTTCGAGCGACGTCCCTCTCGTTTTCAGTATCAAAGCCATTCCTCCATTTTTTAAGTAAAACCATAGCACGCGAGATGCCGTCTAGCTATACTTCTTCCTATAATAAATATTTAAAACCGCCTGGAGCGGCAAATATGGGATTTGAAAGATACGAATTTACTTTATGCCCAAGTGATCTTAAAATATGCCCAACTCAATGGAGTTTATGCCCAACTTTCACCAAGTTATGCCCAACTCCAGCCCCAATATGCCCAACCAACAAAAAAGCCGACCTGGCAACCGCCGGATCAGCTTTCTTAATTATTCAGGAGCTACTTCGTCTACTGGAGCATGCGGCACCGGTTCAGGAACCCGAGACAAGATGATGAGGCCGATGACGAACAAGATGACGAGGCTGAAAACCCCCATGCTCGAATTCCCTGTCACTTGGGAAGTCACGGCCACAAGGAGCGGCCCCAGAATAGCGGCGAATTTGCCGAAGATATTGTAGAACCCGAAAAATTCGTTGGAGTTTTCTTTTGGCACGAGCTTGCCAAAATACGACCGGCTGAGTGCCTGGATGCCGCCTTGGCTGGTGGCGACCAGCATGGCCAGAATCCAGAAATCGACAATGGTCTCCAAAAAGAATGCGTAAATGCAGACAATGATGTACACGCAGATACCGACATACAGCATTTTTTTGCCAGTGAATCGTTCAGACAAGCGGCCGTATAAAATGGCAAAAGGTGCGGCCACCACTTGAGTGGCGAATAACACAATCAGCAGGCTGGTTGATGACAGTCCGAGATCCGTTCCGTAAGCCGTGGACATCGAAATGATGGTGCCGACACCGTCAATATAGAAAAAATAAGCCAATAAAAACAAGAACAGCGCACGGTACTGGCGAATTTCTCTTATCGTTTTACTTAAGCGCTTGAAGCTTTGTGAAACAGGGTTCGGTTCTTTCTCGATAAAATAGCGCTGGCGGACATTGCGGAACAGCGGAATCGAGAACGATACCCACCAAAGGGCCGTAATCAAAAATGCGATGCGGCTCGCGTTGATGGTGGAAATGGGCAACACGCCATTGCTTGCCAGCAGAATAATGGCAATCGCCAGGATGAACGGGATTGTCGACCCGATATAACCGAGGCCATATCCGAATGCGGAAACATTGTTCATCCGTTTTTCCGTCGTCACATCGACGATAAAAGCATCGTAAAAGACGTTCGCACCGGTAGCACCAAGAGCCGCAAAGGTAAAGCATACCAATAGCATCAGCCAATTATCGCTCGGAACAAAAGCCAGCATCGCCGTTGAAATAGTGCCAAGCAAGAAGAATGCGGTAAAAAATTTGCGTTTCATGCCTTCGTAATCGGCAAGCGTCCCTAAAATAGGGCCGATCAACGCCAGAATAAATGTGAAAATGGCGATGGTATATCCCAGGTAAGCGGTGGAATCAGACAAACTGACACCGGCTTCAGTCGCCGCATTTTTATAATACAGCGGAAAAACAGCTGTTGTGATGATGATTGAATAGGCGGAGCTTCCCCAGTCATAAAATGCCCAGCTTTTCTCTTCTTTCGTGAATTTTTTCATGTCTCTATCCCCTTAAGCGCCATATAAATTCATTGTACAAGAAGACCGGAAAAAATGATGCTGTATTTTTAAAATTCACTGAAATTTTACATAATTTTTTAGGGATGGCAATAAAGTGAAAGTGGGCTTTTTTATCCCCGAATCCATCCAGTGCTTTTTTGCCGATTCTAGTGGAACAGACCGCTCTGTTTGAGCAGAACCGGATTTTCAAGTAGACTGAAGCTATCAGATAGAAAGTAGGGACAGGTTTTGAAGCTTATCTCATGGAATGTCAACGGCTTGCGGGCCGTTATGAAAAAAGGGTTTATGGAATTTTTTGCAGCCGTGGATGCAGATGTGTTTTGCCTCCAGGAAATAAAACTGCAGGAAGGCCAGATTGAAATAGATCTTCCGGGTTATCATGCCTATTGGAATTATGCGCATAAAAAAGGGTATTCCGGTACAGCAATTTTTACGAAAAAAGAGCCGCTGTCTGTTCAGTACGGGCTGGGGATCGAGGAGCATGATACGGAAGGGCGCCTCATCACATTGGAATACGAAACGCATTTCGTGGTGACGGTTTACACACCGAATTCCCAGCATGGACTGCTGCGCCTCGATTACCGGCTGCTTTGGGAAGAAGCATTGCTGTCCTATATAAAAGGTCTGGATCAGCAAAAGCCCGTCATCTTATGCGGCGACTTGAATGTGGCCCATCAGGAAATCGATTTGAAAAATCCGAAAGCGAATTTAAAGAATTCAGGGTTTACACCGGAAGAACGAGGCAAAATGACACAGTTTTTGAACAGCGGTTTTGTCGACACGTTCCGTCATTTTTATCCGGAACAGACTGGCAGTTATTCCTGGTGGTCGTACCGGTCAAACTGCCGGGAGAAAAATATTGGATGGCGCATTGATTACTTCATTGCGTCCCGGACACTGGCTTCTAAACTGGCGGATGCGAAAATCCATTCAGGTATTTGGGGCTCCGATCATTGCCCGGTTGAATTAACGCTCCATATATAACCTGAAAAAATCAAAAGCAAGCTCTCACGATAGGTGAGGGCTTGCTTTATTTGCGCTTTAAATCACATGCACTTCAAGGCGTGTAATGCCTTTTCCTTTGTTTTTCGTTTTATCCAGCACAAATTGGCCGACACTCCCGGTTTCATTGACGTGGGTGCCGCCGCAGGCCTGCTCGTCGATGTCCCCGATTTTGACCAGGCGGATATCCTTTACCGATTCGGGAATCAAATTGACGATCGTCTTAATCATGCCTGAGATGTTTTCCGCTTCTTCCCGCGGTACGGTCCGGACGGTCACTTTATGATTTCGTGCAAGTTCTTCGTTGGCCTTGGCAATCAGCGCATCAAGCTCTTCACTGCTGAGGTCAGTGATGCCCGTCAGGTCGATTCGGGCTTTATCCGGATAAATTTGGTTGCCGGTGCAAAGGGAGTTCTGCTGTTGATGAAAAACGGCAGAAATTACATGCAGCAAAGTGTGGTGCTTCATCAGACTCTCTCGGCGTTCCCAGTCAACTGTCGCCGTCACTGTCCCCAAAACCAGTTTTTCCGGAGTGCTGACATAATGGAAGATTTCTCTGCCTTCTTTTTTAACCTTCGTTACTTGGACTTCCTGTCCGTTTTGGATCAATATACCGCTATCCGCCTCCTGGCCGCCGCCTCCTGGATAGAAAATAGTCCGGTTCAAAGCCACTTTGTTTCCATCGATTGAAGTTATTTCAGCCCCACATGTTTTCAAATAGCTGTCTTCCAAGAACAATTCTTTAGTCATCCTATCCACCCTTTACTTAAAGACTGATTTAATGAGTTCGGATTATCCGCCTTCTTTTTCTAAACATTAAAGCCACTATATCATAAAAATATTGAATTGAATGAAAGTTTTGACATAGAATGAAGGCAGAAACCTTAAACCAGAAGGGAGTTCTCTCATGTACGTCACATTGCAGCAAATCCATCAAGCAAAAGCAAATCTGGCAGGAGTGATTGTCCCGACTCCGTTGCAGGAGAGCCGTACGTTTTCTGAACTGACCGGAAACGGCGTTTACTTGAAAACTGAAAATCTCCAAAAAACCGGATCTTTTAAAATCCGAGGCGCCTACAATAAAATCGTTAATCTGACCGAACAGGAAAAGGAAAATGGCATCGTCGCATTTTCTGCGGGAAATCATGGTGCAGGAACAGCTTATGCAGCGCAGCGGCTTGGCATAAGCGCTACAGTAGTCATGCCGACAAATCCGGTGGCGAGCAAAAAGAATGCCATCATGCAATACGGAGCCAAAGCCATTGAATACGGCACCACATCGATTGATATGTATGAAAAAGCGCTCGAACTTCATCGTGCAGAAGGGCGGACGATGATTCATCCATTCGAAGATCCGTATGTGATTGCCGGGCAAGGGACGATTGGGCTGGAGATTTTGCAAGATTTGCCCGAAACGGAAGCCGTGATTGTGCCGGTTAGCGGAGGCGGATTGATTTCCGGGGTGGCTGCAGCTTTAAAGGAAATCAAACCGACGCTGAAAGTAATCGGTGTGAATACGGAAGGCGCTATGGCGATGTACATGTCTTTGCAGCACGGGAAGCCGATGGAAGTAGAGAAAGTGGAAACGATTGCAGACGGGTTGATGGCGAAAAAACCAGGAGACCTGACATTCGCGCATACGCAGCGCTATGTTGATGATTTGGTGCTGGTTTCGGAAGAGGCAATCGCTAATTGCGTAGCGTTTATGGCAGAGCGGACAAAACTGGTTGTAGAGCCATCCGGTGCTGCCGCAATGGCAGCCATGCTGAGCGGAAATATAAAGCTGAAAGGGAAAAAAACAGTTGTTATGGTCAGCGGCGGAAATATCAGCTTTGAGTTGTACCAATCACTGATCCAGCAGTATAACGAAAAAAATTATTGAAACTGGAACGGCGTAGATACGAATAGCGCATTTGAAATAAAAGCACCCGCCCAAAAATGATTTTGGGCGGGTGCTTTTTCAAAGCGATTAAACCCCTAGCACTTTTTCAGCCAGGCGTTTGCAATTCTGGTGGTCGTAATAATCAATGTATTGGGTGGCTTTCGGATGCCAGTCATTTGTTGTGATGTTTTCTTCAACAATTTTCTTCAAGTAAAAATACACTTCTTCGACGGTATCTGCTTTATAGCCGTACAGGTCCGTTTCGAGGCTGAGATAAGTGCCGCGTTTTTCCAGGTACTCTTCCCGGTCGAACATATTGAAAATGATGGGTTTATTCAAATAGAGAAAATCCCATGACACACTGGTGATATCTGTCAGCAGCATGTCGTTTTCTTCAATCGCCCGCGTAATGGACGGGTTGGTTGAAGAAAGAAATTCAATGCCGCTTTTCGGATCTGCCAGCCCGGTAAAATGCTTTTTAAATTTCTTCATAAATGGATGGAGGGTAATCTGCATCGTCATATCGTTTCGGATGATCAATTCACGGATTCCAGGATGGCTGATCAAGCCGATTGTATTGAGGAAATAAGCGCTTTCGACGAACTCCTCCTCGCTCAAGTCAAACAGCCATTCCCGCCAGGTCATCATCATCAGGATTTTTTTCACTTTCTTGACCGGCTTATTCTCCGCATAGCGGTCAAAACGAGGCAATCCAGTAATGATCAATTTATGTTCTGGAATCTTCCATTCTTTCAGTTTCAACTCTTTTTCATATTCAGAAGCACAGTTAAAGTAATTTGTCCGTTTCAGCAAAGGTACGTCTTCTTTTTGGATCAGAATTTTTTTGAAGCCTTCAATGCCATGGCTGACATGGGTGATGATGGTTTTTCGGTTGAGGAATAAAAACTTATCAACAGAAGGGGCGATGTCATACATTAATGAATGCCCGTGGAAAGTATAATCTGCTTTAAAAAAGAGAAGATAGTTGCGGAAACTGCCAAGCGGCACAGCATTCGGGATGCTGCCATCTTTTGCATAGGAAGTCTTCGGATCATACATCCAGTATGCGGTTACCTGATCTCGGTGGTTATTGACCAGGTAGGCGTGGAAAACAGCAGCGTTATCCTCGTATTTCTCGCCGAGATTTCCTCCGACCAGTGCGATTTTTTTATGTTCTTTTTTAAAAGAGAAGATAGAAACCAAAAAAGCGGCAGTTACTTTCAAAAACACTTTTAACGGGTCCAGTTTCCCTTTTTCTTTCAATGTTACACTCATTCCAAGCCCTGCTTTCTCTATATAGTCCTTCTTCAAGTTTTTCACATTCTTCCGGTTTTGTCCATCTGGAAAAATAGACTAAAGATTCTCTTTGTTTATAGAAGGTTAAAGATGTTTAATTATTTGGAAAATGGGAAGAGTAAAGGGTGATAGACTATTGTGAAGGAGGATATTCATGACTGGAAAAAATGAAGACTTCAAAAACAAAATGGGAACAGGCGAAAGCGAAGAAACGCTGACGACCCGCCAAGGGCATCCGGTAAAAGACAACCAGAATTTACGGACGGTTGGTAACCGCGGGCCAGCAACTTTGGAAAACTACCATTTTATTGAAAAGATTTCGCATTTCGACCGTGAAGAAATTCCTGAACGGATTGTTCATGCACGCGGCGCTGGTGCATTTGGATATTTTGAAACTTACGGAAAAGTCGGCGACGAGCCGGTAGAAAAATTTACACGCGCGAAAGTCTTTTCAGGCGCCGGTAAACAGACACCGCTTCTGGCACGCTTCTCGACAGTTGCGGGCTCAAGGCATTCTCCGGAAACCGCACGCGATCCGCGCGGATTTGCGATTAAAATGTATACGGAAGACGGAAACTGGGATTTAGTAGGGAACAACCTTAAAATCTTCTTTATCCGTGATGCGATGAAATTTCCGGATATGATCCATGCATTTAAAAACGACCCGGTATCAAATGTGCCGGATCCGCAGCGCATGTTCGACTTTGTTGCCCGCAGTCCGGAAGCGACGCATATGATTACGTTCTTGTTCTCACCATGGGGCATCCCGGCAACGTATCGCCATATGCAAGGATCTGGCGTAAACACTTATAAATGGGTAAACGATAAAGGCGAAGCAGTTCTCGTCAAATACCACTGGGAGCCAAAACAGGGCATCCGCAACTTGACGCAGGCAGAAGCCAATGAAATCCAAGCGGAAAACGTTGGGCATGCTACACAGGATTTATTTGAATCGATTGAACGCGGAGACTATCCGGAATGGGAGTTATTCGTTCAGATTATGAGCGATGATGAGCATCCGGAACTTGATTTCGATCCATTGGATAATACAAAACTATGGCCGCAGGACAAGTTCCCATTCCTTCCTGTCGGAAAAATGGTATTGAACCGCAACCCGGAGAACTACCATGCTGAAATTGAACAGGCCGCATTCGGTACAGGGGTTCTTGTAGACGGCCTTGACTTCTCAGACGACAAGATGCTGCAAGGTCGCACGTTCTCGTATTCCGATACGCAGCGCTACCGTGTAGGGGCTAACTATTTGCAGCTGCCGGTCAACGCACCGAAAAAACGTGTAGCGACGAACCAGTACGGCGGTATGATGGATCGTCCAGCAGAACATGTGCCGAACCCGTCTATCAATTACGAGCCATCTGTTCTTGGCGGCGTGAAGGAAGCAGAAAAGGTCGCACCGCCTCATGAACCGGCATATAATAATGCCAAAGTGGTCAGCGAGCCGATTGACCGTACCAATAATTATGGCCAGGCCGGAGAGACTTACCGCAGCTTTGAAGATTGGGAACGCGAAGAGCTGATCAACAACTTGGGAGATGCATTATCTGCTTGTGATCCAAGAATCCAGGAAGAAATGATCTACCACTTCACACAGGCGGATGAAGACTATGGCCGCCGTGTCCGTGAAAACATGGAGCAGAAGATTAAAGCGAATGAAGAAATGAAAGATAGCGATCCTAAAGTATACGGCAAGCCTGCTGCCAATAAAGTGGCGCAAGGTGCTGCTGCAAAAGGACATGAAGCTGGACCATATTGATAAAACCCGGAATGCCGGCAAGCTGAACAAGCTTGCCGGCATTTTTTTATAGTCTAGAATTTCAAGGCATTTCGAAATATATTATTTTCTTGAAATGCGTTAGCTCATTCATCCGTTCCCTTAATAAATAAAGAAAATTTTTGCATTCACGGAAACAGAAATAAAAGAAGGGCTGGAATTGAAAGATTTCAGCACTTCTTCAGCTTTTTGAGAAAGATAAAACTTGTATTGGTGATCATCCCTTAACCGATATTCCGCCAACCAGCTGCGCTTGCCGCGGGCGAGCGCCAAGCCGCTTCGTCGCTTACGCTCCTGCAGGGTCTCGGCTGTCTCGCTTTCCCGCAGGCGTCTCCGCTGGTTGGCTCCATATCTGGAGAGCGAGAACAAAGAATAGAGAGCTTTCTGAAACAATCACCGGTTTTAGAGAATCACAAAAGGTGATAAAACAAAGTTGAATGCAGCGGAAGGCGGCGACTTCTGCGGGAATAGGGCGAGTCCTGAGACCCCGCAGGGAGCGCCAGCGAGCGAGGAGGCTCAGGCCGCCCCCCCGCGAAAAGCGTCCGCCCTGGAGCGAAATGAAAAAAGAAAATAAGAGTTTCTCGACAGCACTTCTTTTACGTATTATGCCGATTCAAAGAAGAATGGTTGACGCCGAATACTTTTTCCACATCAATCAAAAAAGCGATGCCTCTGCCGGGAGCGTAAAGGTCGATGGCATCTTCAATGCTTTGGATAACGGCATCCGTATAGCTTTCAGGAACTAGGGTCAGAACAATATCTTTCTCCGGATCAATCGTGAAATTCATAAACTTCTTCTGTTCATTGACCCCCGTGCCTCTGCCGGTCAGGATAGTGCCGCCTTCTGCTCCAGCTTTTGCTGCGGCCGCGACCACTTTCTCTGAATCGCCGCTGTTCACAATAATAACAATCAATTGGAATTGTTCGGAGATCGGTTTCACAGCTCGTTCCCCTTTCTTGGGTTTAACGTAATTTATCCGATTGGATAGATGCCGAACACCTAGCAGTTTACTCAAATGGACTGTGAATCCAAGGCCATGACCTGGAATTCCTAATTTTCCAGCCCGGGAGACAGCGTCAGCGACGGCATCTTCAAGACTGCCGTCAATGGCAATGAGCACGACATCTTTTTCATGCGTAGCGGGCAAGCCGAAAAAAGTCGGTTTCTCGTTGCGGCCAATTCCTTCCGCATAAAGAATCGTGGCACCATCCGCCCCCGCTTTTTTAGCTTCCGCGATGACCGCTCTCGAATGACCGCGTTTTACAATGGCTATCATTAATCTATGATTCAGATTCATCGTTTTCAGCCCCACCTTTTCTTGTGAAAATCAGCCCCAGTATAAGCACTGCGAGAATAGGAGTCAGTGCTACTAATGCGATAAGGCCAAAACCGTCAGCCAGCGGGTCACGTCCTGCTGTAGCAGAGGCTACCCCGACAGCCATTGCGGAAATGAAAGTTACAGTCATCGGGCCTGTAGAAACGCCTCCCGAATCGAACGCTATAGCAATAAAGATGGCTCTCGAATAAAAGGTCAAAATAAAGGCAAGCAAATAACCAGGGATGATGAAGTACCAAAGCGAAATCCCGAAAAGGATCCGGAACATGGATAACGCCACCGAAATTCCCACACCTGTGGAGACGGTGTACAGCATTAATTTTGCAGAAATATAACCACCTGTCACACGGTCCACTTCGTCAATCATAATGCTGACGGCAGGTTCCGCAAAAGTGGCGACAAACCCAAGTGCAAAACCGATCGGGATGATGATCCATGGAAAAGACATTTCCCCAAACGTTTCTCCCATCATTTGCCCGATTGGAAAAAAACCGACATGGACTCCTTGAAGAAAAAAAGCCAATCCTAAAAATGTTAAAACAAAGCCAAGTAGTATTTGAAATACCCGTTGCCTGGGCAATTTAAGCATGAAAACCTGGAACAAAGCAAAGAAGATAAACAAGGGGATGAGCGCAACACCGACTTCGCGGAGGATATCCAAAAAACCGTCAAACACATGAATGTTCATTGGAACAACACCCCTAAAAGCATAATGGCCAGGATGGGGCCAATAGAAGCAAGGCCGATTAAACCGAAACCTTCACTGGAATCAGCGGTTGGGGAACGCAGCACGGAAGCCACCCCGACGCCAAGAGCCAATATGAAAGGTACAGCCATTGGACCTGTAGTAACGCCTCCGGCATCAAAAGAAATCGATACAAAATCTTCGGGGACAAATATGGATAAGATGAAGACCAATGCATAGCCGCCAATCAGCATATAGTGGATGGGAATACTGAAGATTGTACGGACCATTGCGGCGGCAACGAAAATGGCTAATCCAAGAGCGACGGCCATTACCAGTATGCCCGAGCTGATTTCTCCGCCGGAAACTTGGTCAATCTGTTTGGCGAGCACCCGGACATCCGGTTCCGCTATTGTTACCGCCAAACCGAGAAGGAATCCGGTTCCGATGATCAGCCAGGATTTTTTGGTCTGGGGCAGCCGTTTGCCGATCAATTCGCCAACCGGTAACAGCCCTGCGGTTACTCCCAAAAGAAACAGGAAAAATCCAATGCTGACAAAAGCAACGCCGACTAGAAACTGGAGCAGGGCTTCAAGGGGAAGGCGCATCAACGTCACCTGGAGGATAATGACTACGATTGTAACAGGCAAGATAGCAGCGGCAACTTCTTTGAAAGTATCTTTGATGTTTTCCATCTCCAAACTCCTTCAACCGCTTTTTTCCTGCTATTCCCTTTGCATTTTTAACATAAACCTGACAATAAAAAAGGTGACAGAAAATTTAAATAATTTTCTGTCACCTTTTGATTAATCTTGCTCTTTTTTATGAATAACCTCTTTTAATGCATCTTCGGTAGAAATATCAGCAAGCTTTACATTAGAGCGGTAAGCGGCTCGTGTGATCAAATGGCCTGAAACAGGCGCTGTTAAGAACACGAAAGAGATTCCAAGGAAAAGCCGGACGCTGATAAAGTTTTCCGTAGCCCAAAAATAGATGAAAGTGCCGCTTAAGGATAATAGAACCGCGAGCGTCGAACTTTTAGTGGCGGCATGTGAACGCGTATAGACATCAGGCAAGCGAAGGATACCGAAAGCACTGATAACTGCCATAATGGAGCCGAGTAAAATGAGAATAACTCCTGCCCATTCAATAATCTCTCTTATGCTCAACGATATCCCCCCTTTCAACAAATCGGGCAAAGGCAATTGTACTGATAAAAGCCAGAATACCGACAATCAAAATTACTTCAAGATACGCGTGAGTGTTGAGCACTACTGAAAATACAGCAACTCCTGAAATAAGGTTAACGCCAATCATATCAAGTGCGACGACACGGTCCGGCATTGAAGGGCCTCTGATGATGCGGTAAAGAGCCAGAAGAATGGCCAGGCAGAATAGGGACAAGGAAATAGTTAATATTATATTGATCATCCTCTTGTCACCTCCATGATTGCTTTTTCGAAAACCTTTATAGAACGCAGCAAGGTATCTCTTGACTCTTCAACATCCATTGCATGGATGTAAAAAACTTTTCCGTCCGGTGATACTTCCATGACCACAGAGCCCGGAGTCAAGGTTAATAAAAGAGCAAGAGTCGTCAGCTCATAAGGCCCTTGCATGCTATGTTCGTAAGTAAAAATCCCGGGCTTAATATTGAGCCGGGGGCTCAGAATTTGTTTGATGATCAGCAAGCTGGATTGAGCCAGCTCTGAAATGAAAATAAACAGCAATCTAATGGTGGAATAAATTCTCAGCAAATAAAACTTGGTGCCGAAAAAACGGTGCATCATGAACAAGATACCGATACCGATCAAGTAACCGCCAATGAAAGTGGATAAGTAAAAGGCATCTTCGTCCATCAGCAAGGTCCAAAGAAGTGCAATCATTATATTTATCAGGAATTGGGCGGGCATCAGCTAACATTCCTTTCTTCGCTGCCGTTTATGAGCAGTTTATAAAGATTCATGGCTGGGCACCTTCCAGTACCGCATCAATGTAAATATCAGGATTCAATAAAGTTTCCGCCGCATCTGTGACGTAAACAGAAAGCCCTTCCGTTCCGACGCCGATGGCGATAGTGAGGAGCACAAGCAGCAAACAAGGAACCAGGAAACGGTTGTTCAATGGCACTTGATCTTCCTTGCTGATGATGGTTTCTCCCCAGAAACTATTTTTAAAGATGCGGAGCAGTGAATACAGCACGAATAAGCTTGACAGCAATGACAATGTTAAAAGCATATAAGCTCCGCTTTCAATAGCTCCTTCCGATATAAGAACTTTTCCGATAAACCCGCTGAGAGGCGGAACTCCTGCCAGCGACAGCATGGTGATAAAGAATGACCAGCCGAGCAGGGGATAGTTCTTCATCAACCCGCTCATTTTGTTAAGCTGAGCGGTGCCCGTAAGTGCTATCACTGTTCCAACTACCAGGAAGAGCAGAGCTTTTGCGACCATATCGTGGATTAAATAGTAAATCGCTCCTTCTATGGCATTCGGCGTAGAAACCGCAAGGCCAACAAGGATAAAGCCGACAGCAATGACGACATTGTAGGCGGCGATTTTGCGGATATCATTATGGGCTACAGCGCCCAGGCTTCCGCCGATCAGTGTTAAGGCAGCCATGACACTGATGATGGTATGAGTGATTTCGGGCTGTTGGTTGAAAATCAAAGAAAATACCCGGAATAGGGCATAAATCCCGACTTTCGTCAGCAAGGCCCCAAAAAGAGCGGAAGTTACCGCAGGAGGTGTGCTGTAGGAACCTGGCAGCCAATAATACAGCAGCAAGCCGGCTTTTAGACTGAAAACGATCATGAAGACGATGCTGATTGTCGTAAGAAGCGGCCCTTGTCCGGCTTCAGCTACACGGACAGAAAGGTGGGCCATATTCAATGTTCCAACAGCTCCGTATAAATAAGCTAGGCCCACTAAAAAGAACCAGGAAGAAACAATATTGATGACAACATACTTAATGGCTTCACGAAGCTGCCTTTTCGAGCCGCCGAGCGTCAATAGAACATAAGATGAGAGCAGCATTACTTCAAAACAAACGAATAAATTGAACAAGTCGCCGGTCAAAAAAGATCCATTTACTCCGGCGACCAAAAACAGCACGGAAGGGTAATAATACATCGACTGCAGGAGCTTGCCAGTAGAGAACAAGGCATACATCAAGCAGATGAGCGCTACAATACTAGTGGTCAGCACCAGCAAAAGAGAAAACGAATCGGCGACAAACGAAATGCCGAAAGGCGGCGCCCAGCCGCCAAAATCGAGCCGCTGGATTCCTTCATGCTGGACTTTTTCCAAAAGATAAAAGGCGATTCCAGCTGTCAGAGCCATGGTAGCGATGCTGAACCAGGCTTGTGTCCTTCCGAAATAGCGCAGGAAAATCAATAAAATTCCAACCATAATGGGAATTAAAACTGGAAGCAATATAATATTATTCATCGTTTACACCTCTCATTTCATTTAGGTCATCTGTGCCAAGTTCTTGATAAGCACGATATGCCAAAACAAGAATGAAAGCTGTAACAGCAAAACTGATGACAATGGCTGTCAAAATCAACGCCTGCGGCAATGCATCAACATAGCTTTCCGCCTCTTCGCCAAGCAGTGGAACAGTGCCTTCTTTTAAACCGCCCATCGTAAGAATCAGCAAATGCACAGCATGCGACAAAATAGCAGTTCCGAGGATGACGCGAATCAAGCTTTTAGCCAATAATAAGTAGATGGCCACTGATGTGAGAACGCCAACCAACAATATGATTATAGTTTCCATCGCTACTCATCCTCACTTATACTTGTAATAATATTTACGACTACCCCGATTACCGTCAGAGCCACTCCGGTTTCAAAAATTGTCACTGTAGCCAATTCAGTTTTGCCGAAAATCGGAAGATTAAAATAGCCGAATGACTGGCTCATGAAAGGCTGCCCGAAAAACATGGGAACTGTGCTGCTCGAGAAAGCCAGCAAAACGCCGATGGCCGATATTTTTTTGAAATCGAATGGGATGGCTTTGTTGACGGTATCCGAGTCAAATGTTAAAAACATCAGCACGAAAGCCGTAGCCAGAACTAAACCGCCGATAAATCCTCCACCTGGCTGATTATGGCCAGATAAGAAAAGGTAGACGCCGAATGTTAATATGATCAGCACGCCGGCTTGAGAAACCGTTTTTAAAATCACGTCGTTAATCTTCATTTTTTCGTGTCTCCTTTCCGCCTTTTATCCGGATTAACGTATAGACGCCAAGGCCGGCAATGAAAAGGACAAGCGATTCCAGCATGGTATCAAAGCCGCGGAAATCTCCTAAAATAGCGTTAACGATATTTTTCCCGCCAGCCAGTTCATAGGAATCTTCGTAATAACCGGAAATGGATTCAAATAATTTGCCGGAGCGTACAGACAAAGCGATCAATGTTACAGTCGCCCCTCCGGCGACAGCGATCATCGCGTTTCTGATTTTAACGTTTCTCGGAGAATTTTCAGGTTTCCATTCCGGCAGGAAGTAAAAGCACAACAGGAATAATGCCGTCGTTACGGTTTCGATAACAAGCTGTGTCAAAGCCAAGTCTGGAGCCCGGAATAAAACAAAGAAAATGGCGATGGAGTATCCGAGCACTCCGTTCAGCAACACTGAAGTCAAGCGGGATTTTGCGAACAAAATGCCCACAGCTGCAACTGCCATAACGATGGTCAGGATAAGCTCATAACTTGGAATGGCTGCATCAGTTGAAAAGTCGAATGAAAATGCGCCTGTCAGGAACAATGTTCCTCCAGCAACCAAGATGAAAAAGCTGAAAATATAAGCAAAATAATGGGGCAGGTAGCCCGTCATATATCTATTTGTCAGCAAGCTGGAGTTGTCTTCAACCGACTCCAGCAGTTTATTGTAAAAGACATTGAAGGTCCAATCCTCCGGCAATAGCGCATAGATCTTTTTCCAGTGGCGCAGGAATATAAAGAGAAGCGAGCCGGCAACGACGATGCCAATTGTCATCCAGAGTTCAGTGTTAAAGCCGTGCCATGCAGTGATATGGGGCGCGGCGCCGGTTATGCCAGGCAATACGCCATTGAGTGCAGGGCGCAGCAAGTGATCTCCTAGCAAGTTAGGGAAAAAGAACAATCCGACAATCAATAAAGATAAAATAGCTGGTGGAATCAGCATGCCAATCGAAGGCTCCGCCGGTCTTTTGTCCAACTTTTCCGGCTTATGCTTGCCGAAGAATGTTTTAAAGACAATGATCATGCAATACACGAAAGTTAAAGCGCTGGCAGTCCAGGCCACTACCGGAATAATCCATCCCCAGGTATCTGCAGAAAAAATGGGAAGGCTGACGGCATTGAGAGAAGCAGTGAAGAACATTTCCTTACTCAAGAACCCGTTGAATAATGGCAAACCGGCCATTGAAAAACTTCCGATGACTGCGAAAGTGAAGGTGATTGGCAAAAACGCCATCAAACCGCCGAGCCGGCGGATATCCCGTGTTCCAACCTGGTGATCCACAATTCCTACGACCATGAAAAGAGCACCTTTAAAAGTCGAGTGGTTGACTAAATGGAACAAAGCGGCAAAAGATGCCAGGCCGTACAAAGCGCCTTCGTTTCCATCTCCGAAATGGATGGCTGCAGATCCCATGCCGAACAGGCTCATGATCAAACCGAGCTGGCTGACCGTAGAGTAGGCAAGCAGGGCTTTTAAATCTGTTTGGCGAACTGCGCAGAAAGAACCCCAGAATAATGTGATTAAACCAACCAGTGTAACCGTCCAGAACCAGGCAGAAGTGCCGCCGAATATTGGGGTAAAACGTGCAACCAGATAAATTCCGGCTTTTACCATAGTGGCGGAGTGCAGATAAGCACTAACGGGTGTTGGAGCTTCCATTGCATCCGGAAGCCAAATGTGGAAAGGAAATTGCGCAGATTTTGTGAATGCTCCCAGCAGTACCAGGAACATGGCAGGATAAAACAGGGCATGGTCTGAATATTGCCCAATTGTTGACACGATTTCACGGACGCTGAATGTGCCAGTCATCGTATGCAGCATCAAAAATCCGGCAAGCATCCCGAAGCCGCCGAAAACCGTGATCAATAACGACTTCTGTGCCCCGTAGCGTGAATTTTTCCGATGGAACCAGAAAGCAATCAATAGGAATGAAGAAATGCTTGTTAGTTCCCAGAAAACATACAAAACCAATAAATTATCTGACAGCACAACGCCGAGCATTGCACCCATGAACAAGAGCAAATAAGCATAGAAATGCGGCAATGAATCCGCTGGAGACAAATAATAGATGGAATAGAGAATTACGAGCGTTCCCATACCCGTAATCAGCAAAGCGAGAATCAGGCTAAGCCCGTCTAAATAGATGGTAAAATTGATGCCAAGAGACGGAATCCAATTCAACGTTGCAGTTACAGTATCTCCCGCGGAAATAACCGGAATTTGCATCGCGAAAATTACAAACAGCACAAATGGTATCACCAAAACAAGCCAACCGATGTCCACCGGCCCAAGGCGCCTATGTATAAAAGGAATAAGAGCGGCAGCTAAAAATGGAACTAAAATTGCTAAAATCAATAAATGCACAGCAAGACCTCCTGAATCAGAATAGAAAAATATAAAAAGGGAATAACATAATAGATAGAATAATTGCAATCCGGTGCGGCAAAAAAAGCTAAAAGCTCAATAAATCAGAGCATAAACATATACATTAAATTATACAGTAAAAAAGGGTTGCTTTCACTTGTGAAGTCGGCTATGGTCTAAATTAAGCAATTCAAATCATACAGCAAGCAACTATAGAAAGTCTCATTTCCTTGATTTTTACTGGAATCCGCAGTATAATTTCATAGTTTTGAGATGACGGCTTATGAATAACAATCCCTGGAGGGGTAATACAATGAAAAAAATTAGAGGTCGGATGGATGAAAGCATATTGGTTTGTGTATTTTACGGGCCGAATGGTGAGCGCCTGATCAACCGAGGCAATAAACTCGCGAACATGCTGGATTGCCCCCTGTATATCTTGACAGTGGATGCACTTCCATTTGATGAGTTTGACGCGGAAAAATCTGCTTATGTCGAGCGCTGGAAAGAAATGGCCGAAGAATATGGAGCAGAGGAATTCATTATCCGTGATAATGAAAGACGCCCCTCGGCAAAAGTCATTGCGGAAGTGGCTCATGAGTTAAACATCACGCAGATCATTGTCGGTCAAACGGCAAGAAGCCGCTGGGAAGAAATCACAAAAGGTTCCTTCATGAACACGCTGTTGCGTGAAATCCCATTTGTCGATTTCCATGTCGTTTCAGTAGATCGCAGCATCAAAGGGGAAGACCATGAAGAATTTGAAAAAGGCGTTCGTTGTTATTTAGTGAGAGACGGAGAGACCTATAAAATCAATTTTTCACAAACGAAAGAATGCCAATACGAGGGAATCTTCTTTAAAGACATCGGGACAGATTTCAATAACGGGATTTTCAAATTCATGCATAACAATAAATTGTACCAAGTGGAAGTGACAGACGACCGCATTACTCAGCCAACAGTTGTCAGCTCATGTCTGGGCAAAGAATTAGTAAGTAAATAATAGATTTGTGCAATAGCGGCTGCTTTTTAAAAAAGCAGCCGTTTACTTGTATTAAGGGAGAAATGAATGATGAAAAAGACGAATCGGGCAGCACCGTCAATTTCGAAACAGCTGGAAATCCAGCCGTTCCTTTCGGCAGTCGATGATACTTACATCAGCAAGTGCAAGATTGTGCAGGAAACCATTGATTATGGGAGAGATGAGGCTCTGCACATCGATCAAGTGGTTTTTGAAAATGTGAATTTCTTAGAAGTGGTATGGCCGCGCAGCGAGTTTGTCGATGTGCTGTTTCTTAATTGTGATTTGTCGAATGCAGATTTCAGCCGCGCGGTTTTTCATCGGACTGAATTCCATGATTCGAAATTAGTCGGCACTAACTTTGCCGAAGCCGGAATCCGGCATACACTGTTTAAAGATTGTGTGCTCAATTATGCAACATTCGGCTTTTCGCTTTGCAATACGGCGCGCTTTGAAAATTCATCATTGCGCTATGCTGATTTTTATGAGGCGGAACTGAAAAATATAGAATTCTGCAAATGCGATATGAACGATGCGAATTTTGTAGAAACTAGTTTAAAAGGCGTCGATCTAAGCAGCAATTCGTTCGAGACCATCCAAGTGACGACAGAAAAACTGGCAGGCTGCCAAGTATCAACCGAACAGGCACTGGCATTTGCGAGGCAGATGGGGCTTGTGATTAAAGAAGGATGATATATATATATAGAAAGAAAAAAGGCCCGGAAGTAGTTTGCTTCCGGGCCTTTCTATTTTTCATTGTGTTCTAGCTTCAGCACTTAGCTCCTCCAGCGCTTGTCGGAGCTGAGCAGGTGCTTCCGCTTTTCGTAGGTGTCTAGCTGCAGCGGACAGATTCTCGGGTCATAAGCCAACCCAGCTGTGCGGCAAAGAGCGCCACTTCGCTGGTCTGTCTTATGCCGGTCGAATCTGAACGGCCGCTTCCGCTTTTCATGTTACCTTACGCCTCTCATATAGCGCTGGATCGTTGGAGCGAAAAGGAACAGGATAATACTCAGGACGATGGATGCTCCACCAATAAGTCCGAAGTACATCATTTCGTTTTCAACTGTATAGAATTTCACGAGCTGTGCGTTGATTGCTTGTGCAGCTGCGTTTGACAAGAACCATAAACTCATGGTTTGTGCAGAGAATGCGGCAGGAGCCAGTTTGGTCGTAGCTGATAAGCCGACCGGCGATAAGCACAATTCACCCAATACAACGATGAGATAGCTGAGAACCAGCCATAATGGATTTACCAATGTTTCTGTACCGCCAAAATAAGCAGGCAGCAGAATTACAAGGAACGAAATCCCGGCAAATAACAGGCCAAGAGAGAATTTTTGCGGAACGGATGGCTGGCGGCTGCCTAAGCGTACCCATAACCATGCAAAAACCGGAGCTAAAGTAATGATAAAGAGTGGGTTCAAGGACTGGAACCAGGCAGGGGAAATGGTGATTCCCGCAAATTCCAGGTCAGTCCGTGTGTCTGCATATGCTGCCAAGATGGTAGAACCTTGTTCCTGGATTGCCCAGAACATGACAGATGCAATAAACAAAGGAATATACGCTAAAATGCGTGAACGTTCCACTTCGGTCGTTTTTTTGCTTCGGTACATGACGACGAAGTAAGCTGTCGGGATCAACAAACCGAAGATGCCGACAGTGGCGATAAAGCTGTTGAACGTCAAGAATCCATATTCAAGTCCGAAGTAAACAACTGCGGCGATGATTATAGCTGCAATCGTGAAGATTTTTATAGTCCGTGACTTTTCAGTTGGAGACAAAGGGTTGGGAACAATTGTTCCGGCAAGGCCGAGGTTTTTCTTTTTCGTTGCAACAAAAAGGACTAAACCGAGGAACATCCCGACTGCCGCAATACTAAACCCTAAATGGAAGTTGACTTTCATGCCGACTGTACCAACAATCAATGGAGCCAGGAAAGCTCCTAAGTTGATGCCCATATAGAAGATGCTGAAACCGGCATCCCGGCGATTGTCATTTTCTGCGTAAATCTCCCCGACAACACTCGAGACATTAGGTTTTAACAAACCGGTTCCAAGTACAATCAGAACCATGGAGACGAAGAACAGAGGCAAGCTGCCTGGAATCGCAAGTGCGATATGTCCAAGCATGATCAGAATACCGCCATAGAATACGGCTTTTGATGTACCGAATATCCGATCGGCCAACCAGCCTCCGATAATGCCGGACATGTACACCAGTGAACCATAGATGGACATGATGGAAAGCGCAACGGTCTGGTCAAGTCCTAATCCGCCTTGTGAAAGTTCGTAGTACATATAGTAAACAAGGATCGCTCTCATGCCGTAATATGAGAACCGCTCCCAAAACTCTGTAGTGAATAATGTAAAAAGCCCCTTAGGATGGCCAAAAAAACCTTTTTGCGGCACGCTATTTACGATGTCTTGTCGAGTGTATTTGTCAGACATCTTACAACCTCCTTTTTATGTATGTTACTATAATACTTTTTTTGAAGTTGAAAATCAAAATAAATTTAAAAATTAGTAATATAGGCACTGCATAAAAAGAGGATAAGGTTTTCAAAAGATGGAATATTCGTTAAAGTTTGATTGGAATAATAGTCTACCATAAAAGAAGAACTGTAGAGCTATATGGGTTCTGTTTCCATTTATCCGAAAATATAGGTATTAGGTAATTGGAAGAACTATGAAAACAAGAACAAATAACCATTAAATGGACCCGGGGTCGAAATATGTCGAAGTTGTTCACTAAATTATCGAAAATTTAGTCGAATATTATAGAAATATATTGTATAATATTCTAAGATACAGTATATTTTAAATAGTTAGAAATTTAACCACAAAAGGAGCAGGAAGAAAAATGAAAGATTTAGGGAAAAAAATCAGAGATTTAAGAGAAGCAAGAGAGCTATCCCCGGAACAATTAGCTGAAAAAGTCGGTTTTGCAAAAAGCACCGTTTGGGCTTATGAAAGCGGGAAAAAGCAAATCTCTGTTAGCCATCTTTCAATGCTTGCCGATTTCTTTGATGTATCGGTTGACAGTCTACTGGATCGGACTGAGAAAGTCATTGATTTATCCACTATAAATGACTATAAAATATTGCTCGACAATAAGCCGCTTGATGAAACGGAAATTGCTGAAGCGGCGTCATATATTCAAGTGAAGCGCCGAATGGGAAGTTACGGAGCCGTCAATTCTTAATTTATTATTTTATAAAAACTATGATAAAAGCCCATTCGCTTCAGGAATGGGCTTTTATTTTTTGGAGTTTCTTGTTAACACTTTATTTAATAGCCTTCTTATAATAATGGAAGAAGCAGAAAAGAAGCAGGAGATAAAAAAAAGGACAAGAAAAGGGTCCAGGGATACTGCTTGGCTTAAAAGTTTTGTATGATATTTATATAGATAGAGAAACAATCATAAATTGTATGAAATTTAAGTGAAGCGGGCGATGATGCTATGGACAGAACCATTTTATATGAAACATACCGGCTGGCTATGCTGATTGATTTGATCAAGCCTGAAGACTTAATCCAGAAAATTGATGAGTATATAACAGAAAAGCCGATTGAAGAGATTCCTCATGTGTTTTATGTATTATCCCTTTCAAGCAACCGCCGCCGCATGCTTGAATTATTGACCGATTTATCAAAAGGCGTCGATCAAGATCTTCCTAGCTGCATTGTGGCGGGCCTGCTTCACCGTGAACAAGAACGTTTTGGGACAGAAGAGTTATATCGAAAAGCGGGAATGCTTGCTTCTTTATTAGCTGATCAGGATGAAGAAGTGGCCGTAGAATTCACTCATTTAAAAGCGGCAAACGATGCAGCTCAGCAAGCATATGGCATGCGGTTCAAACGCAAAAAAGCGCGAGAGCGAATGCTCGCTAAAAATGAGAAGGATTTGAAAGATGCCCTTGCAAAGTACGAAAAGTATACTGGGTTTTTCAATGATCAAGATTGGGGAAAGTAAACTGCAATTATTTTACCGGCTTTGCCGCTCTCTTTTTGGTAGTACATCGCTGCGGAATGTATATTATAGAAGAAAGCCGAACAATGAATTACTGTCGCCGCTTCAAAAAGAAAGTGGAAATCAGAGAATTACCAGTATAAGGAATCATTACAAACCTCTTTCTATGGCTGCTGTTAAAAAATGAAAAAGGAGTGTCTTCGATGAAAGCTGCGGCAGAATTCTGGATGATAAAAGAGCGCGGGGAAACGGACACCCATACTGCCTGCAGAATTTTTGATGAACTTCCTCCAGTAGGACTCGAAGAGCTGCTTGGTACATGGGAAGGCAGCGAATTTCGCACCGGGCATCCGCTGGACGGTGTATTGAAGAAACTAAATTGGTACGGCAAAGCATTTCATGATGCAGAAAATGTAGATCCTTTATTGTTCAGAGGGTTAAACGGAGACATATTTGCCGTCGATCCGGTTCCAATTATGGACTTGCGAAAACTGATAAAAGCGGAAGGCGGCAAAGCCCGGATGCGGCAAGTGGCCCATCGCGGAAAGGCTAGCGCAGCAATGGTCTATGACAATTTACCGATTATCGACCATTTCCGTAAAGTGGACAATCAGGTGTTAATGGGCATGATGGATCGCAAAGGCGATAAGGAACCTTATTTTTTCGTATTGGAAAAAGTGGAAACTGTTTCAGAAGCATAGGCTTTTGGAACAGTTTTTTTATTTCACCGCTGCCAGTGAATTCGGAAAGAGAAAAATTAGCCGAAAATATGATAAGCTACTCAGTACGAGACGAGTTTTGGGAGTGTTTAATTTTGTTGGAAGAAGCAAGAAAATTATTGCAGTCGTATTTTGGGTATGAGACGTTCCGGAAGGGTCAAGAACAAGCGATTACACAAGTGTTTGAAGGCCATAATTCGATTTGTGTCATGCCCACTGGCGGAGGGAAATCGATGTGTTATCAGATTCCTGCGCTGGTGATGGAAGGCACGACCATTGTAATATCTCCGCTGATCTCTTTGATGAAGGATCAAGTGGATTCACTTTTGGCTGCCGGGATACCAGCAGCTTATATAAACAGTTCCCTGGGTTTTGATGAAGTGCGGGAAACTATGTATGACGTCCAGCGAGGTGCGGTGAAACTTTTGTATATTGCACCGGAACGCCTGGATTCCGAAATGTTCCTGAACGAATTGCAAGGCGTTCATGTGCCGCTGATCGCTGTTGATGAAGCGCATTGTATTTCACAATGGGGACATGATTTTCGCCCGAGTTACCGCTTGATCAGCCGCATGGCGGGCTTGTTTCCGAACAATCCGACTGTGCTTGCGCTGACAGCGACAGCAACGCCGCAAGTACGGGAAGATATATGCCGTATTTTAGATATTGAAGAACAGCATACCGTTATGACTGGATTTGAACGTTCTAATTTAACTTTCTCGGTGATTCAGGGACAAGACCGCGAACGTTTTGTAAAAGAGTATGTGCAAAAGAATGATAAAGAAGCAGGAATCATTTATGCCGCTACTCGGAAAACAGTCGATTCCGTTTACGACATGCTGGTGAAAAAAGGTGTGAAAGCAGCCAGGTACCATGCAGGAATGCCGGATGCAGAACGTAAAAACGGGCAGGAGCAGTTCCTGAACGATGAAGTGACTGTGATGGTGGCTACCAATGCCTTTGGAATGGGTATAAACAAATCCAATATAAGATATGTTATCCACTATCAGCTGCCAAAAAATATGGAGAGCTATTATCAGGAAGCCGGGCGTGCTGGACGTGACGGATTGCCAAGTGAATGTATGGTTCTATATGCCTCACAGGACGTCCAGACCCAGCGTTTTTTGATCGATCAAGCACAAGATCCAAGCCGGATTCCCGGAGAATTGGTGAAACTGCAGGCAATGGTCGATTATTGCCATACTGAAAGCTGCCTGCAGCAATTCATCATTCATTATTTTGGTGATTTAGCTGCTGAACCATGCGGCCATTGCGGAAGCTGCAATGATGAGCGGGAAAGCATGGATGTTACAAAAGATGTACAGATGGTGCTGTCCTGCGTCATTCGCATGGGCCAGAAATTCGGGAAGATGATGACGGCGCAAGTGCTGACGGGCTCTCGCAATAAAAAAATTCTAGATTTCGGCTTTGATAAATTATCGACTTACGGCATTCTAAAGCATCAGTCCGCTAAAGAAGTGTCAAACTTAATGGAATTTATGATTTCCCAGGAACTGCTGGCAGTAGAGCAAGGGGCATACCCGACAATCTATGTGCCTGACGGTGGGCGGGATGTGCTTCTTGGCAAGCGGAAAGTAATGAGAAAAGGTGCAGTTGTAACGAAGCGGATAGCAGAAAACGATCCATTGTTTGAAGAACTCCGAAAAATCCGGAAAGAACTGGCCGATAAAGGAGGAGTGCCGCCGTTCGTTATTTTTTCGGATAAAACATTGCAGGATATGTGTGCGCGCCGTCCAAAAAATGCTGAAGACTTCCTGGAAGTGAATGGAGTCGGAGCCAATAAGCTAGAGAAATACGGAGAGGCTTTTCTTGAGGCGATCCGTGTTTTTGAAGCAACCACTAATTCAATAGGATAAACTGAAAAGCCCCTGTTTCAATAGACAGGGGCTTTTGGCTGTCTAGATGTATAATTATGCAGTGAATTAGATAAAGAGAGAGCCGATCAGAAGATGGATTTGAAAGCGTTTACAGCAACTACGTTGACATTTCTTATAAAAAACCTTGAAATTTATGCTTATTTTTGTTGTATATATATTCATCTCTTGTGTTATAATATTCTGACATTCCGACACTTTAATGTGTTGAAGGAGGCGATTTGATGAGAATGAAAGAATATCCATCACAACAGGGGCTTTATCATCCCGATCAAGAGCATGAGGCATGCGGCATCGGTATGATCGCCAATATCAACGGTGAAAAATCGCATGCGATTGTGCAAAATGCCATAAATATCCTTTGCAATCTTGAGCATCGTGGCGGCCAATCTTCGGATACAAGTACAGGAGATGGAGCAGGCATCCTTACGCAAATCCCCCATAGATTTTTTCTGAAACAATGTGATAAAGAAGGTATCACTTTACCGGATGAAGGAAAATACGGAATTGGTATGTTGTTCATGCCAAAAGATTACGACCTACGTATGGAAATTAAAGACATCATTCTTCGGATTGTAAAAGAAGAAGGACAAAACTGTCTAGGTTGGCGTCCAGTTCCAGTCAATGATTCATTCGTCGGTAAAGTGGCATCTAAAACAAAACCGGTCATTCGCCAAGTATTTATCGGCGCTTCAGAAGATTTAACAGACCGGATGGACTTGGAACGCCGGCTTTACATCATTCGCAAACGCATTGAACAGGAAATGGGCAATGACGAAAAGTACAAAGATGTGTATTTCAGCAGTCTTTCATCCAGTACCATTGTTTATAAAGGCATGCTGATTCCGGAGCAGCTGGATTCATTCTATATTGATCTCAACCATCCGGAATTCAAATCGGCAGTCGCACTTGTCCATTCCCGTTTCAGTACGAACACATTCCCCAGCTGGCAGCGTTCCCATCCAAACCGGTACTCGATCCACAACGGCGAGTTCAATACGCTAAGAGGAAATGTCAATTGGATGCGGGCCCGCCAGCTGCTTTGCACGTCGCCGTACTTTAATGAAGAAGATTTGAAGAAAGTATTGCCGGTCATCGATGAAACCGGAAGTGACTCGTCCATGTTTGACAATTGCTTTGAATTTTTGCATTTATCAGGCAGATCCCTTGCGCACACGGCCATGATGATGGTTCCGGAGCCTTGGGTGAACGATCCGACGATCAAGCAAGAGAAAAAGGATTTTTATGAATATCACAGTACGCTAATGGAGCCTTGGGACGGCCCGGCTGCTCTAGTCTTTACGGATGGGCGGCAGATTGCGGCATGTCTGGACCGCAATGGACTGCGGCCTGCCCGCTACTATGTCACCAAAAGCGGCATGATCGTCCTTGGTTCTGAAGTAGGGGCACTGGATATTTTTGCGGATGACATCATCTATAAAGAACGGCTGCATCCGGGCAAAATGCTTTTAGTAGATCTGGAAGCCGGAAAAATCATTCCGGATGAGGAAATTAAGCTGCAAATCGCAGCGGAGCTTCCTTACAAAGACTGGCTTGAAGAAAATATGGTAAATCTGGATGACCTGCCTGAACCCGACATGAACGCGAATAACAACACGGACCTAGCGTCCGTGTTGCTGGAACAGCAATTGGCTTTCGGCTATACAACGGAAGAACTGCAGAAAATCATTAAACCACTGGCTACAGAAGGAAAAGATCCGGTTGGTTCAATGGGCTACGATTCTCCTTTGGCTGTTTTATCCAAAAAGCCGCAGCTTTTATATAACTATTTCAAACAGCTGTTTGCGCAAGTGACAAACCCGCCGATCGATGCGATCCGGGAGCATATCATTACTTCTGCCCGCACGACGATCGGAGCGGAAGGAAACCTGGTGCAGCCTGTACCGGAAAGCAGCCGGCATATCCGCTTGGAAACACCTATTTTGACCAATCTTCAATTGGAAAAGCTGCTCCAGCAAAAGCATGCTGAATTCAAGGCAGTGACGCTTCCGATTGTATTTCCCAAATCAGGAGGTCCTTCAGCGATGGAACAAGAGCTGGAGGCATTGTTCCTGAAAGCGGATCAGGCGTTTGAAGAAGGGGCTACTTTGCTGATTTTGTCGGACCGCGGCGTTAATAAGGAATATGCAGCGATACCGGCATTATTGGCGGTTTCCGGGCTGCATCATCATCTGATCCGCCAAGGTACACGGACGAGACTAAGCCTCTTAATCGAATCGGGGGAACCGCGTGAAGTGCACCATTTTGCAGCGCTATTAGGATACGGCGCAGAAGGGATCAATCCTTATCTGGCTTTCCGCTCAATCAAAGAATTAATAGCAATAGAAGATATGGCGGGCACCACTTACGAAGAAGCGGAAGAGACCTATGTCAATGCGGTGACGGATGGCATCATTAAAGTGCTTTCGAAGATGGGGATCTCAACGATTCAAAGTTACCGGGGAGCGCAGATCTTTGAAGCAGTCGGCATTCACATGGATGTTATTGACCGCTATTTCACCCGTACTTCTTCACGACTTGGAGGCATCGGACTTGAAATCATTGCCAAAGAAGTGCTGATGCGCCATGAACAGGGCTATCCGGAGCGCAAAGCAGGAGACCAGTCGCTGCAAACAGGCGATGAATTTCAGTACCGGGCAAACGGGGAGACCCACCAATACAATCCGGTTACAATTCATACATTGCAGCATGCCTGCCGCACCAATAACTATGAAGTCTTCAAGAAGTATACAGGGCTTTTAACGAAAGAAACTTCGAATGTCCAGTCGCTTCGCGGTTTGATGGCATTTAAAGAACGGACGCCTGTGCCGATTGAGGAAGTGGAGTCGATCGAAGAAATCTGTGCACGCTTCAAAACCGGTGCTATGTCATTTGGTTCCATCAGCCAAGAAGCGCATGAAGCATTGGCTATCGCCATGAACCGGATTGGCGGCCGAAGCAATTCAGGAGAAGGTGGCGAACAAGTTTCACGCTTTATACCGGATGCCAACGGCGACAACCGCCGAAGTGCCATCAAGCAAGTAGCATCCGGCCGTTTCGGTGTGACGAGCCATTATTTGGTCAATGCCGATGAAATTCAGATTAAAGTAGCTCAAGGCGCGAAACCCGGAGAAGGCGGCCACTTGCCAGGTAAAAAAGTTTATCCGTGGGTTGCTGAAGTACGCGGCTCGACACCGGGTGTGGAACTGATTTCTCCGCCGCCGCATCATGATATCTACTCAATTGAAGATTTGGCGGAGTTGATCTTTAACTTGAAGAACGCCAATCCGACGGCCCGCATCAGCGTCAAGCTTGTATCTGCTGTTGGAGTAGGGACGATTGCAGCCGGTGTTGCCAAAGGACGGGCAGATCTCGTGCTGATCAGCGGCTATGACGGAGGAACGGGGGCAGCACCGAAAACCAGCTTAAAGCATACCGGGCTGCCTTGGGAAATCGGACTGGCGGAAACGCATCAGACATTGATGCTGAATGGTTTGCGTGACCGGATTGTCGTTGAGACCGACGGTAAAATGATGACTGGCCGCGATGTCGTAATCGCAGCGCTATTGGGAGCAGAAGAATATGGCTTTTCCACTGCGCCGCTTGTCGTTCTAGGGTGTATTATGATGCGCGTATGCCATTTGGATACATGTCCGGTTGGCATAGCGACACAAAACCCGGAACTTCGGAAAAAGTATATGGGAGATCCTGACCATGTTGCCAACTTTATGCGCTTTATCGCAAGAGAAGCCCGTGAATTGATGGCAGAGCTCGGATTCCGTACGATCAATGAAATGATTGGCCGCACAGATGTCCTTGAAGCCAATAAAGCGATTGACCATTGGAAAGCGGAAGGCATTGATTTGTCCGCATTGCTGTATCAGCCGGACCTGCCGGAAAAAGTGGGGCGCTATGCAACCATCAAACAAAACCATGGTTTGGAGCACACTCTAGATTGCCAGGAATTGCTGCCGCGCTGTGAAAAAGCGATCGAAACCGGAGAACGCGTCGAAGTGACTACTGCTATCCGCAATATTCACCGCGCCACTGGAACAATTGTCGGAAGTGCCATATCCAAAAAATACGGGGCAAAAGGACTGCCGGAAGATACCATCAAGTTGAATTTCAAGGGATCGGCGGGCCAAGCTTTTGGAGCGTTTACGCCAAAAGGGATGACGTTGAAATTGGTTGGAGACGCGAACGACTTTGTCGGAAAAGGCTTATCCGGAGGCAAAATCATCACATATCCTGCGAGTGATTCGACGTTTCTGCCGGAAAATAATATTATTATCGGCAATGTCGCCTTTTACGGTGCTTCTGCCGGTGAAGCATATATATATGGATTAGCGGGTGAACGTTTTGCCGTTCGAAACAGCGGTGCGAAAATTGTTGTTGAAGGCGTCGGCGACCACGGCTGCGAATACATGACCGGCGGCCGTGTTGCCATTCTCGGCAAGACAGGCAAGAACTTTGCTGCCGGGATGTCCGGCGGGATCGCTTATGTATTGGACGAAGAAGGCACTTTCGGAAAGCGCTGCAATGCAGAAATGGTCCACCTGCAGCCCATGGCCGATCCTGCAGAAATCGAAGAACTGCGTGAAATGATTACGAAGCATGTCAGTTATACCAATAGTAAGAACGCCAAACGCCTCTTGGCAAATTGGGATATTTACTCGGCGAAGTTTGTGCGGGTCATTCCAAAAGCTTACCTTAAAATCAATGAACGAATCAGTAATCTGCAAAACAGCGGCATGTCTAAATTTGATGCTGAAATGGCGGCATTTGAAGAAAGTAAAATGGCTGGAGCAGGAAAATAAGCGAATTGGGGGGATACGATGGGAAAAGCGACTGGATTTATGGAATACAACCGCCAGACACTGAAAGAACGCAATCCAGCGGAGCGGACGAAAGACTGGTCTGATTACACGATTCCGTTGTCAGATGAAGAAGTGAGAAAGCAAGGCGCACGCTGCATGGATTGTGGCGTGCCCACTTGCCAGTCGGGAATGGAGCTTAACGGAGTGACAACCGGTTGCCCGGTTTATCACCTGATTCCCGAATGGAACGATCTTGTTTACCGGGGGCAATGGAAAGAGGCATTACGCCGTGAACATGTCATGAATAATTTCCCGGAATTTACAGGCATCGCTTGTCCGGCTCCATGCGAAGGAGCTTGTGTGCTGGGAATCAACGAACCGCCAGTTGCCATCCGGACGGTTGAGCGCTCCATTATTGAGCGCGGCTTTGCAGAAGGCTGGGTTGTTCCGGAACCGCCAGAAACACGCACTGGCAAAAAAGTGGCAGTCATCGGCTCAGGACCTGCGGGGCTCGCGGCAGCTGCCCAGCTCAACAAGGCGGGGCATCTGGTGACAGTGTTTGAAAGAAGCGACCGTGTAGGCGGTCTTTTGACATACGGCATTCCTGAAATGAAATTATCTTACGACGTGGTCATGCGCCGTGTCCGCATTCTCGAGCAGGAAGGCATCACATTCGTCCCCAATACCGAAGTCGGAAAAGATTACCCGGTTTCAGCGCTTCGTTCAGACTTTGATGCAGTTATCATGTGTGCAGGCGCTACCATTCATCGGGATCTTCAAGTAGAAGGAAGAGAGCTGAAAGGAGTCCATTATGCGATGGATTTTCTTCATGCCAATACCAAAAGCCTGCTCGATTCCAATCTGGAAGACGGTCAGTATATCTCGGCGGAAGGAAAGAATGTAATTGTCATCGGTGGTGGAGATACTGGGACAGACTGTTTAGCAACAGCCGTCCGGCATAATTGCGACAGCCTCGTCCAATTCGATGTATATGATAAAAAAGGAGCCCTCCGCGACGAAGCCGGAAATCCATGGCCTCAATATCCGCGTATTCACCGTGTAGAATACGGCCAAAAAGAAGCGGCTGCTGCATTTGGTGATGATCCAAGAGCTTATGCTGTCATGACAAAGAAATTTGTCGGCAATGAAGAAGGGCATGTAAAAGAAGTCCATACTGTCAACGTTAAACTGAAAATCGGGGAAGACGGGAAGCGGATTCGTGAAGAAATTCCAGGGACAGAAAAAGTATGGAAAGCGGACTTGGTGCTGCTCGCTATCGGTTTTAGCGGACCAGATCAAAACCTGATTCAAAAGCTGGATGTGGAAACGAAAGCCAATTCCACCGTAAAAGCCGAATATGGCAAATATGCTACCAATATAGAAGGCATATTTGCAGCAGGTGATATGCGCAGGGGGCAAAGTTTAATAGTCTGGGCAATCAACGAAGGCCGGGAAGCAGCAAGAGAATGCGACCGCTTTTTAATGGGATCTACAGTATTGCCATAAAGATGAGAAAAGTCGGGGATAAATCCTCGGCTTTTTTGTTTTAGTAATTAGAATGATTTAATTTCCTTAAATTGTTAAAAATAATAGAATTATGTTGTACCAAGTGCCTAGTTCGTATATACTAAATAAAGTGAAGTAGCCTTTTTTGAGACTTTTTTACAGTTTGAAGACAATAGGAGAGTCTTTGGCCGGTACATCTCAAGTTTGTTTTCTTCACTATAATAAAAAAATGACAGGAGGAAATAAAATGTTTAAGAAAAGTTTAATCGCCGCATTTGTTGCTATTATGGTTGTCATGATGATCAGCACTTCAGCATTTGCCGCAGAAAAGACAACAATGAGCCCGGAAATAGCCCAAGCATTGACAGAGATAGAGACAGTTAATGCTGCTATCTATTCCGAAATTGCTAAAGCCCAAGAAGAAGCACAAGAAATGTATAACCAATACCGTTCAGATTACTATGCAGCTGACGATGCTGAAACTAAAGCAGCGCTGACAGCTAAATATGACGAAGAAGTGACGGCGTTAATCCATGAGTTGGATATGAAAACACGGGAAATGACTCGCCTTGGAGTCGAAGATGCTACGGCAGCAGGAGTTACAGTTGAAATTGAATGGGTGCCTGTACAGTTTCCAGACCGTGTTGCATTGATTGATCCTATGAAGGTAATTGACTGGTAATTGGTTGTATAAAAGTATAGCGATAGAGTACTATGAAAGTATAGAAATCCTATATTTTCATAGTTTTTTTGAAAGGTAGTGAGTTTGTGAAGGGCTTGAACATTTTAAAGAACAAGTACTTGGAAACCGTTAAAAACGGTTCTACGTCCCTGAGTCTATTAGGCCGTGGAGATGGTGTCGAGCTGATGAAGCAAACTGTATTAAAAGACAAATTAATAATTCTCTTTCCTGCAGAAGACTCTAATGTTCAGGAGTTTTTCTATATATTGAGTGGTACATTTGAGGTTGAAGTTGATGAAGAGAAAGTAGAGATTGGTCCTGATGACTTTTTTGCTGCCACTGGCTTAAAGGAAGCAATTAATTTTTATGCTAAGACAGACGTTACTTTTTTGTCAGTTTCTACGGCTCCAGTATTTCACTCGCTTAGCAACGAAATCAATGAATTACGTAAAATTGGGGAAATCGTTGAACAAAAAGACCGCTATACATTTAAACATAGTTCTCGAGTGTCAAAATATGCAGTAAAAACCGCTACAATGATGAATTTAGGGAGAGCCCAAATTCAGAACCTCTTTATCGCTTCAATCCTCCATGACATCGGAAAAATCAATATCCCGGAAGAGGTACTGAAAAAACCCGATAAATTGACAGACGAAGAGTTTGAATTAATTAAAAAGCACCCAGGTGACGGAGCCGACATGTTACGTAAAACGGCATACGCTGATTTAGCAGATATTGTGGAACAGCATCATGAACGGGTAAATGGCCGGGGATATCCTTTCGGATTGAAAGGCGAAGAAATATTAGTCGAAGCGAAAATTATCGGTGTTTGTGATACTTTTGATGCAATGACCGAAGACCGCGCATACCGCAAAGCTTTTACAGCGCAGTATGCGATAGATGAAATCAAACGGCTGGCCGGCATTCAATACGATCCGGAAGTTGTAAAGGCATTTGAACAGGTGATGCTTGAAGAAGGCAGACTTTCCTAAAAATGAATCTAACCGTTAAGACACCTAATATGCCAAAAGGTGTCTTTTATTTTTTTCTGAAAGGTTTGAAAATGGCTGAATTAGTCAATAATAAGAGCACAGTATATTTTAAAACTGAGAAGGAGTGAATCAATATGGCTAGAGGTTCAGGTGGAGTATTCGGAAAATTGTTATTATTGGGAGTCGGAGCAGTAATTGGTGCAGCTATGACTCAGAAAAAAGTAGATTCGGATGGCACATCCACATCCCAGGCAAGCAACTTGAAAGAGAATGTGAAAAAAGGTCTAGAGCGGTTCAATGAACAGTCAGGCGGTATGGTCGACAAGGTGAAACCTACTGTCAACAAAGCTGTGGAAAGCGTAAAAAGCGCCATCGACAGCCAGCAAAAGATGATGGATAAAGAGAAGGATATGCTAGACAAAGCGAACCAGACTTTGCAGGATGAAGTGGGCAGTACTTCAGGTGGAAGTTCGACCGGATCATCTTCGACAAGTACAGGAACGACGGGCACAGCAGGTGGTTCAGCAGGGTCTGTAGGATCTACAACTGGCTCTTCAACAACAGGTGCCGGTTCAACAGGAGCAACAAGTGGAAGTGATGCTATCGACTCTACTCCGGCAGGCGGCATTTATGGCGGCAGCACAGAGTATAGCGAGTCGCTGAAAAAGAATTTAGACAAAGACGATCCGTCAAAAAGCAAATCTTCAAACAATTCAACATTTGACAAATAAAATAAGTTAAAATAAAAACATGGAAAAGCTATTGCTCGTTTGCGACAGAGCCATAGCTTTTTTGTAACTTTAAAATTAACAGAAAATTATAAAAACCTGAGGGAGGGTTTCCATGTTTAAATCGTATAACGTAAAACCATTTTTTGATGAGATGTTCACGGCTGAAGGTTTGCCGAAGCCCCATTATCAGAAATTTTATGAGATGCTTACCCGATTTTCAAAAGATGATTTAAAAGAAAAACATGAAACGGCTCAACTTTCCTTCTTGCGCCAAGGCATTACGTTTACAGTGTACAACAATAATGTAGGCACTGAGAGGACGATGCCTTTCGATTTTGTTCCGATTATCATTTCACCTGAAGAATGGAAAACGATTGAAAAAGGGATGATTCAGCGGACAGAAGCCCTCAACCGTTTTTTAGACGATGTTTACCACGATCAGCAAATCCTCGAAGACGGCGTGGTTCCCCGAAGACTGGTCGAAGAAAACCCTTATTATTATGCGAAGCAAGTGAAAGGAATCGATATCCCACTAAAAAACCACATCTTCTTAGCAGGCATCGATTTAATCCGCGACGAGAATGGAAAATACCATGTTCTCGAAGACAATTTGCGGAACCCTTCAGGGATGTCCTACGTTTATCAGAACCGTTATGTAATGCGCCAAGTATATCCCGAATTCTTTTCCAAACATTCGGTCCATGCCCTTGAACATCAGCTGTCTCATTTACATGAGGCAATTTTGGATCATGCGCCTAAAGCGACGGGAGATAAAGCTTTTGCGGTGCTGCTGACTCCTGGAATGTACAATTCTGCCTATTACGACCATGTTTTTTTAGCGCAGCAAATGGGCATCGATTTGGTTGAAGGGCGGGATTTGATAGTCAGAAATAATATTGTGTATATGAAGTCTATCCGGGGGCTGAAGCGGGTAGATATTATTTATCGCCGCATTGATGATGACTTTTTGGATCCAGAGGCTTTCCGGGAAGATTCTGCTCTTGGAGTTCCAGGATTGGTGAAGGCTTACCGCCACGGCAATGTGGCTATTCTAAACGGCATCGGCAACGGAGTTGCAGACGATAAAGCGATTTATGCCTATGTTCCTGAAATGATCCGCTACTATTTAAAAGAAGAACCGATTATCGACAATGTGAAGACTTATCTGCTAGATAATCCTGAAGAGCGTGAATGGGTGCTTGAACATCTGGAAGAATTGGTAGTAAAGAATGTCGGCGCATCCGGAGGCTATGACATGCTTGTTGGCCCACATGCATCCCAAGAGCTTATTGAAAAATTCCGGGAGAAAATCATAGAAGCCCCGCACCAGTATATTGCTCAGCCGACCATTAAATTATCAAGAGCTCCGGCGTATCAAGGAGAAGAATTTTATCCTTGCCACGTAGATTTGCGGGTCTTTGTGATGAGAGGAGCCGAAACCCGAGTGCTTCCAGGGGGGTTGTCCCGTGTTGCATTGAAAAAAGGTTCGCTCGTCGTCAACTCTTCTCAAGGCGGAGGCGGAAAAGATACCTGGGTATATAAAGAAAAAGAAGAGAGGGGGGCTCTTTAATGCTAAGCCGTGTAGCCAACTCATTATATTGGATGTCACGAAATGCGGAACGCGCTGAAAATAATGCCCGCATTCTGGATGTACAATTGCTGCAGATGATTGAAGCATCTGATGAAGAACTGGTCCGGGAAAGTGACTGGAAACTGACGTATGAAATTTGTTCGTCGTGGCAGGAGTTGAATCAGCTCAAGTCTTTGTCGCCTTATAATGATGATCAACTGATTCATTATTTGGCCATGTCGGATAATAACTGGAATTCGATTGCCAATTGTGTTCGGTTAATAAGAGAAAATGCACGGGTCAGCAGAGACCATATAACGGATGATTACTGGGAAGTTTGGAACAGCTGTTATTTAGCGTTGCAGAACATTGATACTCAACAATGTTTGACAGGCGAGATCCGGGAGTTTCTGGATTTGGTGAGAACCACTTCCCTGACTTCACAAGGTATTATTGAATCCACCATGCAGCGGGGTGTGGAGTATCAGATTATCAAAATCGGCAAATGGCTGGAGCGAGCTGAAAAAACAGCGCGAATACTAAATGTCGTCTGTGAGCGGACTTATGAACAGCAGCTGCAGGAACAAACTGAAGATTATTATTATTGGCTGTCAGCTTTAAGGATGACTAAAGGCTATGAAGCTTATTTAAAAGCCCATCTGCCTAAAATGGATCCGCGCCAGGTTCTGAGTTTCCTGATTTCCGACAAGTCTTTCCCACGCTCAATCCGCTACTGTCTGGATCACGTAAGAGATGCGGTGGATGAATTGGAAGAAGGGAAAGTTTCACACTATTCTTGGGAGCTTTTTGCGAAGCTTGATGAAGTAAGGACGGAATTTGATGAAATCGATATAGACCAGCTTTCTGCCGACGAAATGATGGATTTCTTAAATCATTTCCAGGATGGCTGCAATGAAATTGGCCAGCTTTTCTCAAAGACTTATTATTTGATCGATCCTTCAACGGAAGAAACAGCCGACAGCCAAACCCAAACTCAATTTCAATCTAATAGTACGAAGGGAATTACCACTATGAAGTATAAAGTCGAGCATGCGAATATATTCAAATACGAAACGATCGTTGACCAGAGCATGAATTCCATCCGATTGAAACCGAAGACAGATGAAACGCAGCGCCTATTATCTTATCGGGCTGACATCACTCCGGCTACACTTACGAAAGAGCATATCGATATCTGGGGAAATGATGTAGAGACGTTTTTCATTGCAGAGCACCATGAGAACCTGGAAGTTAAGACGACGAGTATTGTCAGTATCCAGAAAAGCCCGTTTATCCACCGCATTGAGTATTCGCCGGAAATGAATGCCATTTTCCATTCCAAATTATTCAGTGAGCAATATATGGCTTACTTAAGCAATACATCGTATACGTATTTGAGTTCTGAGCAAATCGAGCAGATTGGAAGAGACTTAGGCGAAATGACGAATCCGGTGCAATTCTCGATTGATGTGATGGGGTATCTGCACGACCGCTTTACTTATGACGGCGAGTCGACGACGGTCTCAACAAAAGCAGAGGAATCGTACGATCTGATGAAAGGTGTGTGCCAGGATATCACCCATGTCATGCTCGGAATTTTGCGCGGCAATCAAATTCCAGCCCGCTATGTCAGCGGTTATTTATATGTCGGAGAAAATTCGGCGCTTGTCGGTGATGCTGCCAGCCATGCCTGGGTGGAAGTAATGGTGCCTGGGATCGGCTGGGTAGGGCTTGATCCGACAAATAATGTAGAAGCTCTTGAACACCATATACGCGTTGGAGTTGGCCGTGACTACAACGACGTCAGCCCTGTGCAAGGTGTATACAGAGGGGGCAGCCAATCGCTCGACGTCAAAGTCTCTGTCAGCTTGTTGGATCAATAACTTGTTTGAAAATCAGCGGTGATTTCTCCGCTGATTTTTTTATTAAATAAAAACTTAATAATTGTTTAATAGAAGAAATAGGCTCATCCATGGCATAATATAACGACGTATAGATTTTTTTGAGCGGAGAAGGAGCAAGAACATGAACACAATAAAATTTAAACAATATAAAATCAGTGAACCGATTTTAAGAGCGCTGGAAGGTTTGGGCTATACGAAGCCGACTGAAGTACAGGAAAAAGTGATTCCGGCAGCACTTTCAAAGACTGACATTGCTGTTAAGTCACAAACAGGCAGCGGGAAAACTGCAGCATTTGGGATACCGATCTGTGAATTGGTCGATTGGGAAGAAAACAAACCGCAGGCTCTTATTTTGACACCGACACGGGAACTGGCAGATCAAGTAAAAGAAGATATCACAAACATTGGCCGCTTTAAACGCATTAAAGCAGCGGCAGTTTACGGCAAACAGCCATTTGCCTACCAGCAGGCGGAACTAAAGCAGAAATGCCATGTGGTCGTGGGAACTCCAGGGCGTGTGTTTGACCATATCGAACGCGGAACGCTAGACTTGAGCCGCATTGAATACCTGGTGCTTGATGAAGCGGATGAAATGCTGAATATGGGCTTTATCGAACAAGTGGAAGCCATTATCAACAAATTGCCAAAACAGCGGACAACCATGCTTTTTTCCGCTACATTGCCTGAAAATGTAGAAAATCTTCAACGCAAATACATGAAGAATCCAGAGCATATTGAAATTGCCTCAACAGAGACCTTGACAGACCGGATTGAACATTCGCTCTACACAGTTGAAGAAAAAAAGAAATTTTCTTTGCTGCGTGATGTGACGGTTGTTGAAAATCCGGATAGCTGCATCATTTTCTGCCGTACGAAAGACAATGTTGACTTTGTGGTAGAACAACTTGAAAAACATCATTATACCTGTGATAAACTGCACGGTGGAATGATGCAGGAAGACCGCTTTGCGGTGATGAATGAATTCAAGCGAGGCGAGTTCCGTTATTTAGTTGCGACGGATGTAGCGGCACGGGGAATCGACATTGACAGTATAACTCATGTCATCAATTTCGATATTCCACTGGAGAAAGAAAGTTATGTGCACCGGGCGGGAAGAACAGGCCGTGCCGGCAAAAAAGGGAAAGCCATCACTTTTGTAACACCGCACGAAGACAAATTTTTAAATGAAATTGAATCTTATATCGGCTTTGAAATTCCGCAGCACACTTCCCCTTCAGCACAAGAAGTAAGCGCTGCTGAACCTGCTTTTGTTGAAAAGCTGGAAAGCCTGCCCCAACTGAAAAAGAATAAAAACGAGCAAGTGAATAAAGATATCATGAAACTGTACTTCAACGGCGGAAAGAAAAAGAAGTTGCGGGCCTTTGATTTTGTTGGCACCTTAACGAGCATTCCGGGAGTTACAGCGGAGGATATTGGGATTATTAAAATCCAGGACACCGTTACTTATATTGATATCTTAAATGGCAAAGGACCCATGGTGCTGAAAGCCATGAAAGACAAGACAATAAAGGGCAAAACCTTGAAAGTCCACAAAGCAAATAAATGATTTGAAAGCGGATGCCGTGTAAAATGGCATCCGCTTTTTTGCGTTTAAGAGATAAAACCGAAGTGAAAAAAAGGAATTATCATACAAAAGTAATGACTTTTGTCGTGTTCACGTAAGTCATTATGAGGAGGTTTATTACGAAAGAAAAGTACCTATGTCATAGAAAACAGTCAAACTGTAATGAAACAGGTCACTGAATGTTACATGATTGTAATGTTATCGTGCTATTTTGTTTGTATTGAAAAAACACAAACGAAGGAGAGAACAGATTGAAAAAACTATTGATTATTCTAAGTTTTGCACTGGTTTTGTTCCTTGGCACCTCACTTGAAAGCTCGGCAGCAGCAAGTACATACACAGTTAAAAGTGGAGACACCTTATATAAAATTTCTAAAATGCATAAAGTATCGGTCAGCAATTTAAAGTCATGGAACAAGCTAAAGTCCGATGTCATCAAACCGAAACAAAAATTGAAAGTTACAGGTGCTAAAGCGAAACCGGCATCTAAAACAAAAACACCCTCACGGTCATCCGCTGGATCAGTAGTCAAAGAATTTACAGTTTCCTCTACAGCTTATACAGCATCATGCAAAGGATGTTCAGGAATCACCAGAACCGGCATTAACCTGAAGAAAAATCCTGGATTAAAAGTTATTGCAGTAGACCCAAGAGTGATTAAACTGGGGACAAAAGTCCATGTTGAAGGCTATGGTTATGCAATTGCTGGAGATACTGGCGGTGCCATCAAAGGCAACAAAATCGATGTATTCATTCCAACAAAAAGCGCAGCCCTTAAATGGGGAAGAAAAAACGTGAAGATTAAAATATTAAAATAAAACAAAAGAAAATCCTCCGTGCAGCGAGTTCTGCATGGAGGATTTTTGTGGTTAATAAGCCAGTTCCATTTCAGTGGGCTGCTTTTTTAACGGCGTACATCGCTGTGCCGATGATCATGGTTTACCATTGGCAAGAATCTTAAAGCATAAAGAGCGCAAAGGCCGACGATAACATAAATGATTCGGGAGAATGCCGATTTAGTTCCAACTTCTCCGCCGAAAATAGCTGCCACTAAATCAAATTGGAATAACCCGACAAGCAGCCAGTTTACGCCTCCAATGATCAATAAAATAAGGGCAATAGAATTCAAGGCTTTCATTGATTCTTTCCTCCTTCCCTTTATTTACAGATGTTGTTAATTAAATAATACCCCCTTAGAAAAAGAAAAAAACTTAAACAATCAGAATATTTACAAACGAAAAATATTTCATTATTGTTTCAAAATAGCGTTTAGTGCATAAAGAACTAGGGAATATTTTAATATTGTTAAAGAAAATCCTGTATAATTCCACTTTTCCCTTTTCTTTGAAAAATTTTTTATGTCTTTTATCTACCAAATTACACAAACTTACTTAGGTTGAGAAAGAGCAAGAAACCTATAAATACATATTAAAAATAAAGCATTCCAAAATAGGCAATAAATATTCGAAATATTTATAAGTAATTATTTATGGAGAAAATTCAAAGAACTATTGCAGGAATTCCTGCATAAATGTATACTTTTTATAAGTATTTGAGTAAGTTCTCGTTTTGGAGGCGTGATAGATGCAGGATTTACTGCGAAGTGTTTCGGATGCGTATAAGGGTTTTAGTACTGGACAAAAGAAAGTTGGAGACCTTTTTTTCCGAGAACCTATTTTTTTGGCATTTTCATCTGCCTTAGAGGTGGGAAGAAGAGTAAATGTCAGTGAATCTACCGTCATTCGCTGGACTCAGAAGTTAGGTTATAAAGGTTATGCCGAATTTCAGCAAGTAGTTCAGCGGAAGCTGGCTGAAGAACGGTTTGAACAGGCTGAACAAAAAACACTGGAACCGAACGCCGACCAATCTTTTTTAGAAAACTTACTTGATGCGGAAATCACTAGCATCATAAAGTTAAAGCAGTCGATGAATGAAGACGATCTTCTGCAAGCTGTTGATTTGATCAGTTCTGCCAAGCACCTCTACATTGCCAGTGATTTTTTTGATTACGGTCTGGCCCATTGGTTTTCAGGATGGCTGGATATGACAATTGGCTCTACGGAAATGATTTATCCAGCAGATGGACATTATTACAGCCAGTTATCCAAAATAGGGCCCGGAGATACTCTTATTGCATTTGTGTTTCCCCGTTATACTAGAATGGTTGTCGAAACAGTCCAATCTGCTAAAGAACGGGGAGCAAAAGTGATTTTGTTAACTGATTCACTTGAATCACCAGCTTTAGCATCTGCTGATATCACAATTAAAGTCTCATTGAACACAAACTTAAATATTGATTCGTATACAGCGGTCCATGCACTCTTGACTTCGATTATGCGGTTTGTATATGTAAAAGAGCATGCCAAAGTAAAAGAGAACCTGGCGAGGATCGAAGAAGTATATAAAGAGAAGAATATTTTTTACTAAAAAGCGCTCACACTACTGGTAAGTCCCGAAACGCTTCTGCGCTTTGGTCAATTATATAAATCGAAAAGGGGAGAATAAGATGAAAAAGAAATTATCATTTTTAAGTGTAATTTTGTCAGCAGGTTTGGTTTTGGCAGCTTGCGGAGGATCAGAAGACTCAACCGGTTCGGAAGGATCAAGCACTGAAGGCGGTGGAAATGAGCTGGGGTTATTGGAGGAAGGTAAATTCACTACTGCAGCCAGCGGACTTTATAAACCATTCAATTATGAAGAAGGCGGCAAACTGACAGGCTTTGATATTGAAATCGGTGCAGCCCTCGCGGAAGAAATGGGATTGGAACATAATCCGGTAACCAACCCGTTTGAAACAATTATCCAGGGCTTGATTGGCAAAAAGTATGATGCGGTTATCGGATCAATGGCAATTACAGATGAACGTGCGAAAACGGTTGCGTTCTCAGATCCTTACTATCTATCGGGCGGTAAAATTTGGGTAGCTGAAGGAAATACAGAAATTCAGGAACCGGCTGACCTTGAAGGCAAGAAAATCGGGATTGTTGCCCAAACAACATATGAACCGGCTGCAAAAGAGTTTACAGACGACATCCAGTATTATAATAGTGATGTTGTAGCTTTGCAGGAATTAGTGCCAGGACGCGTAGATGCAGTTATCACAGCTGATGTTGTTGGCTTTGAAGCGCAGAAGGCCGGCCTTGAAATTAAAGATATCGGCGAAAATTTATGGATTGAAGAAGCGGCAATTGCTGTACGTCCGGAAGATAAAGCGTTGCTAGAAGAAATCAACAGAGCATTGGATGCCATCATTGAGAATGGAACTTATGCGGAGATTTCTGAAAAATGGTTCGGTACTAACCTCCTCGAAGTGGAGACAGAAGGAATCGAAGTTCTGCGCTAAGCTGAGAGAGGGGAATCGCCATGGAGAGTATTCGAACGATAATTGATATTTTTCTAACCACATATCCGGGATTTTTGGAAGCCGTTGTCATCACCTTGCAATTGACTGCAATTTCGGTGATTCTCGGTACGGTGCTGGGCCTATTCTTTGCACTGATGAAAATTTCGAAATCCAAGATTCTGCAAGGCATTGCGAATCTTTATATTACAATTATCCGGGGAACGCCATTATTGGTACAGATTATGTTCCTGTATTTCGGGATTACACAAATTATTGTCCTGGATAATTTCTGGGCAGGAGCTATTGCCCTTGCGGTTCATAACGGGGCCTACATCGCAGAGATTTTCCGCGGTGCCATTCAAGGGATTGACCAAGGACAGACAGAAGCGAGCCGGGCGCTCGGCATGACGAACAACCAGACCATGCGGAGAATTGTTTTCCCGCAGGCGCTTCGCCGTTCCATTCCGCCGCTTGGCAACCAATTCATCATCACACTAAAAGATTCATCTCTGGTATGGATGATCGGAGTAGCAGAATTGTTTTCAGTGGCGAACCGGGCAGCGGCAAGCTCGTTTAAACAATTCGAGACATTCATAGTCGTAGGTTTCTATTATTTAGTGCTGGTTATGATTTTCACTTATATCGTCAGATGGTATGAGAACAGACTGGATGTAGACAAAGCGTAAGGGGGGACAAATCATGATCATTGGAGAAAACATCCACAAATCCTTTGGGGATTTGGAAGTGTTAAAAGGCATCGATTTAGAAGTGAAACCCCAAGAGGTTGTGGTGCTTGTCGGCGTCAGCGGATCGGGAAAAAGCACGCTTTTACGCTGCTTTAACTTTTTGGAGGAAATGAACAGCGGAAAAATCACGATTGATGGCCATGTCGTTAACCCTAAAAAGGATAAATTAGCGGATATCCGTGCCGAAGTGGGAATGGTGTTTCAGCATTTCAATCTTTTCCCGCATAAAACAGCGCTGGAAAACGTCATCGAAGCACCTGTCACTGTGAAAAAGATGGATAAAGAAAAAGCGAAGCAGCTCGGCATGGCGCTTCTTGAAAAAGTAGGGCTTGCGGAAAAAGCGAATGTCTATCCAAGCAAGCTGTCAGGCGGCCAAAAGCAGCGGGTGGCTATTGCCCGTGCCTTGGCGATGGAACCGAAAGTCCTGCTGTTTGATGAGCCTACATCGGCGCTTGACCCGGAACTGGTGGGCGAAGTGCTCCAAGTTATGAAGCAGCTCGCTGAAGAAGGGATGACGATGGTAGTCGTCACGCATGAAATGAAGTTTGCCAAGGAAGTGGCGGATCGGGTAATTATGCTCGATAAAGGCGTTATCGTCGAATCAGCGGATCCAAAAACCTTTTTTGAGAATCCGAAGCATGAACGGACACGCCAATTTATTCAACTGGTGGAATGATAGCAAGACTAAAAGGGATCCGATTTTTGAATCGGATCCCTTTTTCTTTTCCATTAAGGTGTTTTTAATTCAAAAAATCGGTTAAAGAGTAGTAGACGCTTTTGAAAGGAGGCAAGTCCACGGGGATTAGTGATTGAATGTAGCAGATCAGGAAAATTGGATAAAGCTTCGTTAAGACTGTAAGTTAACAAAATAACTTTTCTAAAACGGAGGAATAAACCATGAAAGTTACAGAAATTATGACCAGCAATGTGGATACTTGCTCAACTCAAACTTCTTTGCAGGAAATTGCAGCAAAAATGAAAGACTTGGATGTCGGATCGATTCCTATCGTGGATAATGATAAATTAGTCGGCATCATAACGGATCGGGATATCGTCACACGCGGAATAGCTGAACAAAAATCATTGGACAGCCCGGTATCGGACATTCTTTCATCCAACCCAGTGACTGCGAGCACGGATATGGATGTTGAAGACGCCGCAAATTTAATGGCACAGCATCAAATTCGGCGGCTGCCGGTTGTAGAAGGCGATAAAATCGTAGGGATTGTTTCTTTGGGTGATATCGCGGTGAAAGACAAATCTTATGATAATGCAGAAATCGCATTGGATGATGTATCTGAGCCAGCTGAACCTGAACGATGAACTTTATGGAACATGCAAAAAACCAGCTCACAAAAGAGCTGGTTTTTTATATCCAGAATGGATAACAGAGGTTATTCTTTTTCGATAACAGATGCAGAAATAAGAGGCAGATCTTCTTCGGCTACTCCGTCATAGATGCCATGCACAGCTACAGAATCTCCTGCTTCAACTAAAGTTTCAGCCATATTGCGGATAAATACCTGGTTTTCCCCGTCTGTTAAGATGAAAGCAGGAAAAGCGCCGTCATCTGTCAATTCTTCCACTTCTCCTGATAAAATGACTGCAGTTCCTTCAGCTACTTCACCATCCGTTAAAGTAGTGAATGTGATGGGCTCCGCTTCATCTACTGCTTCAGGAGCGGTCGGATCAAGTTCTCCTTCAGGAGCGGTGACTTCTGTTTCGCCTTCCTCAGTAAGTTCCGCATTTCCTCCACAAGCCGCCAAACATAAAATGAGCATTAGTGGGATTAACTTTTTCACCATACTAGATCAACTCCCGACCATAATAAAAGATGTCTTGTTAAAATATACCCTCCACTCTGCATAGGTTAAACAGAAATAACTTCCGCTTTAGACAAAACACATGGCTAGCTTAATGCTAGACCCAAAATGTAAATGATTTACAGCTTGGCTTAAAGGGTATAGTGAATAAAACTGTTTGAAAGAGGAGCGAGAAAAATGGAGTTAATGAAGACCTCTTTTTATTTAAACGATAAGGCAAAACATATTCAGCAAGTGCTTAACTTTGAAAAAACGAAAATTATCAATATACAGTTGCGGCAAGGCGAGACGATTCCGGAACATGAAGTTGATGCAGACGTTGTGATCATTGTAAAAAGCGGAAGAGTAAAATTTGTTATCGAGGGACAACCAGCAGAAGTCTCGACTGAACGCATTCTTTACATGGTTCCGCATGAAAAACATAGCTTGACCGCAATTGAAGCAAGTGACTTAATAGTGATGCAAATTAAACGATAAAAAAGCTGACGCTTCGAATTCGAAGCGCCAGCTTTTTAACTACCACTCTATTTCCTCCGGGTACTCAGTTTGCAGCCTGATTTCATGAATCGGCACTTTGTTGGGGGTAGCCGCTGCCAGGACCTGGTTTCGGAAAGCGACGTAATCTTTATCTTGCATAGCAATTTTCAAAGCGATGACGCCCAAGCTTTTCTCGCGCTGTTTTTTAGGCATGTCTATATATTTTATATTTAAGAAATCAATGTATTGGATGGCGTATTCTTCCCCTGGAACCGCTTGTTGAAAAGCTTTTAAAATCTGCTGATATTCCTCTTCAGGCACTTGTCCATGCAGGCAGTCGAGCACGAGTGACTGGAACCGGGCAATGACATGCAAATGGACGTCCCAGTCCGGAAATTTGGCATCTTCCCGGTGAAGCCGGACAAAATCTTTCAGCGCGATAGCTGCATACAGAACTTCAGGCCATAGCACTTCGGTTGAAAAATAGATGTTCTTGTCTGGAGCGATAAAACTATGCTGCTTTTTCATATGGTCATGCAGGCCGTTGAAAACAGATTCGACATTGCGGTCTCCTTGTGCAGCATGACGGAGCTCATAGGAAATCCCGAGAATGCGCGTACGTGCGCCTGCATAATCATAATATTTGTTTTCGTCACCGATTACATAGTAAAAAGCCTGATTTAGCTCATCTAAATCAAAGTAATCGCCGCTGATTTTGACGCCTGTGTGGTTCGGAGTATTCGTCATTGTAAGCATGCCTGATTCTCCTATCGTTTCGGTTTATAGTCCAGTTGAGCGAATAATTCGTTCCGTTCTTTATCGGTCAAATCCCGCCACTCCCCGACGGACAGATCTCCAAGTTGAATGTTCATGATACGGATCCGTTTTAAGCCGCGTACTTCGTATCCCAAAGCGCTGCACATGCGGCGGATTTGGCGGTTCAGCCCTTGGCGCAAAATAATGCGGAAAGAGTATTTGGATAATTTTTCGGTTGTCGTAGGGAGCGTCGTCGTATCAAGAATCTCTACTCCTTCCGACATTTTCTTAAGGAAAGATTCGGTTACCGGCATATCCACTTTGACGATGTACTCTTTCTCATGTTCGTTTTCTGCACGCAGAATTTCGTTGACGATATCTCCATCATTCGTCAATAAAATCAACCCTTCCGAATCTTTGTCCAGCCGGCCGACATGGAATATGCGAAGCGGATGGTTAACAAAATCGACAATATTCCCTTCAATATGGCGTTCTGTCGTACTGGTGATGCCTACGGGCTTATTGAGTGCTATATAAACGTATTGCTGCTTCGGCTGTTCAATGATATTGCCATCTACCCGCACTTCATCGCCAGGCTGCACTTTGCTTCCAAGTTCAGCCCTTTCGCCGTTGATGGTCACCCGTCCGTCTTCTATAAATTTATCCGCACCGCGTCTTGAAGTAATGCCTGTTTCACTTAAAAACTTATTGATTCTCATAAAAAAATCCCTTCGAATGTATATTTCATTGATATATCCTATTATACCCTGATAAAACCTTAAACAAAACGGAGGATAGGCAAGAGAAGAGAATTTACAATAAAAGGGTTGCAATTTTTAGATTAGTTTGACAATATAGAAGGGAAGCTGTCTCTTGGAATGGTCTGCTGGACATGGATAATGTAAGCGGATACATAGAGGCGAAAAAAGATAAGGGAGGAAACAGAATGGTATTGTATTCAGCTCCAAACACGGAAGGCGCAAAAAGCAGATTTAAAGAGAGATATGAAAATTATATAAATGGTGAGTGGCGGGCGCCGGCAAAAGGCCAGTATTTTGACAATGTATCACCGGTAAACGGAAAAAAATTCACGGAAATCGCCCGTTCAACAGCGGAAGATGTAGAAGCGGCACTCGACGCGGCGCATGCGGCGAAAATAGCATGGGGCAAGACTTCCACCACGGAACGTTCGAATATCCTGCTCCAAATTGCAGACCGGATGGAACAGAATTTGGAGATGCTGGCTGTTGCAGAAACATGGGACAACGGAAAAGCGGTCCGTGAAACACTGAATGCCGATTTGCCATTGGCGATTGATCATTTCCGTTATTTTGCAGGAGTCATCCGAGCACAGGAAGGTTCCATCAGCCAAATCGACGAAGACACGGTTGCTTATCATTTCCACGAACCGCTTGGTGTGGTCGGGCAGATCATTCCTTGGAACTTCCCGCTTCTTATGGCGACTTGGAAAATGGCGCCGGCTTTGGCAGCGGGCAACTGTATTGTGTTGAAACCGGCTGAGCAGACACCTGCCAGTATTTTGGTCTGGGCAGAGCTGGTTGGAGATCTATTGCCGCCGGGCGTATTGAATATTGTAAACGGATTCGGCTTGGAAGCTGGAAAACCGCTTGCTTCGAGCCCGCGCATCAGCAAAATAGCTTTTACAGGCGAAACAACGACGGGCCGTATGATCATGCAATACGCTTCCCAGAACCTGATTCCGGTTACATTGGAACTGGGTGGGAAATCACCGAATATTTTCTTTAAAGATATTATGGACCAGGATGATGCATTCCTTGATAAAGCAATCGAAGGTTTCGTTATGTTCGCTTTGAACCAAGGTGAAGTTTGTACGTGTCCTTCACGTGTGCTGATCCAGGAAGATATATATGAAGAGTTTATGGAGCGGGCCTTGAAACGGGTAGCAGCTATCAAAATCGGCAATCCGCTTGATCCTGAAACAATGATGGGTGCCCAGGCTTCACAAGAACAGATGGAAAAAATCATGTCGTATCTGGATATCGGAAAGCAGGAAGGCGCTGAAGTATTGATCGGCGGTGACCGCAACATTTTAGAAGGCGATTTGGCAGAAGGCTATTACATCAAGCCAACTGTTTTCAAAGGCGACAACAAAATGAGGATTTTCCAGGAAGAAATTTTTGGGCCGGTCGTATCAGTGACAACGTTTAAAACAAAAGAAGAAGCACTTGAAATCGCTAATGACACCTTGTATGGATTAGGAGCGGGCATCTGGACACGCGACACGAATACCGCTTATCGTTTTGGCCGCGGCATTCAGGCAGGTCGCATCTGGACAAACTGCTACCATCAATATCCGGCTCATGCTGCATTCGGCGGTTACAAAATGTCGGGCGTCGGCCGTGAGAACCATAAAATGATGCTGGACCACTACCAGCAGACAAAGAATATGCTTGTCAGCTACAGTGACAACAAACAAGGATTCTTTTGACTCCGCTTTAACGGTCAGTAAGAAAATCAACTGACCGTAAAAGCCCGAATGGATCAACTAATAATCTGCAGGATGAAACCCCTGCAGATTAAGTTTCTCTTTACCAGGAAAGAAGGGATACCTATGGTCGAACGTGTAACGGCAACTGAGGCAGCGCTGGAACTGATAGAATTGCTGAAACAACAGCATGGGCCAGTCATGTTCCATCAGTCAGGAGGCTGCTGTGATGGCAGTTCACCTATGTGTTACCCAGAAGGTGATTTGTTCATCGGTGATCAGGATGTGCTGCTCGGTGAAATCGGCGGCAGCAAATTCTATATGCATAAAAACCAGTTTGACTACTGGAGCCATACGCAGCTGATGATTGATGTAGTCGCAGGACGGGGTGGCATGTTTTCTCTTGAAGGAGTGGAAGGCAAGCGGTTTTTGACAAGATCGAGGGCATTTACTCCTGAAGAAACAAAAGAATTACAGCAGCAGGTATAAGAAAAACCGGGTGTTGAAACACCCGGTTTTTCTTATTTTTTTATAGGATTTTTTAGCTTGAAAAACGTTTGAATCCTGGGTTCACAATGGAAAGAGAGGGGGGAAAATGCTATAATAAAAGAATGAAAGGTGGTAATGATTTTGACGAAATTAGTGAACCGGGTTACCCATGAACAAGCTAACCGTGCCATTTCCTATGCGTCACATTCTCTCGCCACTGAAGGGTTCAACGTGACAAATGAGGATCGGAATTTTGTTCGGTCGGTCTTGACTGGTGAACAGACGGAAGCGCAATTCCACCGGGCCATTAAGACGAAATACAATGTCTAAATATCAGCACTCTTCGATGTACTGCTATCCGGATTCGGACGTATTGATCAACCATTTTAACTTGATGGATGATGAGAAATTGAAAGAGCTGGAGAAAGTCTATACGCTTTTCCGTCTTTCTGAGCTGAAAATTAATAAGCCTGCAAATCCTGTGGATATGGAAGCTTTTTTGGCGATACATCAATACATTCTTCAGGATGTGTATCCCTTTGCAGGGGAGTTGCGGAAAGAGATGATTTCAAAAGGAACTTCCTCTTTTGCCCATCCGAAGTTTATCGAGCCTGAACTTCATAAGATTTTTGCAGAGCTGGCTGCTGAAGACTATTTAAAAGATTTACCGCGCGAAAGATTCATTCAGCGGCTCGCATATTTTTTAGCGGAATTAAATGCGCTTCATCCTTTTCGGGAAGGCAATGGGCGCACCGTCCGGGAATTTGCCAGACAGCTGGCTATTAATGCAGGCTATCAGCTGGACTGGGAAAAGATCCCGGGACCTGCTGAAATCATTAATGCCTTCGTGGACTCATTTAACGCTAATAATAACAGGCTCGAAAATTTACTGGATGAAATTATCTCTTAAGAAAAGCCGGTCCCTTCATTAATGGGATCGGCTTTTCTTAATGCTATTTTTCAACCGGTGCCGGATGGTTCTGAAGCCATTCGATGCCAAACTCGACGAGCGGCCGCATTTCGACCAGCTTCACTTCCGCTTGTCCGAGGGTGCCGGCAATAATTTCGCCTGGATAGTCTTTTGCCAGTTCCGGAAAACGGTCAGAGTCCATGTCTATACAGTCGTAAGTCTGCCAGACGCGTTTTCCATCAATCATCATTGCGGCGCCTTGCGGAGAAGTGGTCCGCGTTTCCTGGACAAATTCAGCGTAATGCAAAGCCGTACACGAATCAAAACCAGTACCAATAAAGAGAATCTTCACATCCGCTTTCATCATTTTACCAAGCGGTGAGCTTTTTCCGAACGAATCGTCGATTGGCTGTTCGCTCATCCATTCGGCTGCTCGTTTTCCTAAAGCCATAAATGAATGAGAGGGATGAGGGCTGCGAATGGTATCAGGATAGCGATGAAAACATTCCGCAATTTTTCCCATTCCCCGGAGTTCAGTTAGATGGGGATCATAAGCCGGCGAATTTTCACGGAATGGCTGATGCCAGTTTTCAGGTATGGGCGGATTCATCCAGTAAACAGGATCAGAGTTGTCTGTAGACTGTGAAGGCATAATCAGGGTGCCTTTAGCCGTTATGGTCTCTATTAAGGCTTCTGCAACGGCCTGAGCGCCTCCAGCTATCCATCCCATCGATTTTAGCGATGAATGGACCATAAGAGAGTCTCCGGCTGTTATGCCCAATGTTTTGAGTTGCTGTTTTAAGGTTTCTTTTGATTGGAATTCCGGTGTGTTTAAAATATGCAGAAATTCAGTCATCTTTACGCCCCCTTGATGTAAATATACCATAGCAGCAAAGCTTGCCGTTTTCCTTTTCACAAGTTAGCATTAATTGAAAGGAGTGTTGAAAATGGAAGCAAAGCCAATGAAAGAATCCAGAACAATCCAGACGAAATTGGTGCTGCCGCCGGATACGAATCACATGAATTCGATTTTTGGCGGAAAGGTACTGGCGTATATAGATGAAATAGCAGGCATCGCAGCCATGAAACATTCACGCCGCCATGTCGTGGTCACGGCTTCTATCGATTCTGTCGACTTCTTATCCTCAGCCCATGTCGGGGAAGTGCTGGAATTGGAAGCAAATGTGACTTCTACAGGACGCACATCGATGGAAGTCTACGTCCGGGTAAAATCTCAAAATCTGCAGACCGGTGAAGAAAAATTGACTACTGAATCATTTTTGACAATGGTGGCCATGGGCGATAATGGAAAACCGGTGCCGGTTCCTGGAGTGATTCCAGAATCTGAGGGAGAGAAACTGTTTTTCAACTCAGCACTAGCACGGCGGGAGCATCGGAAAATGAGAGTGAAAACTCCTCGTACGACTTAAAAAAAGGATGAGGTATTCAAGGTTTTGAGAGAAGATAAAAATGTTAACCTGTGGATAAAAAGAAGTCAGAAAAGTTATCCACATGTGAATAAACATCTTTTTCACTAGTAGTCCACAGAAAAGAAGGATAACTTTTTGATTTTGTGCATAAACTGCTATTAAATTTTTATTTTTCAATAAATGCCTGTTGATTAAATTTTGGGTGTTTCTGTAATAAAGGAGTTGAGACGATGGAAGTTTTTCTTAATTTTATAAAAGGGATTTCCTTGCTTTTCTTTGCCGCAGGAATTATTTTATCGGTTTTGGTTCTCTTTAATTATGGTTTGGGATTTTCAGAAAGCGAGTGGATGGCCATCCGTTTTTTGCGGCTGTATTTATTTTTGGCCGTAACTGGAATCCTGGTTTATATACTGATTCGGTTCCGGAGAAGAAAAGGAGAGTAGAAGGATGTCATGCAGTAGAGACATTCTCTATTGAAATGAAAAGAAAAAGAGCAGCCGCGGCTGCTCTTTTTTCTTGGTTTAATTTTTAGCTAGCAGTTCTTCGAAATAAGAACCGAATTCTTTTGAACGTTTCAAGATAGTGCTCGATGAAACATTGAACTTTTCGCTCAAGTCTTTTGGAGCAAGCATTGGCCCTTTGATCAATTCATGGTCCTGCAGGAAGCGCCAATAACCTGCAACAAGTGCTTCCGGTTTTTGGACAGTTGGCTGCTGGCTGACCAGGTAGCTGTTCATGATGCTGGTCACGTTGTCTACAGTTTCATCATCAAAATCAGCTTGCTCGATGTGTTTGCTAAGCTCAGCCATAACCGAACCGTGTTCCGGTGAAAGCTCAATGCTTTCTTCTACGGTACCGGTTGAATATTTCACAATTTGTTCAACGACTTCCAGATAATGCTCATGCACATATTGGTTGCCATCTGCAGCTTTTTCAGCTTCCATCTTGGCTTTCAATTGCTCAAAGAATGGATTGAAATCGCCGACTACGGTCAAGTAGCCGTTCAAGAACAATGCGCCTTTTTCTCCAATGCGGGAATCGGGAAGCAAAATTGCCAATAAGCCTTGGCCATCCTGCATGTCAGTCGGAGGCTGGTCAGTCATTTCGTAAATATCGCCGGTGAAAGCATCTTTAAACTGAGCGGATGCCTCATTGCCTTTGATGAATTGTCCCAGGAAAACCCGGACGTTCTTCCAATTTTCAAGAACTTCTTTAGTAGTTGGGCGTTGAGCAAGCTCAATATGCTTCACTAAGAAATTCTGCCACAATTCCGGTTTTTTCATAAACAAAAAGTTTTCAATGACAAATGCTTGCGCATCATTTTCTGCCATCGATTCCATTAACTGAGGCTGCCATTCCTGTTGAAGCTGACGGAAATCCGGCAGTTGTTCCTGGTTCGGGTTTTCTGAAAAGAATTGCTGGCGAACTTTGAAAAGTTCGTCATTCACTAAGTCATTAATGGAAACGGATTGTTGTTTTCCGTGACACTTTTTGTATTTCTTGCCGCTGCCGCATGGGCACGGATCATTTCTTCCTACCATTCTTATCACCTACATTTTTTCTTGAGTGTAACACAGAATGGCGTTTCGCTCAAAAGTCGGACGATTCTGACGTCAATTTGCCGTATAAAAACATGTCATGCCGCTTTCCGTCACGCTGTAAAAATTCCCGATAAACCCCTTCTTTTTGAAAACCCAATCGCTCATACATGGCGATTGCAGGCTGATTATAATCAAAAACAGTGAGCTGCAGCCGATGCAAGTTCAATTCATTCCAGGCGTAATTCATCAGTATAGCCATGGCTTCTGTGCCGTATCCATGGCCTTGGAAATCAGGGCCAAGCGCAATGGACAACCAGCCGACCCTATGTGGCCACTCAATATCTTCAATGGCGCAGACGCCCATGAAGGTATCGAGCCCGACCGGACGGATGGCAAAGCGAAAATCCCGCTCCGTATTTTCCTGGAACCAGTCGTTTGCCTGCTTCTCGGAAATTTCACGGATCGGGCTGGAATTGTAATTTCGGCCGAATCCCGCTTCGCCGTTCCATTTTCGATAGTCGGGTAAATCTTCAGCACGCATTGCCGTTAAACAAACTTTTTCTCCTTTAAACATAATGGCCTCCTTCAACTGAATAATTGAATGTCCAAAGAATCCAGCACATGCTGGGGCACGAAAAAGCGGACAGTGACAAGCGGATCCACCACTTGGCTGATTTGAGTTTCACCAGCTACGCTCATCAGCATGGTAATTTCACTGACACTCATGTCGGTATAAGGAAGCAGCAAGTCAATTGTTTCTTCGACAGCCGTCTTCACCGCTTCATCAAGAGTCATTGCCGAAACAAGCATGGCGAATCCATCACTGTTTTGAAGAATCGGGAATTTGGAATGCTTTCCTTTGATGACATCAAAGGTTACGGTGGCACGCCCAGGAACTTCAATTCCGGAAACGCTGACTTCTCCGTCTCCCATCGCCGCATGAAAATCGCCTAAGGCAAAAAGAGCGCCTTCTGTAAAGACAGGAAAGTACAGCGTCGCGCCTTTCGTAATGAGTTTTGTATCCATATTGCCTCCATGCGGCCCGGGGGTACCACATGATACAGGTTTTCCTTCAGGGGCTACTCCGATTACGCCAATCATGGGATTCAAAGGCAGATGGAGGCGTTCATTGAATATCGCTTTGCCGTCTTTGATCGGAATAATCTTCGATTCCATTTGCTCGAGCCGGTGACCCATCACACCAAGTTCCGGTCCAGTTACCATAACTCCTTGAGTGCCGATTTCCAATTCATCAATCGTCACTTTCAAAAGGTCCCCATATTCCGCTCCTTCAATAAAAATCGGTCCGGTTGCAGGATTGATTTCATTCCAATCGATTGCAGCGACTTCCTGATCGGCGGACTGGATCTGGTTTTTAAAGCAATCATAGGTTTCAATTGCCACAGTATCCCCTGGACGGATATGCAGCACAGGCGGATTTAAGGTGGAGAAACTGTAGATGACCTCTTTAGCGGGCAAAGTTTTCAAAAGTTCCATCTCCTTTTCGGAATATTTACATAATTGTAGCAAGACCATAAAGGAATAGCAAAAGTCAAAGTGCAAGCAGGCGGGCACTGTAGTAAGATTGAATGGAGAAAAAATAGCAAGAGGGGGATGCCTGTGGATGAAGAAGCATTGAATGGCCTTATTAATTGGATGAAAATTATTATTCTTACTGCCGCCATTGTTCTGGTATCCCGCCAATTTTTGTTTGAACCGGTTTCGGTGCATGGGCAATCCATGATGCCGACTTTTGAAGAAGACGATAAAGTAGTCTTGAGTAAAATCAGCCGGATTGACAATTTCGATATGATTGTTTTTGTAGCACCCGATCAGAAAAATTACATCAAACGCGTGATTGGCATTCCGGGAGACCGGGTGGAGATGAAAGATGATCAATTGTACTTGAATGGAAAGCGGGTTGCCGAACCTTACCTCGAAGAAAACCGGAAATGGGCAAAAGAAAATGGCTATCCGGAACTGACAGCCGATTTTGGAGAATTTATAGTGCCTGGGGACTGTTATTTTGTTTTAGGGGACAATCGGTTAAACAGCGTCGATTCCCGGATGATTGGTTTTATTTTAGAAGAAGCGGTCATTGGGGAAGTGAAGTTCCGCTTGTCGCCGGTAGAGAACATCGGCATCGTCAAATAAGGGAAGCGGCCTATTTGGAACCGGATTGGAAATTAAAAGTTTAGGCAGCGATTCTTGATAGGAACAAAATATATTGAGCTTGAAATTCCAGTGAGAAACGGATTAAAAATACTTCGGCTGGAATCGTTTGCAGGTAAAGCGGACAGCTAAGCAGGAAACAAGGCAGTATAAAAATAAGAAGCCCGGAATAATTCCGGGCTTCTTATTTTTATGCTGCTGAATATTTCTGTCTCTATAGATTGAGAGCATCCCTTTTGTCATGTTTTGTCAAAAAAATTGTAGTACATGGAACCTATTTACAGCTTTCTTTTTGCTGTTTTTCCTGTATAATAAGAAAAATCAGAAATCTTTTTAAGATTTAGGAAGCTGAAATTCTATACAGCTTGCATGGGAAAAAGATGTATGGTGCATCTTAAGCTTCAAAACAATAGGAATTAGGTATGGGAGTGATAATGATGGCTCATTCAATGGGAAACTCGAAAACGTGGAAGAACTTATCTCTAGCGGCCATTGGGCTTTTTATAGCATTTTCTCCTTTGAGTGCAAATACCGGTACGGCAGCAGCAAATGGAGCGGCTGAAGCGAAAGCAATCAGCACTGTAAGCGGCCAAGATTTACGGAAGGACACGGTAATGAATACGTATGGCCTTGCCGGAAAACTGGTGGATGAACAAAAGCGCACTTATCAGGATAAAATGTATAGTTCATTGAAAATCTGGGACAAAGAATTTCTGGCCCATTACAACAATCCAGACGTTTATCCTGCAATAGCAATAGCATTTGCGCCTGGAGCGGATGAAACCAGCTTTAATTTTTCCTGGTACTCCCCAAAGACCAACTTTCCCGGTGTCATTCAATACGCCAAAATTACAGAAGGAGTGCCTGCAGAATTTCCGGAAAAGGCTGAAGTTGCAGCCGCTGCATTGGACAAGGCATCATTTGGTTTTGCTGCTCATGAAGCGACAATCACCGGCATTGAACAGGCCTCCGAGTACGTTTACAGGCTGGGTGACGGCAAAGGGAAATGGTCGGAAATGTACAGTTTCAAAACACGCAATGCAGATGCATATAATTTCCTGTTAATGGGTGACCCGCAAATCGGTGCTTCCGGTGATGTGGCGGAAGACAGACAAGGCTGGGAGAATACATTGAACAAAGCAATTGAAAAATTCCCGGATGCCAGTTTTATTCAATCAGCGGGGGACCAAGTGGATTACAGAAGCTCAGAAAAAGAATTTGTTGCTTATTTTGCTCCTGAAGCCCTGCGGCAATACCCGACTGCCACCACCATTGGGAACCATGACTACAATAAATATTACGAATACCATTTTAATGTGCCAAACCAGAACCCTGAATTAGGGAATTATGACAACTCCGGTGGAGATTATTATTTCACTTACGGTGACACATTGATTATGAATTTAAATTCGAACAATGACAAAGCAGAAGAACATATTCAGTTTATGAATGAAACAATCGAAGCAACTGCTGACCGGGACTTCAAATGGAAGTTTGTCGTATTCCATCATTCCATTTACAGTGCAGCCGCTCATTCTGATGCAGAAAAGGTTATCAAATTGCGGGAAAGTTTGGTGCCGGCAATAGATGAGCTGGATATTGATGCTGTATTGATGGGACATGACCATAGCTATGTCCGCACCTATCAGATGAAGGCGCTGCAGCCACTGAAAAATCACATGGTTCAAAATGGCAGTGTCGTGAATCCGGAAGGAACGGTTTATTTTACAGCCAATTCATCGAGCGGCAGTAAATATTACGCAATCGAACCCGACCCTGAGCCGTATGCAGCGGTAAGGAACCAGCTGGAAACAACCACATTTACGAACGTGGCGGTTACTGCAACGAGCCTGGAGTTCACTACTTACCGCGCCGATACGATGGAGGCAGTGGATTCCTATAAAATCATAAAGGACCCTGCAATTCCCGTAGTGGTTCCAGCGCTGGAGAAAGTAGAGCTGGAAGTTACCGGTAATGTATTGCCTGTTAAACCCATTTCCCTTTACCCGGAAGTAGTGCTGAAAGTGAAAGGGACAAATGTGGAAGGGGCGCAGTATGATATCCTTCCGGAACAAATCGAATACAAAGCAGACCGGGAAGGGCAAGTCTCTTTCGCAGCTGATGGCAAGGTTTCTCTGGCTGAAAATGCAGAACTAGGAGAAGTCAAGGTTTGGGCAGAAGTGGCAATTGAAGGAGAGACGTTCAAAACGGAAGAAACCACTCTTTCCATCGTTGATCAGGAAGAACAGCAGTTCATTGAAAAAAACAGTGAATGGTCTTATCTCGATGACGGTTCTGACCAAGGAACGGAATGGAAAGAACCAGAATTTGATGACAGCGACTGGGACACTGGAAACGCTCCTTTAGGTTATCCGGAAGATGAAGAACATGAACGATTTGGAAAAATTGAAACGGAAATAGGCTATGGATCCAAAGAATCCGATAAATTCGCTACCTCTTATTTCCGAACCGAGTTTGAAGTGGAAGATTTAGATTCGATTGGGGATTTAGGCTTTATCGATTTTACTGTGGATGACAGTGTAATCCTTTACTTGAACGGACAGGAAATCGGGCGCTTCAATTTGCCTGAAGGCGATATCTCCTTTGACGATTATTTATATGATGTAGCTGATAAAAATCTGTCTGAAGAAGGCAAAGTGGAAAGAATTCGGTTGGATGAAAACCAATTGGATCATCTGGTGGAGGGACGAAATGTCCTGGCAGCAGAAGTGCACCAAGACGATGCCCAAAGTTCTGATCTGTATTGGGATATGGAATTAATAACGGCAATAAAATCTAAAAACGAATAATCGAACCCTTACGGTCACTGGTACCTTGCTTGAAGAAGCTGGATAACAGAAGCGAGCTGAAACGCCCGACAAATGAATGTGATTTGTTGGGCGTTTTTTATGGAGGAAAGAGGAATCTTTCATCTTTTCAACTGCAAACGGCGGCATTTAAAAGGCGTAAATAGTTGACTGAAATAAAAAAGCTCGGCCGATTATAGGCTGAGCTTTTTTAGACTGTAGACAAAGTCAAAGGCTGATGAATATGGTTGAATAAAACCAACCGGGCCGGCCACTTCGCTTTCCGTGGGCTCGGCTTCAGCCTCCTCGTCACTTAGAAAACCCGGTGCTCCTGCATTGCACCTGCATCGCTGCGCTAGCTTCGGTGCAGAAAAAACCGCCGCTGCGCTAGCTTCGTCGCAAACGAATCGTGCAAGCACAATTCGCTTCCTGCGGGGTCTTCAGCTCGAGTCGCTTCGCTGCTCCCACAGGAGTCTTCGTGGCCGGCCCGGTTGGGCTTCACTTTTGAATTAAGGCGATGATGTCAAAACACGGCTTCAACTGCAGCAATTGCTCCTCGAGGACGCTTGGGATTCCAGCCTGCTCCAGGATCCGGCATTGCGCCAATAAAAGAGGGATGTTTATTCCGTTAGCATGATAAATATACTTTTTTCTAATACTGTTGAACAGAGCCGGCATCAAAACAAATTCAATTTCTCGATCCGTGCAATAGCTTCTGCAATGCGTGCTTCATCCACCAATAGGCCGACACGGATATAACCTTCGCCGCTTTCTCCAAAGCCGCTGCCAGCAGCTGTTGAAATATTGGCGTGTTCCAATAGATAATCCGCAAACTCGATACTGGTAAAGCCTTTAGGAACAGGCAGCCAAGCAAAGAAAGAGCCTTTCGGGGCATCAATCTTCCAGCCTATGCGCTCACACTCTCTCTTAAGGACAGTCCGGCGTTTTTCGTAAGTATCGACCAGGCTGGTGACGCATTGCTGATCGCCTGTCAGTGCTTCTGCCGCTGCCAGCTGGAGGGCTGGAGAAAGACCGGCAAAAAGATGATCCTGTATCAGGTTCAGCGCTTCGATAATTTTCGGATTGCCTACTGCAAAACCGATGCGCCATCCGGCCATATTGTATGTCTTCGACAAGGTGTACATTTCGACACCTACTTCTTTCGCGCCTTCGGACTGCAGAAAACTTGGCGGTTTTATCCCGTCAAATCCAACAGCTCCGTAAGCAAAGTCATGAATGACTGCAATATTGTTTTCTTTCGCGAAAGCTACCGTATCATCGAAAAAGCTTGGATTGGCGACAGCGCCTGTCGGGTTGTTCGGGTAGTTTAAATAGATGAGTTTCGCCTGTTCTTTGGCCGATTCGGGCATTTCTGCAAAGTCTGGCAAAAAACCATTTTCCGCTTTAAGAGGGAACGTTTCAAACTGGGCTTCCGCTAAAGGAGCACCGGATAAATAATCAGGATATCCGGGATCAGGAAGAAGCATCAAATCGCCGGGGTTTAGAAAAGCGAGCGGCAGCTCAACTAAGCCGATTTTTGTGCCGGCAAGCACTGCAACTTCCGTATTTGGGTCGATATCAACATCATATTCGCGTTTATAGAATTCAGCAGCTGCTTGGCGCATTTCCGAAATGCCGCGAAAAGGCGAGTACTTATGATTTTTCGGGTCCGCTACTGCTTCCTGCATTGCTTTGATGATATGTAACGGCGTTGGCTGATCAGGATTTCCTTGTCCGAGATTGATAATGTCACGGCCTTCTGCCAATGCATCGCTTGTTTTCGCCGCAAGCTTCGAGAAGAACTGTGGCGGCAATTGTTGTAATCGATTTGAAAATTCCATGATTGCGTCCCTCATTTTCTAAATAATTGCACTTCTACTCCAAATCTTATAGAGTTTAAGTAGGATTGTCTACTGGAGGAGAAAAATATGAGAATTGCTTGTGTTCAGATGGATATTGTATTTGGGGAACCGGAAGCCAACTTTAACCAAGTTTCAGCGTACTTGGCAGAAGCTTCCAGAAAAGGGGCAGATACAATCGTACTGCCAGAAATGTGGAATACTGGCTATGCTTTGACAAAATTGGAAACACTGGCGGACGGCTCGAACCGCACAGTCAACTTTCTGAAGGAATTTGCGAAAGCCAATCAGGTTAATATTGTCGGTGGGTCTGTTTCAATCATAAAAGACAGCGGTTTTTATAATACGATGTTTGTGGTGAATAAAGACGGAGAACTGGTATCTGAATACGATAAAGCCCACCGTTTCGGGCTGATGGATGAACATATTCATTTGGAAGAAGGCAATGGGCTTGGCACTTTTGAATTGGAAGGCGTGACTTGCGGCGGGGTGATTTGTTATGACATCCGTTTCCCTGAGTGGATCCGTGCCCAGGCATTAAACGGAGCTAAGGTCATTTTCGTTCCTGCTGAATGGCCAGAAGCCCGTATTGATCACTGGAAAATCTTATTGCAAGCCCGGGCAATTGAAAACCAGTGCTTTATTGTCGCCGTCAATCGTGTCGGCAGCGATCCGAAAAATGCTTTTGGCGGAAGTTCAATGGTTATTGCCCCATGGGGAGAACTCCGTTTGGATATGGCAATGCAAGAAGGCATCGGCTACGCGGACATTGATCTGGATGAAGTGGAAGAAGTGCGCAAGCGCATTCCGGTATTTACAGATCGCCGTGAAGCGCTATACAGCAGCTTTCAGCCATCAAAGAAACAATAAAAAACAACTGCCGCCCCGGGAAAAAACGGAGGCGGCAGTTGTTTTATTATATCAAAGCAGTGGCGCTTACTTTCTTAACCATATGGTGGAATGGCTCGCCAATAATGGTCCAGGGTTCGGAAATAGCAAAGCCCAGCCGCTCATACAAGCGAATAGCTCCTTCCTTTTCAACGTCAACATTAAGGGACAGTTTTCCTCCACCGGCCTTCAGAACTAAAAGGTCTGCATAAGAAAGCAGTCTGGTTCCGATTTTCTGCCCTTGGAATTGAGGGGATACAGAAACTGTATCGATATACCATTCATCAAGATGGGCTTCCGGTTCAATCGTCCGGTGATGGCCTTCGGCTTCGAGCAGGTCAATCAGGTATTGATCGAGTGCCTGTGCTTTACTGCCAGGATAAAGTACCAGTGTTCCTGCAACGGCTTCACCCATTTCGGCGACCCAAGTGAAAAGATGGCTGTGCCGGGTATTGCAGCCGCGGATCATTGCCTCGACTTTATGCAAAATGGCTTCCGGCTCAGATTCAGCTGTCATATGGGCTGCGATATCGCCGATCGCATTGATGATCAGCGGAGCTACAGCTTCTGCATCTTCAGGCGTAGCCTGACGTATCGTAAGGTTCATGCAATATCACTCCTTTTATTTGCTTAATTATAACAGTGCCTGAAATAATGGAAGAAGTAAATGAAATGCATAAGCTTAATCAAAGTGAAGAAACTATCATTTGCTGATTAAATACCTAGCGCTGCTGAGCGTTAAAACCAGGAGGCAATTTTATGATAAACCCAAAGCACATCCTTACTTATGGAGATGCTTTTGTCGATTATATTGCATTAGACACTAAAAATGATTCATTTAACAGGCATTTGGGAGGGGCAACCGTCAATGTGGCTGCTGGTGTCAGCCGGCTTGGCCTGCCTTCCAAGTTCATCACCATTACCGGAGATGATGATACTTCTGCATTCGTTCGTGGAGAACTTGAAAAAGAAGGAGTCGATTTAAGCTATTCCATTATTGTGCCGGAAAAAAGGGTGAGCGGTGTTTATGTCCACTTTACTCCAGAATATGATCGCATATTTGCCAATTACGAAAATGAGACGCCCGATCTTCAAGTAGCAGCACATGATTTGAAAGGCGAAGCATTCAAGAATGCAAGTATATTTCATATGTGTACGGGCACAATGTTCCATCCGGAAGCCTTGAAGACCACGGTTGAAGCAGTCCGGCTTGCAAAAGAACAGGGAGTGCTTTGTTCCTTCGATGTCAATATCCGTCCGCTTAGATGGGAAAGCGAAGAGCAATGCCGGGACACTGTTTTTAAATTTCTGGCAAATGTTGATATATTGAAATTGACAACAGATGAATTGATTTTTTTAATGGAAACTGATTCTGTTAAAGAAGGGATAAAGCAGCTGTCAAAATTCAACATACCGCTGGTGTTGTTGACGGATGGAGAAAACGGGACGCATGCCTTGTTTGAAGGAGAGGATTTCCACGTGCCGGTCATTCCGGTCCAACCGGTGGATACAACCGGGGCGGGAGATGCCTTTGTAGCGGGGACCCTCCGCTATATCCATTTGAACGGGATGCCTAAAACAAGGGCGGAAGTGATTGATTGCACCTTATTCGCCAATAAATTAGGGGCACTTTGCACCACTAAACCCGGAGCGCTTACGGCGATGCCGAAGCTGGGTGAATTAGAAGAGTTGTCTTAATAAGCATAAATAGTAAAGGGGAGAGGAAATTGGCAAAACACAGTTTTCATTTAACAGCGCAATGGCCGGGGCTTCGCAATGATGTGGGAGAAATCGAAGCAGGCAACTTAAAAACCGAAATTTCGATTCCGCCGGAAATGGACGGACCCGGAGTCGGGACGAATCCCGATGAAATGCTGCTGGGAGCTGCAGCGACCTGCTACATCATTACGCTAGCGGCTATGTTGGAGCGCAGCAAGCTGAACAAGGAATCCCTGACGATGGAATCTGAAGGCATCGTGGACGTTACGAACGGCGTTTTTACGTATCAAAAGATCATCCATCGACCAAAACTGGTACTGGACAAAGAAGCATCGGAAAAAGATTTTTCCCTCGCTCGGAAACTTGCTGAAAAAGCAGAGTCATCCTGCATGATTAGCCGGGCAATTAAAGGCAATGTAGAGATTGAATTGCAGGCAGATATATCTATTGCCCAATAATAACCAGTTACTTAAACCATCCGCCTCTGAATTTCAGAGGCGGATGGTTTTTAGATGGGTTGCTTCATTGATTCAATTAGTCCTAAAGACCCTAATAAATAGAATATTACAAAACTATATTCCTGTTTTGGATTTTTTAGAAGGATTTTACAAAGCTTGAAATGAATAACCCTTAGGGATGCGAAACTTTCTGAGGGACAGCTTGTTCATTTCTTTTGCGCGCATCCAGAACCGGAAAATTTTTATAAAACCAGAGGGAGTGGTGGATGAATGGTCAACGGATTCACAAAACAGAAGGATGGGAAACAGAATCGTGCAAGGAAGAAGCTGGTGGCATTTTCAGTTGCCGGGGCGTTAATGCTGAGTGCTTCACCGTTTACAGCCCCTACGGCAGAAGCTGTTGGCAATGGACCAGGATATGGCGGCAACGAAACCATCAACACATCAATTTTGCACACGTATGATGAAATGGTAAATTTCTTAAAGAAACAGGAAGGAAAGCAAAAGAATATGGAACTGGAAGTAATCGGCCAAAGCGTTAAAGGGCGAGATCTATATTTGGTGAAATATTTGACGGATCCTGAAAATCCCACCATCCTGTTTTTGACCCAGCAGCATGGCAACGAACAGCTGACTACGGAAGGTGCTCTTGAATTTATCAAGCATTTAGGGACAGGGAAAATGAAAGGGATTACAGACGGGGTCAATATCCTGATTGTGCCAATGCTCAACGCAGACGGAGCGATGGGAGATGTCGATTTTTCTTTGGAGGATTATGTGGCCAGCGGAGACCGCCATTTAACGCGCTATAATGCCCGTGAAGTGGATTTGAACCGCGACCACGTCAACAAAATACAGCCGGAAACCCAGGCGCTCCATAATAACGTGATGCGCAAATACGATATTGATTACATGATTGACCTTCATCATCAGGGCACAGAGAGTGAGCGGGACGGCAAGCTTGTGTCGGGATCTATTCTTTATCCGACTACTCCCAATGTTGATCCGGACGTTTTACTGAAATCCAAACAGCTTGGCGCCGTAGTCTTTAATGCCGTTGACCCTACAGGATGGGGCCATATCGCCAAATACAGCGGAGGCGATGCAGAAACCATCAGCCGCAACGGAATTGCTGTAGAATATGGCATTTCAACGCTGTTATTTGAAATGAGAGGTATGTCCGACCATGAATACGAACCGTATGTCCTTGGGCAGAAAAGCAATGGCTACCTGATTAAGCAGACCATTACGACACTTGATGCTGCAGTGCGCGCAATAGCGGACGGTTCCATTGCAGACGCTGATATTTCATTCTGGGATACACTTGCCACGCAAACCACACGCTCGTCCGAAGAATAAAAACAGGAACCTGAATTTTATGCATTGCTTTTTCCGTACAACTATAAAATTTCTAAAGGAGTGTTAGAAAATAATGAAGAAATTTTTATTCAAGAATGACAGCCAGCCCGCTAAAATAAAAAAATCCATTTTAAGCTATGCGTTAGCAGGAGCATTGGTGTTTAGCGCTTCGCCATTTGCCATTCCTGTGGCAGAAGCAGGCAGTGTTTCGGCTGCAAATAATGCGGCTCAAGATCAGAAAATAGTGAAGCGGGTAGAAGCTGAACGGGCTATTGAGCACGTCCGCTACTTGTCGGAAGAAATCGGTTCAAGGCCAGGTGGGCTTGAAGCGGAAAAGCAGGCAGCAGATTACGTAGCCAGAACCTTGAAGGGTTATGGCTACGATGTGGAGTATCAATATTTTCCGGTAGCAGATCAATACATTGCGGACGTTTCTTTTGAAGATGGAACAGCCTGGGAAATGGGTGCTGCACCTAATGGCAAAATAAGTGCTGAAGCTGTTTCAGGAGATGTGATTTATGTTAAAGGGGGCCTCAGCCCATCTGATTTCCCTACAGAAACAAAAGGGAAAATCGTTCTGTTGACCAGAGAATCTACGACCGCCAATTATCGCACTCAAGTCGATAACGCAGTCAAAGCCGGTGCTGCGGGCGTCATTCTTCAAAGTGTAGTGGGAAGCCGGGGGAATTATGGATCTGCATTTAATCCGAGCTTAACAGCTTCTTATGACGTTCCGGTATACGGGGCGGCATATGTGCAGGGCGAGTGGCTGAAAGAACAGCTTGAAGAAGGAGCGGTGCGGCTTGAACTTACTGCTGCCCGTTACACGGACTTGAAGTCGGTCAATGTGATCGGCACGAAAAAAGCGAAAAACCAAAAAGCGGATAACAAAGAAGTTCTATTGACTGCTCATATGGACAGTGTAGTAGGTGCTCCCGGGGCTAACGACAATGCTTCTGGCGTAGGACTGATGCTGGAATTGGCACGTATATACAAAGGCTATAATACAGACAAAGAATTGAAATTCATTGCATTCGGGTCAGAAGAAAGAGGATTGCTTGGAGCCAGATACTATGTCGATCAATTATCACAGCCTGAAAGAGAGAACATAGAAGCAGTATTCAATCCGGATATGGTCGCTACTAAATACGAGCAGGCCAAAAATTTATATGCCATGACGGTTGATGGCAGCAAAAACATTGTGACGGATTCCACAGTGGCAGCTGGAGCGCGTCTTGGGAATTCGGATATATTGCCAGGACAGTTCGGATCAAGCGATCACGTGCCCTTCCATAATGCAGGCATTCCGGCAGCACTGTTCATCTGGATGGGAATAGACAGCTGGGATCCGCTTGTCTACCATATTGAAAAAGTTTACCATACGCCGGAAGATACCATTGAAGACAATATTTCTGAAGAACGCATGCAATCAGCATTGGATATTATCGGCGCGGGCTTGTTTGACGTCATCCGGAAAGACGTGCCAGCAGCGAAGAAATAACTGGGCATCTAAGAGTGTTAAACAGGACTGGCTAACAATATCGGACCTGGAGTGAAATAAAAAAATGACATCGGATTCCCCGATGTCATTTTTTTTGTTGCGCTGTTTTGGAGCGGCTGATTTCATAAATCCGGTTGGACGGATAAGTGAAATGGCCGCTGTAATCTGTCTGGCCGACCTGGTACATCGCATAAGCGACACGCCGTGCGCTTACAGGCTTATATTTCTTCAGCTTCCCAAACAACAGCGGACTGAACACTGGAGCTAAAAAACTGGCGATTTTTTCGCCAAGCCGAAATTCCTGCCGGTCACCCAGCAAAAGCGAAGGCTGGAAAATATGCAGTGCATGCAAATCCAAGTTTTTCAGCTGCTTTTCCACTTCACCTTTGGTACGGCTGTAAAAGACTTTTGAATGCGGATCGGCACCTAGCGCTGAGACGATCAGGAAATTTTCAGCGTTGTGCTTTTTTGCCAACTCAGCCATCTTTAATGGATATTCATAGTCCACTTTCCTGAAAGCTTCTTGTGAACCGGCTTTTTTGATAGTTGTGCCTAGACAACAGTAAATATTATTCACATTAAAATATTCTTCATAATTTTCAAGCCGGTTATAATCAACCAATACCTGCTCTAATTTTGGATGTTTGATTTCCATTCGTTTTCGGACGAAAATCTTTACTTCTTCATATTTCGGACTTTCCAGCAGTATATGCAATAATTCGGTACCGACCAATCCGCTGGCTCCTGCGAGCAAAGCAGTTTTGCTATCAATTGTCATAGTATGCTCCTCATCCTTTTCTATACAACGGCCCGGGTTTTGAGGCAGCCGGGTTATCTCCGTAAAACCTTGATATCCTATTAAAGCACATTGGCAACTGTTCAGGGAATAGCAATATTTTAAAGAAATAGTAAAACTTTTTTTTATTATACTACTCCGGATTTCCTTGTGCAGAGGATTTTAAATTTACAGGAAAGGGAATATTATTTTTAATGCTGGGAACGGAGGAACTAATATGACGGAAATCCTGTTCATCCTATTATATTCTGTCATTATGTGGCTAGTTATTGAAATTGCAGTTGTCCTTTTTGCAGCCACCGGCCTTAAAAAACCCATTGCCCGTTATCAAGTCATTTCAATGCTTACTGCTACGGGATTTACTACAGACGAGTCTTCATTGATCATCGATCATCCCATACGAAGAAGGATTAGTGCTGCTGTTATTTTGTTCGGGTATTTCTCTCTCGCAGTGATGATTTCATCAATTGCCTCTATCTTATCGAATGATGTGCGCACAAATCTGCTGGTGATCGTTATCATTATATTTTTCGCTGTCTTGATGCTATTAAGAAATAAAGTCATCTCAACTTTCTTAACCAATAAGTTTGAACACGAGATGGATGAAGAATACGATTTGGAAGATTGGCCGCTTAAAACAGCGCTGTCCTTGAAAGAAAACGATATGGTGGCAGAAGTGGAAATAAGAGAAGACTCCAAGTATACAGGCCAGGCATGTGAACAATTGATTTTGAGGGATGATGATATTCATTTGCTGTTTATCAAAAGGGGAAACATCATTTTACGCAAATCATTGCTCGAGGAAAAATTGCAGCTTGGAGACCGGATTATGATTTTTGGAGATAAAGAAGCGATAAAAAATAAGTTTTCAGGCATGCTGGTAGATGAATTAGATTAAAAGGATAACCAAGCGTGATAGCTATCAAAAAGCTATGTTTTTCAGCGTGAAAGGGTACAATATAGAGAAAGGAAGAGCGAAAGGACGGAATATATGAAACCAGTTATAGTGGCTGAAAAGCCAAGCCAGGCAAAAGCATATGCTGAAGCGTTCAAGACGACGAAGCGCGAAGGTTATATGGAAGTGGCTCCGGACCCGATATTTCCAGAAGGTGCCTACATTACTTGGGGCATCGGCCATCTAGTGGAATTGAAAGAGCCAAAGGCCTATGACCCGAAATGGGGCAAGTGGAAACTTGATGCTTTGCCAATTCTGCCTGAGCAATATCAATTTCAAGTAGCACGAGGGAAAGCCCAGCAATTTGGCATTATTAAAAAACTTATCCACCAAACCGATACCGTAATTAACGCATGCGATGTGGATCGGGAAGGATCTAATATATTTTACAGCATCTATTATCAGACAGGCGCTAAAGGCAAGAAAATCCAACGGTTATGGATCAACTCGCTTGAAGTGGATGAAGTGCGCAAAGGTTTTAAGGAATTGCGTGATAATCGCCAGGACTTATTGCTGTATCAAGAGGCGAAAGCCCGTCAGATCAGTGATTGGCTGGTCGGCATGAATGGCTCCAGGCTTTACTCTTTGCTGCTCCAGGAAAAAGGGATACGTGAAGTGTTCGCCATTGGCCGAGTCCAGACTCCTACAGTATTTCTGATTTATCAGCGGGAAAAAGAAATTGAGGCATTTGTGCCTGAACCGTTTTATGAAATTGAAGGCGTATTTCAAGCCGAAAAAGGCAAATATAAAGGGAAAGCGAAGATCAAAGCGAAAGAGCGCAAAGAAGCGGAAGAGTTGCTGGCCAAACATGAAATCCTGAAAAAAGCGGACGGTGTGGTGGTCCAGCTGAAAACGACGGAAAAGCGTGTACCGCCGCCTTTATTGCATTCGTTGTCTACATTGCAGGCCGTTGCCAACCGGAAGTGGAAATACAGTCCGGCAAAAGTGCTGTCCGTCATGCAGGGTTTGTACGAGAAAAAACTTGTCAGCTATCCGCGAACAGATGCCCAGCACATTACACCAGGCGAATTCAGCTATCTGGCAGGGCAAGTGGAGAAGTACCAGCAATTGATCGGGGCAGAATTTCCGATTGCGTCAAAAGCGCCGAAAAAGCGCTTTGTTGACAGTGCGAAAGTGCAGGAGCACTACGCCATCATCCCGACGAAAACCATTCCGACGGCACGGAAACTGGAAGGGCTTGCCCCGGATGAACGCAATCTTTACGAAGAAGTGCTGCGCACGGCACTCGCTATGTTCCATAGGGACTATCGCTATGCCGAAACGAAAGTAACGACGGATGTCCAGGGGCTGCCTTTCTTCACGACCGGCAAGACCGATCTCGAACAAGGCTGGAAAGAACTGTTTCCGCCTGCCAAAGAAGCAAAGCAGGAACCCTCTCTTCCGGAACTTCGGGACCGGGAACCGGTAAAAGGCGATATTGCGATTAAAGAAGGCATGACCACTCCACCGAAACCGTATACTGAAGGCCAGCTGATTGCTATGATGAAAACATGCGGAAAGTTTGTTGACGATGTGGAAGACACCGAAATCCTGAAGGAAATCGAAGGGCTGGGAACGGAAGCGACTCGCAGTGGGATTATTGAGACCATTAAGCGGCATGAATATATTACAGTAAATAAAAACATCGTCTCAATTACTGATAAAGGACGTATTCTATGCCAGGCGATTGAAGGGAATTTATTGTCAAGCCCCTCGATGACAGCAAAATGGGAAACTTATCTGAAAAAAATTGGCCAAGGCGAAGGGTCTTCAGAAGTTTTCCTTGACACAATCGGCAAATTCATCCGTAAATTATTGGACGAAGTGCCAGCGCAGATGCAGAAAAATGGCTTGCCTGAACAAATGGCCACACCGGATGCAAAAGATGAAATAGCGCTGTGCCCACGGTGCAAAAAAGGCATGATTGTTTCACGCAAAGGATTTTACAGCTGCACGGAATATGCCAACGGCTGCAAGCAGTCGTTTCCGGCAACTTTTCTTAAAAAGCGGCTCACCGCAAAACAAATTGAGTATTTGTGCACAAAAGGAAAAACACCTGTGATTAAAGGGTTTGTCTCTAAAAATGGCAAAAAGTTCAATGCGAAATTGGTGCTTGAAGAAGGAAAACTAAAGATGGAGTTTTGACTTCTGAGCATCATCCCTTTTAATTATCCGGTTTTTGGGTATAGACTAGAGAACTGGATATTTGAAAGGATGATTTTTAATGGCGACAATGACTGTCAATGTAAAAGAAGCGACATCTGAAAATTCTATTCAAGCATTAGAAGGTATATTAATGAAAATGAGCGAAGTGGAACGCGCACTTGTTGACGTCGAAGAAGGCGGACTCAAAATCACTTACGATGAAAACCAGATAGATGAAGATCAAATTATTAAAAGGATTCAGTTGGAAGGCTTTCATATCGCTTAAGAAACAGGAACAAAGTTTCTTTACGCTGCTGGAAAAGTAATGTAAAATGAATTTACTTGGAAAACAAGAGTGTTTCCGACTTATAAGGAATAATTGCTTTTTAAAGTAAATAATTTTGATTGTATGTAATTTAATTTGATATATGATTTGGTATCGTGTTTCAGACAATAGAGCTGCTAACAAAGCCGAAAAGAATCCCTCGGATTCTTTTCGGCTTTGTTCGGCTTTTATTAGAAAAGGGGCTGGGTTCTATGCAATATTTCATTGATCATAAGCGCAAGCAGATTCATCAAAGATAATATGCCGGAGACCATTGTGGCTTTACGGAGACACCAGTCGAGAAAAGAGAGTTTGCAAATTCCTTTTCATACATTGAGCGGCTTGAAGAGGAAAAAGAATATATAGAGTGCCCATTTTGCCGAACCATACAGATCGCCATGGATTAACTTCGTATTGAAAAGGAGGCCATTATGGATTACTAAGAGTTAATAGCAGAACGCGGATATTAGCATGGCCAGATAATTAAACAGCTCGAGTACAAACAAACGATAAAAGGGTTTACTAAGAAAGCACAAAAGGTTTCGGGCTTGATAGAAACTTCCTGGCTGAATAACCGGACTATCATAATCAGACAATCAGGAATTTTTATCCATATTGAAAAAGCTGGATCTCCAGCCAATCTTAAATAGAAATATGCATGAAGTGGTTTTAGACTGGAATTTCGGGGACGGCAAAGCTTATATCGTATTAATTTTGGAACCCGACAATACATCAAGTGAAACAGCAAAAACCCTCGTCTTTCTTTTAAGGCGGGGGTTGCTTATTAATGTGAAGGGGCAATTGCTTCTAGAATTAAGACCGTATACCCTTTATCTCCATTAAAATCCCAGTCCACAAAAGTCTCCAGAACTTCTCTTTTTAATTTCTTCCATAATTAGATTCTTTCGCCAACCGGTATTCCAATGGCCGTTTTGCGAGTTTTAATTGCTCCATAAAACCGCTCTTGATCAGTTCTTTTTCAATTTGAACGAAAATCCCTGCACGTTCAACCACTATCGTCCGATTGTTTAACCAATAAGATTCTGTTTTCTCGGGTTCCATTTGTCCTTTTATGCTTATTTCTCTCACTTCTTTATCAAAAGCTTCATGGTCAATTTCAGCTGGCCACTTAAAATCCTGGCAATCTGCGTCCTCGTGCAAAATCGCTAAAATCAAACCTGATTGGTTTTCGGGATGCCAATCCGCATAAATTTCTTTTACATCAAATTCTCCAATTCCTCGTAAATTCAGCTTGATTTCAGATGTAAGTTCACTCATTACCATATCCCTGGTCTCCAAAACGCGTGGTCTTTGATTTTAGTTAAGCAGACACTTTTCAGTAGGCTCTAAAAATCCTCTTATATGGGCCGTAATGAACGGAAATTTAATAGTAACAAATACAGAAGTCGGCCCTTTGCCGAAATGCATTCGCAATAATGTGGAAATGTAACCACCAATTTCCGTTTGGACCGATTTTGAATGCAGCATTATAATCTCCTCCAAACCAAATAATTAGCAATCCATTCTAGTTGCCTTAAGTATAAGCCTATACAACAATAATGGACGGAAAATTCAATCTTCCGATGGGTGCGAGGTTTTAATTGATAGAAATGCGGGTATCATTTTCCAACAATGCTAATAGATTATAAGTACATCCAAATAAGAAGAAGATATTAAGGCATAGAGGAGGCAGTCCGTATGGTCGCGACTAATGATGGTGCGAAAGCTTACGTTAATGGCAAAAATCGCAAGCTATATTCAACACGCAACTTGTGGTCCGGCGTTCTCTTTGGTCTTGGTTTAGCCGCTTTTGTTGATGAAACGGTCTTCCATCAGCTTTTGCATTGGCATCATTTTTACGATCAATCAACAAGCAATATCGGTTTGGTCTCGGATGGCTTGTTTCATGCATTTAGCTGGTTTGCCACCATAGCATCGCTGTTTTTGTTTGCGGACTTAAGAAGAAGGGACGCTTTTTGGCTAAAGCGATGGCTGGGAGGCTTGTTTTTCGGAACCGGTGCTTTCCAGCTCTACGATGGGACAATTCAGCATAAGTTGCTGAGGCTGCATCAAATCCGTTATAACGTTGATATACTTCCATATGATGTGGCTTGGAATATTATTGCACTTATCCTGCTTATAATCGGCGGCATATTGCTCTGGAAAACACGCAAGCTTCCGGAAAGAACAGGCAGTTAAATGGAACACGGGCTGCACTCGGAGGTTACCGCAGCAGAATTTGGGGTAGCATTGTTGATGCTGACAGCTATTGTGATTTACATGAACGCATCAGTTGTGTCAGGGAAGAGAAATAGAAAGTGGCCGCTGTACCGGATTTTCTTATGGATTTTGGGTGTTTTAGCTATTGGAGCCGTATGTATAGGTCCATTAGCGAGCCGTGCCCATAGCGATTTCACTGTGCATATGTTCAATCATCTATTGATTGGTATGCTGGCTCCGTTGTTGATGGTGCTGTCGTCACCGGTAGCGCTTCTTTTAAGATCGCTTTCAGTAGCATCGGCAAGAAAAGTGGCGGGGATATTAAAGAGCAGGCTAGTGTATTTCATGGGCCATCCCATTACAGCGGCAATCTTGAATACAGGTGGGTTATTTGTGTTGTATACGACGGACTTGTATTTCTTGATGCATGACTATTTTCTGTTGTACGTGCTCGTCCATTTTCATCTTTTTGCTGCTGGTTATTTATTTACTGCTTCCATCATTTATATTGATCCGGTGGCACATAGAGTCGGCTTTCTTTATCGGGCGATTGTTTTGGTGACAGCACTTGCGGGTCATGGGCTATTAGCAAAACTGATTTATGCCGATCCGCCGGAAACGGTTTTAAAAAGCCAGGCAGAGGCTGGTAGCATGCTGATGTATTATGGCGGCGATGCCATTGATGCGGTTCTGATTATCGTGTTTTGTTATCAATGGTTTATCTCCGCTCGTCCGCGCCAAACGGTGCCGGAGGGCGGGTTTAAATAGAAGTCTGTGCTTCAGGTCAAAATATCCGACGCTGAAGCACAGACTTTTTTATTCGTACTTCCCTTTCAGCGGTACAAATCTCACATAGTTCAAAACTTTAGAAGTTACATTTCCATTTTCGTCTTTTTCGATAAGAGTTAATTCCTGCATAGCAGATGAACCGACAGGTATTAGCATTTTTCCATTATTCTTCAGCTGCTCCACCAGTTCGTTCGGCACTAAGGAAGCAGCGGCTGTAACCATAATGCGGTCATATGGGGAAAATTCTTCCCACCCAAAGCTTCCGTCATCAAGTTTAAAATGGATATTGGTGAATCCTGCTTCAGCGAGCCGCTCTTTAGCGCGATTATGCAACTCCTTAATGCGTTCAACTGTAAAGACTTCCTCTGAAAACTCAGCTAATAAGGCGGTTTGAAATCCGGATCCTGTTCCGATTTCGAGTACTCTCGAATCAGGCTGGAGATCCAGGGCTAGTGTCATTTCCAGGACAAGGGAAGGCTGTGAGATCGTTTGCTCAAATCCAATGGGAAGGGCTTCATCAAGACCCGCCAATTCCTTATGCGAATCCATGAAAAAGCGCCGGTCCAATTCTTGGAAATAAGAAATGATTTCTTTTTTACGGCTTTTCATGGTTTCCACTCACTTTCAATATCAAGATTGTTAGTATTATTTCTTGTCTCCATTTTAATAAAATTCAATGCCGCTTGCCTACTATTTTAGCTGGGTAAGCTTTCAAACTTTCTATGTCTTTTTAGGTGTGTTTTACTAAAATTAAATGGAGGGAACTGCAATGGAACAACAGCTCACAATTAGAGATTTGGAAAAAGAGATGGGGGATTCTCAGCGAACTGCAGAAACAGCGACCTTTGGAATGGGCTGTTTCTGGGGGCCGGAAGCGCGGTTTGGAAGTTTGCCGGGTGTCCTTCGAACAAGAGTCGGCTTTTCAGGAGGCACAACTCCCAATCCTGCTTACCGCAACATGGGTGACCATACAGAAACGGTCCAAATTGATTTCGACCCGGAACTCATCCCTTTTGAAGAAGTGCTTAAACAGTTCTGGAGAAACCATTACCCAAATAGGGACGAATATAAAGGAAGACAATATATTTCACTGCTGCGCTTTCACAGCGATGCTCAAGCAGAAGCCATTGAGCGGGTGAAAAAAGAAATGGAAGCGGAACTGGGCGAAGAAATTGAGACAGAAATCGCTTCTTATACGCAGTTCGCACTGGCAGAAGAACGCCATCAGAAATATTACCTGAAGCGCTATCCAAAAGCTTTAGAGCAATTGGAGATATTTTATCCGAACCCTGATTTACTGATAGACTCTACATTTGCTGCCCGTTTAAATGGTTTTGTCAAAGGCTTCGGAACCAGAGAAAGCTTAAAACAGGAAATTATGGGGTGGAACATCAAAAAGGCGAATCGACAAATACTGGCGGATAAATTATTGAAACTTAAATGGTAAGGTTTCAGTAAAAATGTTTTGGCCATGCTGCTTAATTTAAGACTGATAAAAAAATATTTGGGTAAACTTTAGTAAACGAAAAAAGTGAAATAAGACGGTCAGGAGGAAAGCTGATGGATTTTCTGCCTGGAGATTATTTGAGTATCATCATTCGCTTGCTGATTGCCGCTTTTTTGAGTGGATTAATCGGAATCGAACGGGAAGCGCAACAGCAGCCTGCAGGTCTTCGGACGCATTTGCTCGTTGGGACCGGCTCTTGTTTAATGATGATCTTGTCGGTCACTGGATTTGATGCTTTTTTGGCACGGGACAGCGATGCCATTCGTTTTGACCCCTCGAGGATTCCGTCTTATGTAATTAGCGGCATCGGTTTTTTAGGAGCTGGAACAATTATTGTGCATCGTGGCTCTGTAAAGGGCCTGACGACAGCGGCATCGGTTTGGGTAGCAGCAGGGCTTGGCTTGGTTGTAGGGATCGGCATGTATTTTGTCGCTATTTTAACCACGGTAATTGTGCTGGTTGCGCTATCGATTCTTGGGAAGCTTGAAGCAAAATACCTTCCTTCCCATAATCCAAAAGAAATTTTAGTAATTGCAGAAGACCGGGAAGATGTTTTTTCATCCATCAGTGGACTTTTTGAAGAAAATAAAGTGGTTATCATGGATTTCCATATTGAGACTGTCGAAGCCCATAGTGATAAAAACGTTTTGGCTTATCGGTTTATTATTAGAGATGAAAATATAAAAAATGAAATTGAACTCGTAAAAAAACTTCAACAGCATAAATCTGTTTACAAAGTAACAAAATAATATTCTATGAAAAGCTTTGGCAATTTAATGTCTCAGCTTTTTTTATTGTTCAGTGATTGACGGTGAGGCATGTCTGTTATATGATGTGTATAACAACTGTTCTATAGTAAATAGAACAAAGAGGTGAGCAAATGTATATTGAAATTGAACCGCAATCGGAAGTGCCGATTTATATGCAGCTGGCTCAGCAAATAATGGAAGGGGTAGCGAATGGACAACTGCTTCCAGGTTCTCCTTTGCCTTCAGGAAGGGCTTTTGCGGCTGATCTTGGCATGAACATGCATACGGTCAATAAAGCCTATCATTATTTAGAAGAGAAAAAAATAATCGAAATCATTCCGAAAAAAGGGGTTTTCATTCATGCGGATGGTTTACGTGAAGCGACAGCTGAGGAAAAAGAGCGGATTGAGCAGGAATTAAGGCCAATTCTGGCAGAAGCTTTATGCCTTAAGCTAAGCAAAGAGGAAATGGCACAAATGATCGAAAAATTGATGCGCAATATACAGGGGGGAGTAAAATGACGATTTTTCTTATGGCTGCCATCATGATTCTAATAATCGGTGTTCAGGCTTTCGTTCCTTTTTTAGTGAAGAAAACAGAAGTGTTTGGAGTTTATGTGCCGCAGGAGTATACACAAAAAAAGACACTTGAACTATTAAAAAAAAGGTATGCAACGATGGTGGTGCTTGCGGGAATCGTGGCTGCTGCCATTTACGCGATTCTGCTCAGCGTGACAGAAGCCACTGAAGAAGCCGCTGCCTTCTGGGGCCTCGGGCTTCAACTGGCCTTAATATTATTCAGTATGGCTTTATATCTCATCAATCATCTAAAAGTGAAAAACGAAAAGCAGCAAGAAGGATGGACAGTGGGAAAGAAAGAAAAAGTGGTAGTGGACTTGCAGTTCCGGAATGATTTGGAGATGGTGTCCGGAATTGCCTTTTTGCTGCCTATGCTAATCACTGCTGGATTAATTTTTTATACCATCAGCCAGTATGGCAGCCTGCCTCATCAGATTCCAGTCCACTGGGGGCCAGGCGGAACACCTGACCGTTTTACAGATAAAACCGCCTTCTCCAGCATCTCACTCTTGCTGGTGCTGTTGATGATGCAAGCACTGTTTTATTTCTTGAATCAGGCAAGAAAGACAAGCGGGGCCAAAATCATGGCCAGCCAGAAACAGCGGTCACGGGAAAGGGAATTGGCTTCCCGGAAATACGGCAGCTGGCTGTTGTTCATTACCACTGTTTCTGCGACGTTGCTGCTGGGCAGTTTTCAATTGTCCATTATTCATCCGGAACTTGGCAGCGCTCTCTGGAACATGGCGTTGATCATAGGTTTTCTCATCTTGGTGCTGGGTGGAACAGCGCTTTATACTTTCAAAGTGGTCAAAAGCGGTCTAGCTGCTGCTGAACAGCAGCAGCAACCCGGAATTATTGATGCGGACAGAGATGAACACTGGAAAGCGGGAATTTTTTATGTAAATAAAGAAGATCCTTCGGTGATGGTGGACAAACGCTTCGGAGTTGGATGGACCGTTAATTTCGGAAATCCGAAAAGCTGGCTTTATGTGTTGTTGCCGTTCGTCGTGCTGTTAGCTATTGCATTGTTGATATAAGCGAAAAGGGGGATGAGGGAGAATGGACCAAACTACTTTACTGATGCTGCTATTGCCGATTTTAGTGATTCAATTGGGATTGATGGTTTTCACATTAATCGACTTGGTTAAAAATCCGAATCCGAAAGGGCCTAAATGGCTATGGGGAGCCATTATCGTGTTCATCAATATTCTAGGGCCGATTTTGTATTTGGCAATCGGGAGGCGGAATTATTGAGCATACTGGAAATCTCAAACCTGACGAAACGTTATGGTGAAGAATTAGCCGTCAAAGACCTTTCTTTTTCGCTGGAACAGCGGACATCTACTGCATTAATCGGACCAAACGGAGCTGGAAAAACCACTACTTTATCGATCCTTGCGGGATTACTGAAGCAAACGAGCGGTTCAGTCCAATTGAATTATGAATCAGGCATCGGATTTTTGCCCCAGCACCCTCAATTATTTCCCTGGCTGACTGCTCTGGAGTTTCTCGAGATGGCGGCTCGGCTTAGCGGAGTGAGAGCCAAAGATGTCAGGCGTCAATCAATTAAAACCTTAGAGATGGTGGGATTGGGTTCTGCTGCGAACAAAAAAACAGGGGCTTTTTCGGGAGGTATGAAGCAGCGCCTTGGGTTGGCTCAAGCAATTGTCCACCAGCCGAAACTACTGCTATTGGACGAGCCGGTCTCTGCACTGGATCCGGCAGGACGTAGAGAAATTATGGATCTGTTGAAATCCTTGCAGCATGATACAACCATTCTGTATTCAACGCATATTCTGAATGATGCGGAAGAAATGACCAATCAATTGCTGTTCCTGCAGCATGGCCGACTGGTTGAACAGGGGTCATTGGCAGAAGTCAAAGAACGATACGCAGAACCAAGCATCCGCATTCGTTTCCAGGATGCCAACTGTGCCAGCAGATTTGCTGAAGGAAACAGATGGCATGCAATTACGAAAGGAGCTTCTGTGGTTTTGCCGATTGATGAAAACGGACCGCAGATGAAGGAGGTCTTGTCAGTTCTTGCATCGAGTGCAGAAGGGATAATTGGCGTGGAACGGCAAAAAGCTACGCTTGAGGAAATCTTTTTGAAGGTGGCGGGTGCGGAGTGAATCAATTCGGCGTTTTACTGAAAAAAGAATGGCGGGAAAACTTCAGGAACTATAAATTATTCTGGATACCGGTTGTTTTTATCCTGTTTGGCATTATCGAACCCCTTACAAACTACTTTTTGCCGCAAATCCTGGATTCTGTCGGCAATTTGCCTGAAGGAGCGGTAATCGATATCCCGCCGCCTGAGCCTGAACAGATTTTGGCAGCCGTTATGGGACAATATCAATTGGTTGGTCTGCTGGTTCTGATACTTGCCTACATGGGGACTATTGCTGGAGAACGGAAAAATGGCACTGCTACACTTTTGTATGTAAGGCCGTTGTCGTTTACTGCTTATTTCCTAAGCAAATGGATCCTGGCAAGTGTGGTTGGCCTGTTGAGTGTCTGGCTTGGGTTGATCACGGCTTATTACTACACGATGTTGTTGTTTGAGAGGATTGACTTTACAAAGTTTCTGCAGTTTGCAGGTACCTACAGTTTATGGATTTTATTAGTAGTAACTTTTGTGCTACTGCTAAGTGCAGCCATGCCTAATGCCGGAATGGCAGCGGCAGCTTCGTTGCTTCTTATTATTATCTTTCAGCTTGCAGATGGACTGTTTGGTGCCTATTGGACAGTTTCGCCACTGAAAATTCCGGGTTATGCCGTCTCGTGGTTGTTGGATAGCCCAGGAAACAAGGAGTTCTGGGGGACAATGGGAATCAGCGTGTTCCTGATTTTGGCAATGCTCGGTTCTGGTATTTGGATGTCTAAATACAATGCCTCAAAAACAAAAGTATAATATTTTAAGCCATAGCCTTTAAGGCTGTGGCTTTTATATTGCAGTGAGTTTTAAGTGAGCCTAAAAGAAGCATTTTTAAGACTCGAACTTTTCGGTTTCACTCTGTTAAACTGAAAAAAAGGAGGCGGTGACTTTGCTGCATCATGTAGAAATAAACGTTTCAGATCTGGATGCTTCAAGAAAATTTTACAGCGCCCTGCTTTCGGAACTTGGATATGTGGAATATCAGAACTGGCCGCTTGGATTCAGCTACAAAAGCGGTTCTGCTTATCTTGTATTTGTCCAAACAGAAATGCACTATTTACAGCTGCCTTATCACCGCAAAGCGACTGGATTAAACCATTTGGCTTTTCATGCAGAATCCCGCGGGAAAGTGGACAGCTTGACTGAGAAAATGAGAAGATTAGGGGTACAGATTTTATACGAAGACCGCCATCCTTATGCTGGTGGTCCGGAACATTACGCGGTTTTTATGGAAGACCCTGATCGGTTGAAAATTGAAATTGCAGCTGCTGAAGGTGGTGGCCATTTTGCCTAGTCAGAACTCGGCACGCTTTATCGTGGCCTTTAATAAAATTGAAAAAACCTTGAAGGAAATAATCGGAGGCGCAAGCTATCTTACCTTTTTCAAAGCGATTGATTTAGCGAAAAAAGACAATGCTACGGTAAGGAAATATGAAGATGACCTACGGGAATTCGCCGACCTTCGAAACGCCATCGTCCATCATCGCACGGCTGCTGAGTATGTAATTGCCGAACCGCACCTTGAAGTTGTAGAATTAATAGAGCATATTGAGCTGTTGCTGTCACAGCCTGTCACTGTCGGTACGATGTTTGCGAGGACAGTGCATACTTTTGATGCGACAGATAGTTTGGCAAAAGTATTACGTATTGTAAAGGTACGCAACTTTATGCAGTTGCCGATTTACAGGGAAGAAGAGTTCATTGGATTAATTACTGCTGCAGGAATTGCACGCTGGCTTGCTCAAACTGTTGAAGAGAAAATCATTTCCCGGGAAATGATCACGATGAATGATATTTTAAAGCACGAAAAAGATGGAAAAAACCATCGTTTTATCGCTTCAAATACGTCTGTTTATGAAGCGGAAGAAATATTTAAGCAATCCGTGATGGAAGGCGGACGTCTGGAAGCGCTCCTCATAACGAGAACTGGAAAGAAAGAGGAAAAATTGACGGGCATAATCACGCCTATTGATTTGATCAAGATCGAATAGAGGTAAGGTATAGATGAAAAAAGTAATTGTATTTCTGGCTTTGGTCTTTTTTGTTTGGGGCTTTGTTTGGGTCAATAATAAATGGGTTGTGACAACAGAATACACAGTAGCGTCAGAAGAATTGCCAGCAGCTTTTGACGGGAAGAAAATTGTACAGATCTCAGATTTGCATAATGCCAGCTTTGGCAAGGACCAATCTTCACTGATTGAAAAAGTGGAAATAGAAAAGCCGGATGTAATTTTTATAACCGGTGATTTGATTGATAGTGACCGTTACAATTTAGATGTCAGTTTAACTTTGGTGGAAGCGCTGGTAGAAATGAGTGAAGTTTATTTTGTAGTCGGAAACCATGAAATATCGGTGAATAAACTTGATGAAATTACAGCAGCATTAGAAGAAAGAGGCGTAAACGTTTTAATGAACGAAACTGCTCCCTGGGAAGTTGAAGGAGAAACGATTCAAATTGCAGGAATCAATGATCCGCTAATGGATGTGGATCTTTCAGAAGAAGATTTCACCCGTCAAGCAATTGATGAGGCGGAGCTGACAAATGCTTTTACTTTATTGCTGGCGCATCGTCCTGAAATGTTCAGCACGTATGTAAAGGAAGAAATCGATGTGGTGTTTTCTGGACATGCCCATGGCGGGCAGCTGCGCATACCAGGCCTGGGTGGCTTGATTGCACCGGGACAAGGATGGTTTCCAACAATGACTGAAGGTGTTTTTCGCGAAAACGATACACAGCTGGTTTTAAGCAGGGGACTTGGAAACAGCGGATTTCCAGTAAGATTATTCAACTTGCCGGAAATTGTGGCAATCACATTGGAAAAAGCATAAGAGGTGTGTAATGGACATAACGTTTAAACTTGATCATCAGGTATTCAATTACCGGGTAGCGGCGGTTTAGATAGAAAATGCCCATGTTTTGCTGCATAAGCAGACAAAAGAATCCCACTGGGCGCTTCCAGGAGGGCGTGCGCAGATGCTGGAAAATTCTAAAGCCTGTGTGCAGCGGGAACTGAGAGAAGAACTGGATGTAGAAGTAGAGGCAGAGGCAGAGCGTATGTTATGGGTGACAGAAAACTTTTTTACATACGATCAAAAAAATACCATGAGCTAGGTTTTTACTACCTGGTACATAGTAAAACAGGAGAAAAATTTTATCGTCCTGAACCGTTTTTTGGACCGGAAGGCGATCATCTGACATACCAATGGATTCCGCTTGAAGAGGTCTGCACTGTAAATCTTTATCCTCACTTTCTGAGAGAGGCATTGCAAAAAATGCCGCAAGCAACGGAGCATTTAATCTTAGCAGATTAAATGCTTTGAAAAATATACAGAGAAGTTCTATAACTAGTAGGGGATAAATGTCAGCAATTTTGTTAGGAGGCGCTTAAAGTGATTAAAAAGAAGGAAGTCACTCTTCATCCTTATTCATCGAAAGTGACTGTCGAATATAGCTTGCCGTCAGACCAATTAAAATTTACAGGTATGCCGCAGGACATAATCGAACGGGATGCCAAAAATCCGGATAAGCACTTGGTTGTCATAAGAGCGCGCGATGAAGTGGCCGGTTTTTTTGAACTGGATGAATCAGATGACCGGAAATTGTATTCAAATAATCCCAAAGCGCTGCTGCTCCGCGGATATTCAGTTAATCCGAAATACCAGGGCCGCGGGATTGCTACTGGCTCGATTTACGCTTTGCCTGATTTTATCCGAAAAGAATTTCCGGAATTCAATGAAGTTGTGCTTGGAGTGAACGCGAGTAATCCGGCAGCTCAGCGGGTCTACCAGAAAGCAGGATTTGAAGATACCGGCAGACGGCTGATGCGGTCTAAAGGCGAGCAGATTGTTATGTGTTTAAGAGTGAATCCGAAACAAGAGAACAGCTAAGGTAGTGACCCCTTAAAGTTAGAGTTTCAGTTATGCAGCTAATTGGCTGGCATGAATTCGGTAGTTCACCGGGCTCATGCCGGCCAATTTTTGCTTGATGCGTTCATGGTTGTAGTAATGGACGTACCGTTCAATTTTCAGTTTCAGTTCTTCGAAGGGGACCAATTCTTCTCCGTAATACATCTCTTGTTTAAGCAGGCCGAAGAAGTTCTCCATGGCCGCGTTGTCGGCACACGTCGCCTTTCGGGACATGCTTTGGAAAATCCGGTTCTCTTTCAATGTCTTCGCCCAGTATCGGTGCTGGTAATGCCAACCTTGATCGGAATGGATGGTGGTCCGATACCTGGCTTGTTCTCCGATGACTGGCAGGGCATTCCGTAACGATTCCATGACGAAGTCGAGGGTTGGGCGTTTCGCCATACTCACGCCAATGATTTCCCCGTTGTAGAGATCCATCAGCGGACTCAAATACAGCTTTTCTTCTCCTGCACATTTGAATTCCGTCACGTCCGTCACGATTTTTTGCAAGGCATGCGTGGTGTGGAACCGGCGGTTCAACCGGTTTTTGGCGATGGTGCCTACTTGCCCCTTATAGGAACGATAGCGCGATTTCCGAATGAACTTTACGCAAGTGAGGTTCAATTCGCCCATGATGCGCTGGACTTTCTTGTGGTTGATGACGTACCCTTGCGCCTTTAATTCCAGAGAGATCCTGCGATACCCGTAACGGCCGTCGTGTTTTTCGAAGAGCGCCAGAATCAACGTTTTCCATTCCAGATCCGGATCTTCCAACCCAAATCGCTGGCGGTGGTAATGATACGTCGCTTCTGGCAGATCGACGATCTCCAGCACATCCGTTAATCGGAATCCTTCTTTTTGGAGTTCGAATGCCAGCGCTGCTTGTGCTTTTCGAGGTAGGCATCCGGATTCTCCTGGAAAGCGTTCAACTTTTTTAAATAAGCGACTTCCAAACGGAGAAGCTCATTCTCGCGTTCAAGTTGTTCTTCACGGGACATCGTCCCAGCCGGTTTTGCCGGTTTCTTTTTCGAATTTTTCGCCATGGGTGGCCGTCCTTTCTTTCTCAGGCCTCCTGCCCCTTCCGCCAAAAATGTCTGTTTCCATTTCACAATAAGCGTCGGGTTGTGCATCTTGAATTCAATCGCTGCGTCCTGGTAGGAAGCGCCTGTTTGTTTCATAAAGTGTAATACATCCAATTTGAATTGAACAGAATACACCTTGTTTTTTTGCCTGTTCCGCAATCCTTCTTTTCCGAATGCCTGGAAAGCCCGCACCCAGCGTGCTATTTGCCCGTGGCTGGATATCCCGTATTTTCGGGCTAAGCGTGGATAACCCAACGGGCCAGCCAAATACTCGTTGACCAGCTTCAGTTTAAATTCTTCGCTATATTTCATCATAGAAAAACACCCCAAAAGTTAGATTTTTAACTCTAACTTTTGGGGTGCAGTACCTAATGCTCTCTTGTTTTCAGCTTGTTGAGAAAGTTGAAATTTGTATTAGTGATCATCCCTTAACCGATATTCCGCCAACCAGCTGCGCTTGCCGCGGGCGAGCGCCAAGCCTCCTCAGCCGCTTCGCGCCTTGCGGGGTCTCGGCTGTCTCGCTATCCCGCAGGCGTCTCCGCTGTTTGGCTCCATATCTAGAGAAGTAAGCATAAGCATTAGAGAGCTTTCCGAATCAGCTCTCTATTCCAGAGAATCTCTAAAGGTGACAAAAGAGAGCTGAATGCAGCGGAAGGCGGCGACTTCTGCGGGAATAGGGCGAGTCCTGAGACCCCGCAGGGAGCGCCAGCGAGCGAGGAGGCTCAGGCCGCACCCCGCGAAAAGCGTCCGCCCTGGAGCGAAATGGAAAAGGCTGTCGAGAGTTTCTCGACAGCCTGGAAACAAGAGAACAGCTGATGTTCTCTTGTTTTTTATTTGGGTCAATATAAAAAAACTGATTTCACGGATATTGTTGCGATACTTAATAATTACCCGAAATACAAATGCTTATGCAAGCTGCAGCCCGGATTGAAACCTGCACTGCATACTGGACACGATGACGAACAGTCCAAATACTCCTGAACAGTCAGTTCATGACCGCATGCACCGCATAAAACGGCTTTTTCATCGAAACGATCTTTTGGCCAGACTTGGGGATTTCCACAACCCACGGCTTGGTGGCATTCAAAGCAAGGATAATAGATGCCACAGCAGAAAAACTTGATGGCAATGCGATCGTTTTCTGAATGATAATGCGCGCAGCGTGTTTCATCGTCAACACCAATTCCTTTTACTGCTAAAGAATGTGCCATTTTTCAACCTCCATTGTGAATAAAGCAAATATTTACTGACTATTCTTCTATTTATGCTACTATTAATTGAACGAATAATCGAATCAATTCTTCGGGGCAAGGTGAAATTCCTTACCGGCGGTGAGCAGGAAACTGTAAGTCCGTGACCCGATCTATGAAAATGAGCAGCAGTGTAAACTTGCGCCAGCTGTCGTGGCTTGACATGCGCCAGCGCTTTTCAGTGTCCAGCTCCGGCAATCAGACCCTCGGGGTCATAAGTCAATCCCTCTTTGCGGCAAAAAGCGCCGCGCAGAGGACTCGCCTTATGCCTGTCGGGCCTTGCGCGATTGCCTGAGCTTTTCATTTTTTCATAGACGGTGGAGCTGGTGTAATTCCGGCACCGACAGTTAAAGTCTGGATGGGAGAAGAAGTTGAAACGTTTTTCGTTATGCATTTTTTCTGATCGGTGAGAATTTATTATTGCTGAAAAAAGATCCGGCTTTTTAAGCATATTATAATAGTGACCTCAGAACTAAAGTGCATTCTCAATAATTTTATTACATCCTCTTTATTATCCTTTCCTAGCCACCCGTCTGCCCCTTGGTGGAAAGAACCCATTTTGTTTTACTTTTTGAGGGCTTACATGCCGAATAACGCGTTCAGCTGCTTGGCTGTAGTCTGTCGAAGAAATTGTTACATATAATTTAATAAGGTCTCATGACCAGACAAAAGCTTTTGGCTTTTTCAAAGGAGCGTGATTACAAGTGTTTACTGGAATAGTGGAGGAAGTGGGAAAAGTTGCCTCACTTCGTGCGAAGCCGCAGGCCATGGAACTGACAATTGCCTGTTCGCTTATTTTAGAAGATGTGAAACGGGGAGACAGCATTTCGATAAACGGAGTCTGTCTGACCGTTTCAACTTTTACGCACGATACATTTACGGTCGATGTTATTCCGGAAACGGTCAAATCTTCTACGATGTCGGAGCTGAGAAGCGGTTCCCGTGTGAATTTGGAACGAGCTATGCCGGCTAATGGCCGTTTTGGCGGCCATTTTGTCAGTGGCCACATTGATGGCGTTGGTGTCATCCGTTCTGTAAAAACAGAATCGAATGCTTTAACGAAAGTAATTGAAGTGGAGCCGGAACTGATGAAATATATGATGCACAAAGGATCGGTTGCAGTAGACGGTACTTCGCTCACCATATTTGAACTCGGCAAGAACACGATAACCATTTCCTTGATTCCGACTACACAGGAAGATTCTCTTTTAGGGGAAAAAGGCATTGGCGCACGCGTCAATATCGAATGTGATTTGCTTGCGAAATACACAGAACGAATTCAAACAGCGAAGCCGGCAATGACCCGCAGCTGGCTGGCTGAAAACGGATTTTGATGGAGGCGAAAGAGATGTTCTATACTGTAGAAGAAGCTGTGCGCGATTTGAAGAATGGCAAAGCCGTTATTGTTATTGATGATGAGAACCGCGAAAATGAAGGTGACTTTGTCGCATTGGCAGAGCATGCAACACCGGAAATCATTAATTTGATGGCAACCGAAGGACGCGGATTGATTTGTGTGCCGGTTGAAGAAGCAATCGCGAAAAGGCTGAAAATCGGTTTAATGACTGATAACAACACGGATGAATATGGAACAGCTTTCACCATAAGCGTTGATCACAGAGATACCACTACAGGAATCAGTGCGTTTGAACGGTCGCATACCATCACAAGTATGTTGGATCCTGACGCTAAAGCGGCGGATTTCAAGCGTCCTGGCCACGTCTTTCCGTTGATTGCCAAAAAAGGCGGTGTTTTGCGCCGTGCCGGCCATACGGAAGCAGCAGTGGATTTAGCGAAACTGGCTGGCTCTGCTCCGGCAGGCGTGATATGTGAAATTATGAATCTGGACGGCACTATGGCCCGCGTTGACGATCTGCAGAAAGTGGCAGAACGCCTAGGCTTAGGGATATTGACCATCCAGGATTTAATCGCTTATAAACGCAAGAATGAAAAATTGATCAAACGGGAAGTGGAAGTGACCCTTCCGACTGAATACGGGGAATTCCGGGCAGTAGGCTATACGGAACTGCTGACTGGACAAGATCACGTAGCCTTTGTAAAAGGAGACATTGATCCGGAGCATCCGGTACTGGTCCGCGTCCATTCCGAGTGCTTGACCGGAGACGTCTTCGGCTCCCATAAATGCGATTGCGGCCCACAGCTGCACTTAGCACTGGAACAAATCAATGCAGCAGGATCCGGCGTTTTACTGTATATGCGCCAAGAAGGCCGCGGCATTGGCTTGATCAATAAATTGAAGGCCTATGAGCTCCAATCCCAAGGGTATGACACGGTAGAGGCCAACCAAAAACTAGGATTTGCAGATGATTTGCGTGATTACGGAATCGGAGCGCAAATATTGCGGGATTTGGGAATCGTAAAAATGAAGCTTTTGACGAATAACCCAAGAAAGATTGCCGGCATTGGCGGATATGGATTGGAAGTCATCGAACGGCTGCCAATCGAAATGCCGACCAATAAAGATAATGAAGCGTATATGAAAACCAAAAAATCGAAACTCGGCCATTTGCTGAATTTCTAAAGGAGAACTGAACATGACGGTACATTTTGAAGGATATTTAAACGGCGAAGGGTTGCGCATCGGCATTGTGGTCGGGCGTTTCAACGAATTTATCACCAGCAAATTGCTTAGCGGAGCGCAAGATGCATTAAAACGCCACGGCGTAAATGACTCGGACGTTTCGGTTGCCTGGGTTCCGGGAGCATTTGAAATCCCGCTCGTTGCAAAAAAGATGGCGACAAGCGGCAATTATGATGCAGTTATTACACTGGGCACGGTCATCAGAGGCGCTACACCGCATTTCGATTTTGTCTGCAGCGAAGTGGCAAAAGGTGTTTCAAGAGCGAGCGACCAAGCGAATATCCCCGTTATTTTCGGCGTTTTGACTACCGATTCAATTGAACAGGCAATTGAACGTGCAGGAACAAAAGCCGGCAACAAAGGCTGGGAATCGGCAGCAGGCGCGATTGAAATGGCAAACTTGATGAAAAAACTGTAAAGCACAACCCGGGACTTTAGGTCCTGGGTTTTTTTATTTAGCTTAAACGCTATAGAAAGGGGAATGGGGATGATATAGAACAACATAGAGAAATTGACTGGAGGAGAAGGGTATTGACTTATTTTGATATTGGGATGAAATTGATTTTCGGGCTTGTGGCATTGCTGGTGGTGACACGGCTGCTTGGGAAAAAAGAGATGTCCCAGCTTACTCCTTTTGATTTTATTTACTCTATTGTTTTGGGCGGAATTTTAGAAGAAAGTATTTACGATGATAAAGTTTCAGGGCTGCATGTATGGTTTGCCGCAGCTGTCTGGGGACTTATGCTGTTTGGCATTGAAAAACTTTCGAAAAAATACGATAGAGTGCGGGTATTGCTTAAAGGAGATGCATCCATCCTGATTCAAGACGGGGAGTTTATGGTAGATGAACTGAACAAAAACCATTTGGAGATGGAACAGCTCAGAACCATGCTTCGTGAACAAGGTGTTTTTTCGCTGCGGGAAGTGCGTGATCTGTATTTGGAGCCAGGCGGTACCGTCAGTTTGCGCAAATATACCGAAAAGGATAACCTCACTCCTGAAATGCTCGGGATTAAACCGAAAGATGATTCCTTGACCTTCTTGTTCATTGACGAAGGCGAGATCAATGAAGGGATTTTAAAGTATGTCGGAAAATCGAGGGAATGGCTTTATTCGGAGTTGGAAAAGGAAGGATTTAAAGACATTGAAGAAATCTTGTATGCTGAATGGTCTAAAACAGACGGATTTTTCATAAAGACTTATAATGAATCTAAAGAAGGCGCCGCAAAAGGAAATTAGGAGGGGCATATGAAAAAAGTGATTTTTTTAGTTCGGCATTGTAAAGCAGCCGGCCAGGATCCGAGTGCTGGATTGACTCCCGAAGGCAATCTCCAGGCTCAAGAACTCGCACGTTTTTTTGAAAGCCAAGAAGTTAACCGTATTATCTCCAGCCCGTATACACGGGCTATTCAATCTATTGATCCGACAGTGGACAAGCTTGGCATTCGTCTTGAAATTGATGACCGCCTGGCTGAACGTGTATTAAGTTCTGGGGAAATGCCTGATTGGATGGAGCGGTTAAGAGCATCTTTCCATGATTTGGATTTGAAATTTTCAGGAGGAGAATCCGGTCTTGAGGCGACTAAGAGAGCCATGGAAGTGCTGAGAGACGCTTCTGATGGCACTGTCTTAGTAACGCATGGCAATTTGCTGGGACTGATATTGAAACGAATCAATGAATCTTATGGATACGAGGAGTGGGTGAAGCTTTCGAATCCTGATGTTTACAAAGTGGAAATAGAAGAGGAAACCCATCAAGTGATGAGAATATGGGAGTAAAATAAAAGCCTGCTGATAAAGGACTTTGTTTTTGATTCTGATTCAATGAAGTTATAATAAATTTATAAAAGGTGGCCGGATTCTTAATCCGGCTTTTATTTCCCGTTCCGTAAACTGATGAAATATTTAACTGGTTCAATTGCCAACTAAAGGGGAGGTGGAACTCATGAACTCAGCAAAGGCAGTTCCCTATCTATTGCTCTTTCTCTTCCTGTTCATCAAAGTAAGTGCGTTTCGAATGCTGATCTTTGACACGAAGTCCATCGGGCATATTGCTTTTGTCGAGTTTCCGGTATGGGCACTCCTTTTGGCGATAGGACTTTTGATTTTTAAAAAGCATAGATGGCTTACCGTTTGGATCTACAGTTTTCTTGTCTCCGGCATTTTCTTTGCAGTGACGTTATACAGCCGCTATTATACGACTATCCCCTCCTATTACGATTTGCAGCAGACAACGCAGTCAAGTACGGTGGGAACAACGATTCTGCTATTGATCAACCCCCTGGATTTTTTATTTTTCTCAGACCTGATTCTGCTGGCTATTATAGGGCGCAGATGGCGCAGGCTGCCACGGACGAATGCACTCAAATACGCTGTCATCGGATTTTTAGTTATCAGCGCCATTACAACCGCCTATGCAATCAAACAGCCAATTATAGACATTTCATATTTTGCAAAAGAAAATGGGTATGCACAATCTCAGCTTGTTCAAATGTATCAGCAGACAACTGAAAAAGCTCATGCCTCTTCAACAGAACTGTCCCCCAAAAAACTGGAAGAATTAAAAGGGAATGAATTCATCCCAGTTCACAGCCATGAAAATTTCGGGTTAGCAGAAGGCCGCCATTTATTTGTCGTGCAAGTTGAATCAATGCAAAATTTTGTGGTCGGGAAATCATTGGCTGGGCAGGAAATCACTCCGAACATCAACGCTTTGTTGGATGAAAGCGCTTATTTCTCCAATGTTTTTCAACAAATTGGCGCCGGCACAACTTCTGACGCCGAATGGATTGCCAACACCGGGTTATACACTGAAGGAATGGTGCCAATCGTAAATCAGCTGAACGGCGATAAAGTGCCTTCACTCGCTAATGCACTTAAAGATAAGGGCTATGGTTCCGCTACTTATCATGCTGATGATATAGAGTTCTGGAACCGGGATGTACTGTATCCTGCTCTTGGGTTTGATGAAGTGTTTTCGATTGAAGATATGCCGGACATCAAACAAGTCGGTTTTGGACCTGCAGATGAAGTATTGTTTGATTTTGCCCTTGACGAACTTCCGCGTCAATTAAAAACCTACGACCGCATTTACTCCAACATCGTCATGATGACAAGCCATACTCCGTTCCTGATGCCTGAAAAAATGCAATATCTGAACTTACCGAAAGAATATGAAGATACACATGTTGGAAACTATCTGCAGGCAGTCCGGTATGCCGATGAACAAGTAGGCGTCTTTATCCAGGAGCTTAAAGATCAGGGGTTATTCGACGAATCACTGATTGTCATATTCGGCGATCATTCTGGAATCCACGGGTCTCCGCTTTCTTTAGAAGACGAAGTGCTGCTGAATGATTTTCTGGGCCATCCTTACTCCCTGAAAGAACGCTATACCGTTCCGCTTGTCATGACTGGAGGCGGTTTGTTCGAAGGGACTGAAATGAAAAGGCTTGGCGGCCAAGTAGATATTATGCCGACTGTGCTGGCACTGCTCGGAATAGAATACGACCACCCATTAATGGGCCATAATTTGTTCCAGTATGAGAAGAATTTGCTTGGCATGCGCTATTATATGCCAGGCGGATCGTTTATCCAATCGGAACAACTGTATAAAGCGCCGGGAGCGAAACTTCCGGACATGCTTTACGATTTGAAAACGATGGAAAAGCGAGGAAAAAACAGTGAGACAAAAAAACATATCCGTGATGTGCAAGTGATCTTAGAGTATGGGGATAGCTTGCTTAAACCCTATATCCAAGACTGAATATCACACGGAGGCATAGAAATTGATTATAATAGTCAGTAAAGATCGAAAAGGGGGAACGCCATATGGTGAAAGAGTTTGAACAAGAAGTTAGCCAAATGATGGATGCAATGTTTGAAAATGAAATGAAAAAAGTGAACGATATGCTCGAACAGGACTTGCTCATCTCGTTAATTGGTGAAGTGAACGCTGGAAAGTCATCGACAGTCAACAAAATCATCGGGGAAAATATCGCCAGCACAAACCCGATGCCCGGAGAGACAATCAGCGTGGATCCTTATAATATTCGCGGACTGGAAAACATCAAATTCATGGACACGCCTGGCCTCAACGACCCGAACGATGAAAATCCGAAAAAGACACTCGAATTTGTTCAGAAATCAGATGTCGTGCTCTTTTTCCTGAATGCAGCGGGAACAGTATTTTCGGAAAGCGAAAAAGAAAAGTTTACAGCGATTGAAAAACACAATAAAGATATTCTCATCGTGCTGAACAAAATCGATGCTGCCGAAGACATACCATCGATTGTCCAGTTCGTTAAAAATCATACAAAAAATAAATACAAAGTCATCGCCATTTCTTCAAAAACTGGTGAGAACCTTGAAAACTTGAAGAAGGAAATTCTTTTTTTGCTCGAAAAGAAGGGAAAAGACCTGCTCTTCGCTAAAAGCATGAAAGAGAAATCTTCTGCTGCCAACCGCTGGATTATCGGCTCCGGTGTCTCGGCAGGGGTAATTGGAGCGTCACCGATTCCAGGGTCTGATGTGATCCCTCTTACTTCTTTACAAGTGGGGCTAATTATTAAATTGTCGAAGTTATATGATAAGCCTCTTAGCAAAAAAGCGGCGAAAGACATGATTGTTATTACGGCAACACAGACAATCGGCCATACACTTTACCGCCAAGCCTTGAAATTCATCCCGGGTGCCGGTTCAGTCATAGGCGGAACAGTCGCTTCAGCAATGACACTGGCGCTTGGCTACGGCGTGAAGTACGCTTATGAAAACAATATTGCCATTGATTACGACATGATTGGCGAATTGTTTGAAAAATACCGGACGCGTGAGAAAAAAGTGTGAAGTGAATGATTGGAGACCGCTCTTTTTAGAGAGCGGTCTTTTATTTTCCCTTAAATTCAGCGCTTGTCGGGGCTGCACGGACGCTTGCGCTTTTCCATATTGTCCAGCTCCAGTGCCCAGATTCTAGAGTCATAAGCCAACCATCTGTACGGCAGAAACACGCCGTTTCGATGGTCCGTCTTATGCCCGTTGAATCTACATGGGCACTTGCGCTTTTCTTAATGGCTTGCGTCTTATTAAAATGTGTTTTACTTTTATAGAAAGAAGAGACGGAGGTTGGATATGAAAATTTTGGTGGTGGAAGACAACCCGAGTGTAAGTTCGATGCTGGAATTATTTTTCTCGAAAGAAGGAATAACGGGAGAGTTTGCAGCAGATGGACTTGAAGGATATCAAAAATATCAGCAGGGAAATTACGATTTGCTGATTCTGGACTGGATGCTGCCAGGGATGGACGGCATTGCACTTTGCCGGAAAATACGGGAAGAAGGAAATCTTGTTCCCATTATCATGCTGACAGCCAAAGACAGCGAATCGGATCAGGTAATCGGGTTTGAAATGGGGGCGGATGATTATGTGACGAAACCGTTCAGCCCGTTGACTTTAATGGCACGCATCAAAGCGGTCATGCGGAGATCCCAAAAAACGGAGCCGGTATCGGATACGATTCAAACAAAGCATTTCCTGGTCAATAAAGAGACAAGAGATGTACAGAAAGACGGAGAACAGGTTCAAAGTCTGACGCCAAAGGAATTTGATCTGCTTGTGTTTTTCCTGCAGCATCCAAAGCAGGTTTTCAGCCGGGAACAGTTGCTTGAGCAAGTGTGGGGCTATCAATTTTACGGGGATGAACGGACAGTCGATGTCCATATCAAGCGGCTCCGCAAGAAAATATCCGGCGGTGACACATTGTTCCATACCGTTTGGGGAGTAGGGTATAAATTTGAAGAACATGCGGATTAAATATTTCTATCAGCTTATTGCCAGCCATTTGAGCATCCTGCTCATCGCTTTTTTGGTTTTGAGTTTATTGTTTGTCCAATATGTAGAAGACTTTGCTTATGAGGAAAAAGCGGAAGAGCTTGAAAGTTACGGCCAAAAAATTCTCGAAGTGCTAGAAAGTCCGCGGCCAGGTTCAGGGCTGCAGTCCTATGTATCGATGTTAGAGGCGAGAAACATCAATTTCATTGTCTTTGACCAGCAAAGCCGGATTCTTTATCCATCTGCCGGTAATTTTCCGCCGGTCGTACTGACACAGGAAGAGTGGAATGTCATTGAACAAGGAGAAACCTTGGTCGTCAACCGTGATGTCCAGCGTTTTGAATATACCGTTACATTTGTGGCATTGCCTTATGTAGAAAATGGCCGGTTGATCGGAGGCGTGCTTTTGGCCTCGCCCATCAGCGGGACAAGTGAAATGATTTCAGAACTCAATAAATCACTCTTGACCACCATACTGATTGCACTGGCCGTAGCATTGCTGCTGAGCTTATTGCTGTCGAAACTGCATGTTAGCCGGCTTCAGCGCATGCAAAAAGCCGTGGCAATGATTAGTGAAGGCAATTATGCAGTCAACTTGCCGGAATCTCATTTTGATGAATTTGGTGACTTGGCAAAAGATTTCAACAAAATGGCAAATAAACTGCAGCGGTCCAATGAAGAAATAGAGCGGCTGGAAAATAGAAGGCGCCAATTCATGGCAGACGTTTCCCACGAAATGCGCACGCCATTGACAACGATTGCCGGAGTGATCGAAGGCCTGCGCAATAATATGATTGAGGAAGACCAGCGGGAAAAAGGAATCCGATTGGTGAGTGATGAAACAAAGCGCCTGATGCGGCTGGTTAATGAAAATTTGGATTACGAAAAGATCCGCTCGAACCAAGTGACGCTGACGAAAGAAGAAATTGAAGCAGATGAACTTTTGGAAATCATCCAGGAACAATTGCAAATGCAGGCAGCTGAGAAAGGAAATGTTATTGAAGTGCAAACAGAGCCTGACCAAGTGATTTATGGAGATATGGATCGCTTGATTCAGATACTGACGAATATCGTGAAAAATAGCATCCAGTTTACAGAGAATGGCCGGATTTTATTGAAGGCATTCCATGAACCGCGATTTATGGTCATCGAAGTGCAAGACAGCGGTACTGGTATTGATGTGGAAGAAATCGATATGATTTGGCGGCGCTTTTACAAATCGGATTTGTCGAGGGGGAGCGGCCAATTTGGCCTTGGGCTATCGATTGTGAAACAGTTGGTCACGCTGCACGACGGCGACATCCGGGTGGAAAGTGAAAAAGGCAAAGGCACGAAGTTTACCATTCACTTGCCGCATAAAGCAAAATCTGCAGATGAACCAGAAATAGTGTGAAGTTATTAAAAGACCTGAAGGCATGTTGCTTCAGGTTTTTTCTAATTACTCTTATTTGACCAAACTTTACATATCTCTTAAAAGTTTGGTCATAGTTTATTCATATTTGCTTGTTAAGATTAATTTAACGAGATGAAGGAAGAGGGTTGAGGATGAAAAAAGCAGTGTATATAGCAATCGGAGCAGTGATTGCCTCAGCAGTGTTCTTGGCAGCAAGCTTTGCGCCGAGCGAAGCGGTAGCAACAGTAAATGGAAAAGAAATCGAGCGGGATGCACTTTATGGAGAAATGGTGCAAGCGTCAGGGGCTGAAACGCTCAATTTAATGATTACAAATGAAATCGTCGACCAAGAAGCTGAAAAAGCGGAAATCGAAGTGACGCAAGAAGATCTTAATAAAGAGATGGCAGTATATGAAGAAGCTTATGGCGGAAAAGAAGCCCTCGCATCCGTATTGAAAGCAAGCGGTCTGTCAATGGATGATTTAAAACAGGAAATAGAAATGTATACGAAAATCAAAAAGCTGATCGGTCCTGAGATTGAAATAACGGATGAACAAATCAAGACCTTTTTTGAAGAAAACAAAGAAAGCCTGGCTCAGCCTGCTCAAGTTGAAGCGAGCCATATCTTAGTGGAGACAAAAGAAAAAGCGGATAAAGTTGCGGCGAAGTTAGCGGATGGCGGAGATTTTGCTGAATTGGCTAAAGAATATTCAACGGATGCAGCTACTGCAGACAACGGCGGTGAACTTGGCTGGTTTGGCGCAGGCAAAATGGCACCTGAATTTGAAAAAGCGGCTTTTGCCCTGGATGCAGATGAAATCAGTGAGCCGGTAGAAACGGAATTCGGTTTTCATATCATTAAAGTAACGGATAAAAAAGAAGCGAAAAAAGCCACTTTAGAAAACAGCAAAGAAAAAATCGAAGAAACTTTATTCAATGAAGCCTTAAACACCAGATTTGCTTCTTGGCTGACTGAGAAAAAAGAGTCATATGAAATTGAAAGTAAATTAACTTAAGGAGAGAAAACATTATGGGATATTATAAATCAAGCGAACCAAAGAAAAAACGTTCAGGCTATTTTGCATCAAGTTTTACGGGATTGATTGCTGGGGCAGTGCTGGTTGGAGTAGTAATTCCTGAATTTGCGGATATGGAGGCATCAGCTGAAAATCAGCCGAGAACCGTAGAAACGGCCAGCGGAGTGCAAAGTCTTTCCGATATCGTCACAACGGATGTCACAGAAATTGTAGAAGCCACTTCAGCAGCGGTAGTAGGGATAACCAATATGAAAACAGCACAGCAGAATCCATTCGTGCCAGCCGCTAATTCAGAAGCAAAAGAAGCGGGCACAGGGTCTGGAGTAATTTATAAAAAAGATAATGGGTCTGCGTATATTGTCACCAATAATCATGTAGTAGAAGGCGCAGAGAAAGTGAAAGTGACATTAGCGGATGAAACTGAACTGGACGCAGAAGTTCTAGGGACCGATGTCTGGACAGATCTGGCAGTATTGAAAGTTGACGGTGACAGCATTTCAACAGTTGCTGAATTTGGAGACTCTTCTGTGCTGAAAGCGGGAGAGCCGGTTATTGCAATCGGTAATCCGCTGGGCCTTCAATTCTCGGGATCGGTAACAACGGGCGTCATTTCCGGAACTGAACGTTTGGTGCCTATTGATATCAATGGTGATGGAACTGAAGACTGGCAGGCTGAAGTTCTTCAAACAGACGCAGCAATCAACCCAGGGAATAGTGGTGGTGCGCTGATCAACAGCCAAGGCCAAGTAATCGGGATTAACTCGATGAAAATAGCCCAGGACGCTGTGGAGGGAATCGGTCTTGCGATTCCGATCAATACTGCTGTTCCAATCATCGAAGACCTGGAAAAAGAAGGCGAAGTTGAACGTCCGGCTATTGGTATCAGCATTATGGATTTGGCAGGTATCCCGAAGCAATACTGGAACACCGAACTGTCTTTGCCGGCTAATGTAACAGAAGGCGTTGTAGTAAGTGAAGTAGCTCCAGGTTCGGGTGCTGACAAAGCGGGAATTCAAGCATACGATGTAATCGTCGAAATGGATGGAGAGCCGGTAAACTCGGTATTGGAACTTCGCCAGCATCTTTATAATGAAACTAAGATCGGTGAAACCTTGAATGTGAAAGTTTACCGTGGTGGAGAATTGGTGGAAGCTGAGATTGAATTAACAGAAAGCCTATAAAAAAGAAGCTTTTCGCAGCGCTGCGAAAAGCTTCTTTTTACTTATAGCTGAACCATAGAAAACTGATTGCTTACAAGCAATCAGCCAAAAAGTCCCCACATATTTGAACTGATTCCAATGATTATAATAATTAGCACAATAATAACGAAGACAACGATACCGATTTGAATGGGTTTATAACCGGTGACTCTCGGTTCTTCCAAACCTTCTTTTTTGTCGGGTGGATGTTTTAAGGTTTCCTTACTGGCTTTCATATATTCTTTTTCTTTTGGGTCTTTTTCACTCATGCCATTACCTCCCCGTTTTACTCTATACAATTTACATACCCTAAAGTTATTGGGTTAATCAAAAAACTTCTCTTCCTCTTTCTTCTCAATGCTTGTCAGCTTTTTCGCCAATTCCTTGCCAAATTGAGGGGAGGATTGTGGATCCCGGCCGGTCAAAATTTGGTCACTTCCCCATACGACGTACTCCTTTTCGTTGGTTTCAGCTTTGTAATTAGCAATTTTACGCAGCTCATCTTCCAGACTGAATGGAAGCAAGCCGCGGACTTCTTTCGGTTCCATGCTGTTCGGATATCCCGTGACATTCAATCCTTCCAGAATGCCGCGCCCATTTGGAAGTTTCGTGTAGACCAGAGGAGCAGGTCCATGGCAGACCGCTGCTACAATGCCGCCAAGTCCGTAAACAATATTGATGATAGCGTGCAAATCTTCATTATGGGCCAAATCAAACATGGCACCATGCCCGCCGACGATGAAAATGGCATCATAATCACTTGCTTTAACGTCTACAATAGGCGTGGTTTTATCGGCAATGCCGGATTCGTAAAGTTTTTTATATTTGCCTTCGGGATCATAATCTTCACTGAGGCTTAATGGATCTACAACAGGTTTGCCGCCTTTAGGCGAAGCAAGGCCAACTGTATGCCCTTCCTCCTGCAAGGCAAGAACAGGTGCGAATAATTCTTCAGCCCACCAGCCTGTTACATAATTGTTTTCTTCATCTGCATATCCACTTGATAAAACTGCCATCACTTTTGCCATAAGTTCTTCCTCCTTAGCGTAACTAATTGTCTATTTGTTCATTTACCCTCTCCGATAAACCTGAAACTTAGAAGGAAGACCGCTTCTTTTGGACTAACTTGACAGCAGACAGCCAAAACTATTGACTAGCGGGCGCAAAACTAGTACCTTTGAATTGTTCGTCTAATTATTTGAAAATTAAAAATAAGGAGATGGTAAAATGAGAGAATTATTCAAGACATCAGTAATAGCTACCGGAGGACGAGAAGGAAGAGTGGTTTCGGAAGATAATATGATCGATATTAAACTTGAAACACCGAAAGAAATGGGAGGTCCTGGAGGGGGAACAAATCCTGAACAGCTTTTTGCAGCTGGATACGCCGCTTGTTTCGATGGCATGTTAAACGCTATCGCCAAAAAGGAAAAAACAGAACTGACTAGCACTTCAGTCAAAGCAGACGTTAGTTTTCTAAAGGATGAAGCCGATAACGGCTTTAAACTTGCCGCTATTCTAAATGTTTCAGTAAAGGGAGTGGACGAAGAGAAGGCCAGAGAGCTGGTAGAGAAAGCTCATGAAGCATGCCCTTACTCGAAAGCGACAAGAGGAAACATCGAGGTAGAATTGAAAGTGGATTAACTCAATAACAAACAAGAAGGTTGTAAATTTACCTTCTTGTTTTTTTATGGAAATAAAATTACAAGACTTTTGTACGATTCAACTAAGGGTATACAGAAAATGGTTTTAAGTGAAAATGGAGGGGTATTCAGATAATATGCATTCATTTGACAGAAAGGAGGAAAATAAGATGGATAAGGAACAAAGAGAACACGAAGCGAAAATGAAGAAGATGGAAGACGACAGAAGAGAGTCGGGAGAGAACAGATATAGTTCTGAGGCTGACAAAACAAATTCCGGAAAAAATGGAGAACAACCAATAAATACTTCCTCTAAAGAAACCGTGAACGAGAAAACAGGCAATAAAAAATTCAATGCCGGTGGCAATGATTCTGACTACGACGGCGGTCATCCAGGATAAAAGTAATCTGATCGCGCGAGGCCGCATCGACTCCCGTTCAAAGAACTCCAGTAAAAACTAAAAAATTATCCAGGAGGTTATGTCTATGTTTTTCCACAGAAGCGAACTTCAATACCATGCTAAACCGGAGTCTCCGGATCCGGTATTCGCCAAGCAAGTACAGGAATTGATCGGCGGACAATTTGGTGAAATGACAGTAGCGATGCAATACTTATTCCAAGGGTGGAGCACAAGAGGAAACGAGAAATACAGAGATTTGCTGATGGATACCGGCACGCAGGAGCTCGGCCATATTGAGCTATTGGCGACTTTAGTTGCACGTCTGCTTGAAGGAGCGCCAGTCTACGAGCAGGAAAAAGCAGCAGCGGATCCGATTGTCGGCGCCATCATGGGCGGCATGAACCCGCAGCATGCGATTGTGCATGGACTCGGGGCTTCACCGAAAGACAGCAATGGAGTTCCGTGGAACGCTGGATATATTGTAGCAAGCGGAAACTTATTGGCTGACTTCCGGGCTAACGTCAACGCTGAATCACAGGGGCGCCTGCAAGTAGCGCGTTTGTACAGCATGACGGATGACCGCGGCGTAAAAGATCTATTCTCTTTCCTATTAGCGCGAGATACAATGCACCAGAACCAGTGGCTTGCGGCCATCAAGGACATGGAAGCCAAAGAAGGCCCAATTGTACCGGCAACGCTGCCGCCTGAATGGGAAGCAACGGAATTCTCACATATTCTTTACACAAATACTGAAACCAGCACCGCTTCACAATTGCCATGGGTAAGCCAGCCGGCTCCGGATGGCCACCCGATTACAGTTCAAAAGCCTGAACCATTAAGTGAAAGACCTATCTTAAAACCAGCTCCACCGGAAGCGCATAACACGCTACCGGAAGAAGAGTTAAAATAAAAGAACAAAAATAAGCCTCTTCCAATAAGAGGCTTATTTCTTTTGCGGATGAGGTGATGTGATGGAAAAAAAGCCTTGGGCAATGACACAAGAATGGCATGATGTGGTTTTTTTACACTGGCCGGTAAAAGAAGTGTGGGTGCGAGCGCACCTTCCTGCTGACCTAAAACTTGATTTGTATGACGGTTTTGCCTGGATTGGCGTCGTTTTATTTGAAGCAAAAGGAACTCGCCTGCGATTTACTCCGCCTACTCCAGGAGTCCAATCTTATCTGGAGCTGAATGTAAGGACGTATGTAAATTATAAGGGGCGTCCAGGAGTTTACTTTTTTTCATTGGATGCAGACAGCATACTAGCTGTGAAAACAGCGAATACAGGAGGATTTCTGCCTTACCGCCATGCTCGGATGGAAATGGACAAGCAAAACGGAAAATATGCTTTCACGAGCAGAAGAACCCATAAAAATTCATTTCCCGAATCATTAAGGTTAACTTATGAAATAACATCCGGTCCCATTCAGCGGACTTACCTGGAGCATTGGCTGACGGAACGTTATTGTTTATGGACAAGACCGGCGAATCGCTTAATTCGAGTGGATATTGAACATTCGCCTTGGAAGCTTCAGTACATCAAAGGGGAAATTTATAAAAACTCAATGGCCAGTTTCTTGCCGGAAAATTTGCATCTTAGTCGTCCTATCGCTCATTACGGAGGAAACCAGAGGGTACTTTTTTTCCCTCCGGTGCCTGAAGATTAAAAAGCAAAAAGAAGTGCGGAGGCTAAAGTCTCCGCATTTTCAGGCTGCCGAGAAACTCTCGATAGCCTTTTCTCATTTCGCTCCAGGTGGGACGCTTTCCGCGGACATGGCTTCAGTCGAAAACCTTGTGCTCCTGCATCGCTTCGCTAGCTTCGTCGCAAAGACTTGGCCTCACAGGTTTCGGCCAATGTCGCTTCGCTGCTCCTGCGAGGCCTTCAGCACATGTTATTTCCGCAGGAGTCGCCCACTTTCCGCTGCATTCTACGTCTCAACTTTACTAATCAAGTCTCCGCACTTCTTTTTTGGAACTATTTACGATTCGGTTCCTGTTTCAGTGTGTGGGATGTCTCTTTATGCTCCCATAAGCGTTTAGTCAGATAAATATGGTAAAACCATTCTCCGGCAGCTAGAAGCACGGCAGAGTAAATAGAGGCCATCACAATTGAAAAATCAGGATTCTCGATCCACAGCGCCGCCAAAAGCCATATGAGGATAAAGTCGAGAACAAGGTCACCGGCAGTCGCGACTTTGTTAGAAGTACGAGGATAGACGATTAAATCACCAATAAATCCAACGGCTGTAACAACCAGGCTGATCAGGAAAATATCAAAAACTCCTGTGCCATAGGTAAGTCCGAAAATCATAAATAATACAGCGAACACCATCGCGAATTTCATGAGTAATACTTCAATAAACTTCATATTGCCCACCTCCTTGTGTATAGATTTATATCTAATCTATACCCGAATTCAAACGGCAAAACCGCAAAAAAAGGAAGAAAACATGGGAGTTATCAAAAAAACCAGAACCTGAAAAACGGTTCTGGTTTTTTTGCAGATTAAGATGTAATAAAATCCCCGCCATTGACATGAATCGCTTGTCCTGTGACGTAAGTAGAATCTTTTGAAGCAAAATAAACGTATGCAGGAGCTACTTCTGAAGGCTGTCCACGGCGTTCCATAGGAGTGTCGCCTCCATGTTTTCCGACTTTTTCAGCGTCGAATGTAGAAGGGATCAATGGCGTCCAAATTGGCCCTGGAGCAACTGAATTGACCCGGATGCCTTTCTCGATCAAACTCTGTGAAAGCGAACGGGTGAATGACGTAATGGCACCTTTAGTCGACGAATAATCAATAAGGGATGAAGAACCTCTATACGCTGTCACAGAAGAAGTATTGATGATGGAATCACCTTTTTGCATATGAGGGACAGCTGCTTGAGATAAATAGAACATGCTAAAAATATTCGTTGTGAATGTCTCCATCAATTGGTCGGGAGTAATATCCAGAAAGTTATCTTGCGGGAATTGCTTTCCTGCATTGTTTACCAGTATATTCAGCTGGCCAAATTCTGAAATTACATCGACGACTAATTGATTGCACTTTTCTACATCGCTGATGTCAACAGCGGATTTAAAACCTTTCACTCCATAGGATTCCACTGCTTTGATTGTTTCCTCGGCGTCTTCGTGTTCATCAAGATAAGCAATTGCCACATTGGCACCTTCTTTAGCGTAGGCCACTGCCACTGCCCGTCCGATTCCACTGTCGCCGCCGGTAATCAATGCCACTTTTCCTTCCAGCTTGCCGGAACCTTTATAGTCCTTATCGTCATAAATCGGTTCAGGAGCCATTTCAGACTCGTGGCCCGGCTGTTCCGGCTGCTCCTGGGGTTCTACTTGCTCATCAATCTTTTCAAATTTGTCTTCATTTGACATTATATCGTCCTCCTTGTAAATAAGCGTCTAAAGGTTTTATTCCCGGTAAAGCCGTGACTAAACTTGGAAAAAGGAAAGGAGAAGGTGGAAGCCAAAAATGAATAAAAAAAAGCGGGCATTTGCCCGCTTCAGACTATAGACAAAGTCTAATATAGATGAATAGGGAGGTATGGTCCCAACCGGTCCGGCCACTTCGCTTTCCGTGGGCTCGGCTTCAGTCTCCTCGTTCCTGAAAACCATGCACCTGCATTGCACCTGCATCGCTGCGCTAGCTTCGGTGCAGAAAAAACCGCCGCTGCGCTAGCTTCGTCGCAAAGACTTTGCCTCGCAGGCGTCGGCCAATGCCTTTGCTCCTGCATTGCACTTGCATCGCTGCGCTAGCTTTATCGCAAAGACTTGCCTTCACCGGCTTCGGCCAATGCTTTTGCAGCTGTTATTGCTGCGCGGTGATAACGCCGCACGCCACCGACTCACTATTGTCAGTTCCTTGGATAAAAAGGGAAGCCCCGCCTTCTTTCAGCAAAGAATTCTCTTCTCCTGTTTTCAGCGTAACGCCTTCCACTACAAATTCTTCGGCAACGGTACCGTCATCTCCGGCTTCAATATCTGGTATATCGCCGCCGAAAGGTTCTCCTGTAGTTTCAAAATCCGGAGCTTCACATTTGCCGGCATCCCGGAATTCCACAGAATGTGGACCGGTTTCAAGTCCTTCCAAGTTAAGGGTTACTCCAACGCCGCTGCTTTCTGTACTCAATTCTGCAGTTCCTGCAGCATTGCCATCGCTGTCCATCATTTCCACAGTGACGAACATAAGATCTTCGCTTGAGCCTTCATCCGAGTTGTCTTCCGCTTCTTCACCATTTGGGGGATCTTCTCCGCCTTCATTTACATTTTCATCTTCAACTTCCGTAGCACCGTCGGTTTCTGTAGGTGGATCTTCGGCATTGCCGCAAGCAGCAAGTAATAGAAGTAAAAAAATTGCCAATACAAGCACAAGCCATCGCTTCATCACTTTCATCTCCCCGTCTGAATTTAGTGTTATTCTCTCATTACACTTTTTAAACTGAAAATAAACGCAATTCAAACAAAGGAGAACTTTTGTAGGAGTCTTTTGGAGATGCCATCCAAATGTCTCTTTAATGCTTTTTACGGTAAACAAATAGGCAGCCTATAATCAGCGATAAAACACTCATAATCAGAGAAGTCTTAAAAAATGGGGGACGGTATGTAAACTTTATTTCATTGCTGCCTTCTGCCAGTGGAACAGCAGCAAAAGCATAATTGGCTTTCAGCACATCCACTTCTTCGCCATTCACAGAAGCTTCCCACCCGCGTTCAAATGGGATATTCACGGTCAAGTAATCGTCTTTTTCTGTGTTATTATATTCCAACTGTACTTGGCTTCCGTCGATATCCAACTTTTTCAATCCGGTATTTCCTCCGCTTTGTTCTTGGAGAACTTGATAAGGCTCCTCAAAGACTTGAAGTTCTGTAAGATGATATTTTCCTTTTGGCATGCGAATTTTCACTATGTCTTCTGCAGGAATCCGTATGGTAATATCGTCAACAAAAGTTCTATAAATTGAAGAGTTTGATTTTCGTGTCGTGTGATAATCATTAACAGCTAAAGGGAAGCCTTCATCCGGTTCAATATGCTTCAAATGGAACGATACGTATAAATCACCTTCAGTAAAAGAAGAATCTTGACGAACAAGGTCAATGCCGCCGCTTTCTCCGTATATTGTCAATAAACCATCCTCGTAGGTAGCATCTGCTTCTTGAACTTTGAAGGCACTGGTCTGTTCTTCAACAGAAGGAAGGGGATGGGCAGCCTCACTGCCATCAAGCACTATTCCGGTAAGCATAGCATGTTCCCGGACAATAGCGGGCTCATCGGACAATTGCTGTTCGTGGTATACAGTTGAAGCAGCACGTGCAAAAGGCAAAGTGTTTTGATTTTCATAAACAATGTAGTTTTCAGAAGACAAAATTTCTGTAAAACCAAACGGAACGTTCGAATCTCCTTTTTCTTTTATCGAGTATTTGCCTTGCAGCAACCCATGGAGATTGGTGCGGTTGCCAAGAGTCGCGTAACGGCTGACGCTCTCGCGTCCCATATCGATTTCCAAGTCGTATAAATAAAAATACAGCAGATTTTTATTCAAGATGCTGGAATATGCACTTAGACCGCGAAAGTCCTGTACAATCGGGGTGTTATTCCGGACGTCTTCCATCCAGTCGATGCGGTAGGTGACACCGTCTTCCAGTTTATGAATTTCCTCGATAAGACCCTGGACTTCAGGGTCATTATATCCAGCGCTAGTCAGCAATTCTTCGTTCACATGCTCAATCTGTCCAATTTTAAGGAGTTTTTCAACTTGATAAAAGTTTGCAAAAATAAGAAGTGAAAAGATTAAAAAACCGGTAAGCAGCAATTTAAGGTGGGGCTGCTTGAACTGCAGAACAGCCAGTACAAGCAACCAGGTAATCAGCAAACTGCTGATAATGAACAGAGTGGACAGCGACTTCAATTCGAAAGTCTTGTCCATCATTGCTGCAATCAGATAAATTGCAGCGGTCAAAGCTCCTGCAACTGCAAATTGGCGCCATGCCAGTTTTTGAAGATGGTCCATACCGACAGCCACTGCTCCCCCGGCAACCAATGACAAGAAGTATTCCCAGCGGTACTGGGGAGCTGAAAAGCCGTTAAAGATGCTGCCAGCTATGGGGCTGTAATGAAGCATGATTCCGATGATCCCCAATGCTGCAAACAGCTGGAAAGCTTTGTGGCGGTATAGGGGAACTGAAAAAAGAAATAACACAAAAATGGCTGGGAGCACAATGAACCGGCTTGTAAATAGGATATTATCGGATAAATCAATCCAAGGTATTTCCTGTTCAAAAGCAGGGCGATGATTATTTAAAAACGCATAAACCGCCGGAACAAATGACACGGCGCTAATGCCGAAACCGATAATTCCAGTAATCAAAAAAGTGGCAATGGCTTTTAACCAGCCGGTTTCCTGAGGGGACAACCGGATAACTAAACGAACTAGTATGTATATTCCTGCTAAAAGAAAATTGATATAAGAAAAATAGAAATTATCGATTAAAGAAATTGATACCGCAAAAAGAAACCAGCCGGGTTTTTGTTCCCGCATGATTTTCTCAATCCCGAAAATTAGGAGCGGCAGCCAAAGAAAAGCATCCGCAAAAAATTCCCAATAAACGGTATGGCGAAAATACATTCCGGATATCCCATAGATGCTGGCTCCGAGAAAAGCAGAAAGCCGGGAAATCTTCATGTACATAAACAAGTGGGAAGTAATGAATAAGACAAAGCTTAAACGGACTACACTGATGAAAACAGCAGCATTTGCCCAAAACAGCACATCAGTGGATGGGATGGCATTCAGTGATTCTAAAATAAAAACAATAATTACACTGATCAAAAACACAATTGAAGTGGAAAAATAATACGAAAGCTCACTGAAAGTCCCTGCCCCAAGCCCGAAATCGAACGAATAGAAAAATTCTCCGCTTGTGTACTGTTCGTAAAGCAAATGTTTAAACGGCAGCATCTGCGAGCTGCCGTCGTCGATTCCGACCATATAATGCCGGCGGGTCCACTGATAGAGAAAAACCAAATGGGCTGCAGCAGCTAGCATAAAACAAGAAAGAAACAATATGATATTAGAAGATTTCCTGCTCATAAATTCACCGTCTTTTAGCTTCAGCCGTTCTGACCGAGCCTTTTAAAATTTTGCTGGAGATAACAAAGGTAATTGGAATGGTAAACAAAACCGCCGCAAACGGAGCGATATTGCTGTTTAAATGCAAATATTCCACGAAAATAAAAATCAATGCAGTGGAAACAGACATATTGACCACTTGGGTCAAAGGGAAATACAAATACTTTTTCAGCGTTGGTTTAGTCCTGTACGTAACGTAACAGTTCAAGAAAAACGAGATATTCAAAGAAATGATAAAGCCGACAATATGTGCAAGCAAATAAGGCAGCGAGAAAATATTGTGTAAGACCAGGTAAATGGAATAGTAAGTGGCTGTGTTAATGACACCGACAAAGATAAAGCGGGTAAACTCTGTGTTTAAGGCGTTAAGACTCATCATAATCATCCGCATTGCTAATATCGATTAAAAAGTTAGGACGTCTTTTGGTTTCATTATAAATCCGCCCTATGTATTCTCCGATGACTCCCAAGCTGATCAATTGAATTCCTCCTAAAAATAAAATAGCGGTGATGGTGGTGAAATAACCCGGAGCACCTACACCTTCTTTTAGTATTTCATAAAAGGTCACACCGATGTAGATAAGTGAGAGGAGTAAGACGAGAAACCCCGTATAAAAACAAACTCGCAGCGGCTTTAAGTTAAAAGAAATAATGCCGTCAATCCCGTAATTGACGAGACTCCAGAAAGACCATTTGGATGTTCCGGCAACACGCTGAACGTTTTCATAGCTAATAATCTTTTTGCTTAAACCAATCCAGGAATACAGGCCTTTTGAAAAGCGGTTGCTTTCGCTTAGAAGCAAAATGGAATTGATGGCTTTTCGGCTGAGTAACCTGAAATCACCTTCACCATCTACAAAGTCTACATCCGTAACGGAATTCACAAACTTATAGTATAAGGAAGATAAAAAGCTTCGCAGCTTCGAATCCCCTGTCCGGGACCGTTTAGCCACCACTTGATGGAAGCCTTCTTCAAATCCGTCAATCAGCTGGCCGATCAATTCAGGAGGATGCTGCAAATCGCTGTCCATTAAAATAGCCGCATCTCCTTTGATGCGGTGGAGTCCTGCCAGGATAGCGGATTCTTTGCCGAAATTTCGGGTCAGGGAAATATATTTAACGTCGGCATGAGTTTTGGCGAGCTTCAGAATTTCCTGCAGGGTGCCGTCACTGCTGCCGTCATTGATAAACATGATTTCATACTCGTATGGAAGCGGGTGAAATTCCTGGACCAACTTTTCATACATAGATAAAATATTTGCTTCTTCGTTGTAAGCTGGTACAACAATTGAAATCAGCTTCATCTTTACTTCACCTCTTACTGTTTTTTGCCGCGCAGTTAAAAAAGGTCATTTGGTTTTGTTTACCCTGCTTCGCACTGAAATATGCTGGAACAGCGAGCTAATGAATAAAGAAGTGTAACTTCTGTGACAAACGAAACTTATTGAAATATTAATCGTATATATTTATATCAGGATTTTTTCAACATTTCCATGGTTAAACGTTTCCTTATCATGATGGGACGCTAGAAGAGGCAGCATGGTTTCATTTCAAGGCTGCTGGCTGTAACCCTTAATGATTGAAATTTTCCGGATTTACAAATACTATTAAAACTAAGTACATATCGATGAATGGAGAGTGCGAAGAATGGCTATCAATCTTGTAAAAGGTCAGAAAATCGATTTAACTAAAGGACGTTCATCGCTTTCAAGCTTAATGGTCGGCCTCGGCTGGGATCCGATTGCCCCTAAAAAAAGCGGCGGATTTTTAGGCGGCCTGCTTGGAGGCGGCGGCGGTGGAGCTGATGTTGACTGTGACGCATCGGTCATCCTGCTTGATGAAAACGGCAAGTTAAAAGGGAAAGAAAACCTAATTTACTTCGGCAACAAAAAAAGCAAAGATGGCAGTGTTGTCCACTCTGGAGATAACTTGACCGGTGCTGGAGAAGGAGACGATGAAACGATTCAAATCAATTTGAAGAGTATCTCTCCATCAGTTCACCGCCTGGTGTTTGTTGTGAATATTTATAATGCAAAACAAAAGAAGCAGGATTTCGGCATGATCCAAAATGCTTTCATCCGTTTGGTCGACAACCAATCCAAAGAAGAACTGATTCATTATAACCTAACTGACAACTATGCTGGCAAAATGTCGTTGATTCTTGGTGAACTTTACCGCCAAGGAACCGAATGGAAATTCTCAGCTGTCGGTGAAGGTACTATTGATCCTGATATTGGTTCAATTGCAAACAAATACGCATAAGGAGTGGTAGAAGAATGGCAATCAATTTATCTAAAGGACAAAAAGTAGACTTAACAAAATCAAACCCGGGATTAACCAATGTAATCGTAGGTCTTGGATGGGATACGAATAAGTACGATGGAGGGCAAGATTTTGACCTTGACTCATCCGTATTCTTATTAAATTCAAGCGGCAAAGCATCGTCTGAAGCTGACTTTGTCTTCTACAACAATACAGTAGGTGCTGCTGGTGCCGTTGAACATACAGGCGATAATAAAACCGGCGAAGGCGAAGGAGACGACGAGCAAGTAAAAGTGAACTTGTCATCAGTCCCTTCTTCAATCGAGCGCGTGACATTTGCCATTACGATCCATGACGCAGAAACACGCGGCCAAAACTTCGGCCAAGTAAGCAATTCTTATGTACGCATCGTAAATGGCGACAGCAATGAGGAATTGATCCGTTACGATTTAGGAGAAGACTTCTCAATTGAAACAGCGATTGTGGTAGGAGAGCTGTACCGCCACAACAATGAATGGAAATTTAATGCTATTGGCAGTGGTTATCAAGGTGGGCTAGGCGCACTTGTTCGTGACTTTGGATTAGAAGGCTAATTGTAAGAGAAAAAGCAAGGAGCACACCTCCTTGCTTTTTTAGCCTTTATTTACTTAAGTAAATATTAATTTTTTGGGACTTGCTTTTAGCGGTGCCGGGAGGAACAATAATGAGACATTTTGACGTATTAACTGATTCTGAGCTAAATACTTTTTTTAAATATTCCCCGGCAGAATTCAATCGTGATACGGAACGGGAAACTTTAGGGTTGGCACTGGGTGCTGCCCTTTACACCCCGGGTTCCAGACCTGATTTTGGAAACAAGATTCTATCTGGGCAATACAGACGCGGCGCTTTTTCGGGATTGGCCACACTGATCATCTGTCTGGAAGATGCAGTGGCCGATTCGGAACTGCCACAGGCGGAAGCTAATGTTATAAAAGAGCTAAAATTGTTGGAAAGGGCAAGGACCTTTCAGCCGGAAGCCGGACCGGCGCTTTTTTTGCGTATCCGAAATGCTGCCCAGCTTGATAAACTGATTGCAGCTGCCGGTGCCGCTTTAGGTGTCTTAACTGGAATTGTCTTTCCGAAAAGCAGACCTGAAAATCTTCCTTCTTTTTTTGCAGCATTGGACCGCGCAAGCGAAGCCGCAGGCCGAAAGCTTTTTGCCTTGCCTTTGCTTGAAACCAGAGAAGTGTTGTATTCAGAACTGCGTGATCAGACACTTCAGGAAATTCATCAGATTCTGCTGGCCGAAGTGGATCGGGTGTTGACTGTCCGGGTTGGAGCTACTGATTTTTCTAGTCTTTACGGATTGCGCCGTCCTGCGGAGCGGACTATCTACGATGTCCACGTCATCCGGGATGGATTAACTGCCATTCTGAATCGATTTGGCAGAGCAGAAGACGGCTTTATCGTCTCAGGACCGGTATATGAACATTTTACTTCGGGGCAAGGAAACTTGCTTCCGTCGAAACCGGAACAAGTATTATGGCAGGAAGTGCAGTTGGATGCCTTAAACGGCTTTAAAGGGAAAACATGCATCCATCCTTCCCAAATCCAGATCGTCAATGCAGGTTACATCGTTTCCCATGAGTCTTTTGAGGATGCATCGCTGATCGTGTCGGAAAGCTTTAAGCGCAATGGCGTTCTGCAAAGTCCGAAGCGCAACAAAATGAATGAAGTAAAACCGCATTTAAGCTGGGCAAAGAAAGTACTAGCCCAGGCGGAAGTATACGGGGTGCTAAATGAAAACTACAAACCGATCGATGTCCTCAACTATATTGGATCAACCCAATTATCAAATCAACTATAAACTTTGGCAGCAGCTGGATCTCTCGATTGCTGTTGATTACACATATAAAGGGCTTCCAGTGGAATCCCTTTTCTCTATGGCCCTCCGCGTGAACAAAAAGCGCCAGTTTTTATTTGTCAGCCCCTTGATTGCTAAACATTTAGCCGTCAGTCCAGCCATTGCGCTTGGTACAGGTACTTTACTGGCTTATTTATTGATGGAAGATGCCGAAATCGACTTTCTTTCTCATGCGGAAGAATTGGTTCAACTTATAAAAACTGGAGAAGCAGATCCGGAAAACATCAAGGAAGCTTTTGCTTATAAAACAGCATTGCCTAAAAAAACAATTTTTATTGGAATGGCGGAAACAGCTACAGGACTCGGCCATGCAGTATTCCAGCATTTTGAAGATGCGGCATATATTCATACAACCCGTGAAAACATCAGTGGGTTGACCCCTTCTTTTGTCTTCGAAGAAGAACATTCCCACGCGACTTCCCATATCGTATATGCTCCGAAAGGAATGTTTGAAGAAGCGGAAACCATTGTGCTGATTGACGACGAAATTTCGACCGGCAATACTTTTGTGAATTTGATCAAGGCACTGGATGACCAGTTTCCTGGCAAGAAATATAAAGCATTATCGATTTTGGACTGGCGAAGCGAAGAGCAGCAGGAAAAGTTCAGAGAACTGGCAGAAAGCCGAAAAATTCAAGTGGATGTTCTGGCTTTGGTGAAAGGGCAGTTTAACCTGCATCATAGCGAGTCGCCGAATGAAGCCGCAATAGAGCATTTAACAGGCAGCCATGGGGTTTCATCACTGCAGGAACTAGCAAAAGCGCAGCAGCTTTCGCATAAATCAGCAACCGGTCAAGATTATCTTTCTTTGACAGGGAGATTTGGTCTGACAAGCAGTGAACATGCGGAAGTCAGCCGATGGGCCGAGCAGATGGTTCAAGCAGTCGGAGGAGCCAAGGATGGTGAAAAGCCGCTGATCATCGGCATTGGGGAAAATATGTATCTGCCGATTCGCTTTGCCTATGCTTTGAGCAGCAATGCGCTGGTGCAAACCACTACAAGAAGCCCGATTTTTGCCTCGACTAACGAAGATTACCCCATAAAAGAAAAAGTGAAATTCCTCTTGCCTGATTCAGAAGGAGTCGACCAATTCCTGTACAATTTGAAGGAACTGGATATAAACAAAATCTACCTGATTGCTGAATCTGTAGTGGATGAATCTGCCTGGCAGCCGCTGCTTGCTTATCTTGAGGAAAAGGCATCTGTTGAATGGATATCATTAACGACAGCAAAAAGGAGAGATTGAGCCTAATGATTGCAACCGGATTGGTGAAAACAAGCTATCCAGAAGAAGACATCATATTTTTGTTGAAAGATGTGACAGAAGAATTTGCGGAAAGTACATTGGAAGAACGTGAAAAAGCGGTACGGACAGGCGCTCATTATTCAGAACGACTGCCAATGGAGTATCGTCCATCTGTGGAATATACAGCTCTGTATCACAAAACGGTCGCAAAAACGAAACAGCGTCTGGGTTTTTTAATCGGACTTTTAACGCGCCGAATCGCATTGAATGCCGAAACTGAAGATATTGTGCTTGTTTCTTTGGCTCGTGCCGGAAGCCCGATCGGCATTTTAATCCGCCGGTACGCAGCCCAAGTGCTTGGTTTTGACTGGCCTCATTATAGTGTATCGATTCTGCGGGGAAAGGGAATCGATGAGAATGCCATTGAAGCCATTCGTGAATTGCATCCTGCAAGCCGGATCCAATTCGTCGACGGCTGGACTGGAAAAGGTGCCATTCAAAAAGAGCTGACTCAATCAGTCGGCAGATTGAATGCCCGCAGCGGGCTGGACTTGCATGATGATATGGCGGTGCTTGCAGATCCGGGAGCGTGTGCGGTTTTATTCGGGACGCGTGAAGATTTTCTGATTCCAAGCGCCTGCTTAAATGCCACAGTATCCGGACTTATAAGCAGAACCATTTTAAACGGGCAATTTATCGGCAAAGATGATTTCCACGGGGCAAAGTTCTATGGCGATTTGCTTAAAGAAGATTTATCCAATGATTTTGTCGACCAAGTCACGGCCTGCTTTATGGGTACCGTAAAAGACGTAGAAAACGCAGCCTTGGCAACTCCTGTATCAGTTGAACGCACGTGGCAAGGCATGAAAGAAGTGGAAGAAATAGGTCGAAAGATGTATAATGAAAGCGACTATACATTGATCAAACCGGGGGTTGGGGAAACTACCCGCGTATTGCTTCGGCGCAGCCCATGGAAAGTGCTTGTAAATGACTTGGAACATCCGGACGTGCAGCATTTACTTGTTTTAGCGAAGGAAAAAAACGTGCCTGTAGAACTTGTGCCGGAATTATTTTACCGCGCAATCGGGCTGATCAGATCGGGGAAAGAAATATGACGATTTTATTTGCCAGTGACTTGGATCAGACATTAATTTATTCGCGTAGAACGATGGGCACTGGAGTTTCAGAAGAGGAATTGGTGGAAGTAGAGCGCATTGAAGGCAAACCGCAGTCTTATATGACAGAAAAAAGCCAATCCGCATTATGGAATCTGGATTCTTCTATTTGTTTTTTGCCAGTGACAACACGAACTCAAGCACAGTACGAGCGTGTAACAGGTATTTTTGAAAGGGATGGACGCCCTCGTTTTGCAATTGTCTCGAACGGCGCAGTCATCCTTGAAAATGGCTTGCCAATTCGGGAATGGTCGGATAATATCCGCCAGCAATGTGTCAGCCGGAATACAATCATCCATGAATTGCTGCCTGAAATCGAGCGCCATTTCACAGAGGAATGGGTACTTGATGTACGGGAAGCGGATGATTGGTTTGTCTATATGATTGTGGACCGTGAACGTTTTCCGGAAGAAAAACTCGAGTTTTATACTCAGACGTTCGGGGAAATCGGCTGGTCGCTGTCGCTTCAGGGAAGAAAGCTTTATTTCATGCCTGAAAGCATCACTAAAGCCGGCGCCATGGAATATGTAAAAAATCGCATCAACGCGGAATACGTAATAGCAGCAGGAGATTCACTTCTGGATCTTGGGCTGCTTGAAAAGGCGGATCTTGGTTTATTGGCTGCCCACGGAGAAGCTGTAAAAAGCAAAGTTCCGTTATCCGGGCATATCCGAATAACAGATAAAAAAGGAATTAAAGCCGGAGAAGAAATACTGGAAAAAGTTTCTAGTGTTTTCCTTCAGCATCGATGAGGAGGGAGTCCCATGGTTCAATTGCATCCGGTACGCGTGAGAACGTGGGATCCGGAAAAATTGGGAGAATGGCTGACAAAGCCGATTGTTAATCATCCAGAAACAAAAATCGAAGAAGAAACCATTACGTATCCGCAGCTGCTTGGCCAATTTGTAGGAATGCCGCTGGATGCCGATGATTATTTTGCTTCGATATACGATTTAATGGAAGAAGCGGAAGGCCGGCTAATCCGTCTTTCCGGCAATTTGAATAAACATATCACTCAAGATCGGCTGCGGAATTTGCAGGATTTGTTTGACATGAACAACAAGGAGCGGGGACTATCCCCTAACCGGATCGTGGCTTTTCTGGATGGCAAAGGTTTGCTGCCCAGATTGAAAGATGCAGGGTTGAATCGCCGCATTCGCCTGGTGATGATTGATATTCTGAAAGCTTTTCAAGCACAATCTGGAGGAAGCACGACCCATTCTTCTTTCAGGCGCATCGCGACAGACCTTGTTAAATGGACTTTTAACCATATTGAACCGGAGCTTGAGAAATTGGATCTTGAAAAAGGGCTGCCGGCGTTTTTATGGTACGGAAACACTAGTGAAAGTGAAAAATGGTTTTTAAAATTTTCTGCTGCTTTCGGGTTTCACATTATCGTATTTGATCCGACCGGAAAACACTGGCTGGAGACTGTTTTGGAAGAGAAAGACTTGCCAACCCATAGTTTTCAAGTGACCGGAGAAGCGGTCCTGCCATTTCCGGACGAAAAGCCGGAACGTGTCGGAACGGTGGCATACCGGGCGACCCAGGAAGTAGACCGGTTATTGCACCATGATGATTCCGGCCTCTATAAGCCGTATCAATTCAAGTCTTACTTAACAAAATCCATTCGATTGAAAACGACCATTGACGAAGCATTTATGCTGGCTAAAGAGCGGGCAATGGTGCGGCCGTCTTTCGGCGTGGAGCGTGGAAGCGTCATCATTCCAGTGGTTTTTGCCAAAGTGATGGGGATTGAAAAAGACCGGAAGCGTTTTTGGGATAATATTCACAATTTAACTGAACGGGAAGATACGCTGTTGATCCGAAGTTTTCCTTTTATCGAAGAGCGAAAAGGAAATCAGCAGTTCCATTACCGTGGAGCGCTTGGAAAAGATGGGCGCCTCGACCCTGAGAAGATGAAAGCGGCAAACTGGTGGAAATACGGCAGATTGCCGGATGGCCTGCAGATAGCACTTTGTGAAGCCATCGCGCGGCATGTAGAAAAGCCGATGCTGATTCCGCAGGCCGGCGAATCTTTCGAAGACTTGCAGCTTTATCAATTTTCCCAGTCGATGTCAATGCCAGATGCGGTCATTCAGCTAATCCAGCAATTCGATTATCCGCAATTTGTGCCGACACTGCTGTTCTACAATGAAGAAAAGGACGGCGAACTGAGCAGGGCAGATGCGAATGCTATCGCATTGATTCATACATTCGGGCTGGATGTCATTATCATTAATCCGCAAGGGCATCAGGATATTGAACGCTGGATTGACGCAGAATCGATTGATACTCACTGGCTCGATGACAGAAGCTATAATGAACCTTATCGTGAACCGTCAGTGGTCAAAAAATTGTTTAGAAAATGGCTTTAACCATTAAGGGAGGGATACCGATGAGCACAATGCCAAATCAAATCGAACAGCAAGAGCTGGTCATGCAAGATGAAAATAACTTGAAAGTCCAGTTGAAGAAAGATCCGGAAGTTCTGGCACTGGCTTCAAAGATCAACCCGAAAAACCAGATCGAATTACTGGAATTCGGGCGCGAACCCGCAAACGAAATTTCCGCCTTTACCGGAAAAGTCCTGAATTCCGTCCAGGCAAATAGCATGGAAGAATCCAGTGAACTCTTGAAACAGCTTGGCAAAATCATGGATAAATTTGATAAAAAGGATTTTGTTGAAAAGAAGGGCTTCCTTAATAAAATCTTCAATAAAGGCAATAAAGTGATTGAGCAATTGTTCAATAAGTACCAAACAATGGGTACTGAAATTGATAAAGTGTATGTTGAAATCACGAAATACGAAACAGAAATGAAAAAATCGACGTCGACCTTGGAAGAGTTATACGATCAGAACTTCCATTACTTCATGGAACTTGAAAAGTACATCGCGGCAGGCGATATCAAGGTTCAGGAACTGAAAGCGCAGGAACCGGAAGTGCGCAAAAGAGCGGAGTCCGGCAACCAGATGGCTTTGATGGAACTGAATTCCTTGCAAAATGCCATCGAATTGCTTGAACAGCGGGTGTATGACCTGGAAATGGCAAAACAAGTGTCTTATCAGTCAGCGCCGCAAATCCGTATGCTTCAGCGAGGCAATACAAAACTGATCGGAAAAATCAACTCCGCTTTTGTTACAACTATTCCTATTTTCAAAACGGGCTTGATTAATGCCATTGCTGCCAAACGCCAGAATTTAGTGGCAGAAGGCATGAATGAATTGGACCGCCGCACAAATGAAATGCTGCTCAACAATGCCAATGACATTTCACGCCAAAGCGTCGATATCGCACGGATGTCAGGCCAGCCAAGCATCAAGATTGAAACGATCGAACAAACATGGGAAACTATTATGCAGGGCATGAATGACACGCGTGAAATCGAAGCGGAAAACCGCAAGATGCGTGAACAAGGCCGTCTGCGCATTGAAGAATTGCAAAAGAAATACGAAGATACTCAACGGAAAGCGAATTAATCAAGGGAGGAAATTAGTATGTCGACTATCAATTTAACAAAAGGTCAGAAAATCGATTTAACAAAAACCAATCCAGGATTGACAAAAGTGCTTGTCGGCCTTGGCTGGGATACGAATAAATACAGCGGCGGCGGAGATTTTGACTTGGATGCTTCCATTTTCCTGGTAGCTGAAAATGGCAAATCACGTGGTCCGGAAGATTTTGTTTTCTATAATAACCTGACGGGCGGCAACGGTTCCGTTGTGCATGCGGGAGACAATTTAACAGGAGAAGGCGACGGAGATGATGAACAAGTGATCGTCGACTTGCCGAATGTGCCTGCAGATATTCATAAAGTTGTCTTTACAGTAACCATCCATGAAGGTGAAAGCCGTGGCCAGAACTTCGGCCAAGTATCGAACGCTTTTATCCGTGTATTGAACGAAAGCACAAACGAGGAAATTTTGCGCTACGATTTAGGCGAAGATTTCTCGATTGAAACGGCGCTTGTGGTAGGGGAATTATACCGCCATGCCGGCCAGTGGAAGTTCAATGCCATCGGAAGCGGTTATCAAGGCGGCTTAGCAGCGCTTGTGAGCGATTTCGGCTTGAGCTAAAGATAAATAATGAAAACGTCCATCAGAAATTGATGGACGTTTTTTTATATGTCTTTAAGATAAAAAAAGATGGGATGCGGGCTCCCCATCTTTTGATGCATTGATTTTAAGTTGATTAAGTGAGATATAAAGAAAGCTGCGGGAAGATGATAACAATCACAAGCACGATAATGAAAATCGCGAAAAATGGCACTACACCTCTAATGACTTCTTCCACTTTTTCGCCGGATATTCCACTCACCACGAACAGGTTCAGCCCAACGGGCGGGGTGATCATCCCGAGTTCCATGTTTACTACCATAATAATGGCGAAGTGAATGACGTCAATTTCCAATGCAGTGATGATCGGCAAAAGAATCGGCAAGGTGATTAAAATGATGGCCGTGGGTTCCAGGAACATGCCGAGTACAAAAAACAGCAGTGAAACAATCAGCAGGAACATCCACTTATTAAAACCGCTGTCGCTGACCCACTGGGCAAAATCCTGTGGAACTTGCTCGGTTGTCAAGAATGTTCCGAGAACAAGAGCAGCAGCGATAATCAGGAAAATCATAGAAGTTGTGTTGATCGATTCCGTCAAGATGTTTCTGAACTGGAACATATTCAACTCTCTGTATACAAAAACGGAAATGATGAGCGCATATAATACGGCAAGGAATGAAGCTTCTGTCGGTGTTACAACCCCGCTGTAAATCCCTCCTAAAATAACGACTGGCATAATGAGTCCCCAGAAGGATTTGATTGTCGGTCTTATTCGGTCTTTTATGGGAACTTTGGGCAAACCGCCGTAACCTTTTTTATGTGCAACAATAACTGCATAGATAATCAATGCAAAACCTAATACCAGTCCTGGCAGGATGCCGGCAGAAAACAATTTTCCAGTTGACTGTTCCGACACTGATCCATAAAGGATCAGTGGGATGGAAGGCGGAATCAGAATGCCGAGCGTCCCGGCTGAAGCCACTAAGCCCATGGAATACCTTTTATCGTATCCGGCTTTGACCATCATCGGAATCATAATGGCACCGATAGCAGCAGCGGTTGCAGGGCTTGATCCGGAAATTGCTGCAAACACCATACAAGTAAGAACGGTAACAACGGATAAACCGCCTTTCGTATGGCCAACCCAAGACTTGATGGCTTCAATCAGGTATTTCGATATTCCGCCTTGAGCCATAATGAGGCCGGCAAACACGAAACCGGGAATCGCCATCAATGTCGTGCTGTTGACGCCGGTGAACATTCTTTGGATTACGGTATCAAGGGAAAAATCCACCAGGTAAAGTCCGATGATGCTTGAAACCGCCAAACTTATGGCAATAGGCACACGCAGTAAAGCAAGAATGAATAACAACCCAATGACGATTACTGTTTCCATAGAATATCATCCCCTCCGGTTTCATCTTCTTTCTTAACGAAATATCTATAAGCTTTTTCACAGAAACGAATAAACAATAGAAATCCGGCGAGCGGCATGATCAAGTAGTTGATCCAAATTGGAAATCCAAGGTCGATCGTTTTGATTTGCTGGTCATACGCCACCATAACCATGTCCATGCCTGTCCAAAAAATGAATATGCTAAAAAAGAGTCCTACTAAAAGAGTGACAGTCTGTGAGAACCTTCTGAATTTAGGACCTGATTTGTCGTAAAGAAGATCGATGGCAATATGCTTGTTTTCTTTTAATGCGGTTGAAAAACCGATAAAGATAGCCCACACCAGGAGCATTGTATAAATTTCAGTGGCCCAGCTCTGGGAGTTTCCTAAAACGTACCTCATGAAAACTGAGTACAAACTGATACCGATTCCAGCTAAGAAAAACAAAGATGAGAAAGCGCTTTCAATCAGATCTAAGATTTTTAATACTTTCATTTCATTTCCTCCTTCATCCATTAATGTATTTTGGATACGAGATTACAAACTAAATCATAATATAAGATTAACGTGATAACAAGAGCAAATATTTAAATAATTTAAATAATTTAGACACTTTATATAATTATAATTAATAAAATATATGATAGAAATATTAACAATATAGAATTTACATTGAAATATAAGTAAATAGAAAATTTAAATTTTTCTTTACATTGAGTTTTTTCTATGCTAATTTTGGTTTGAGTTGTATCCAAAAATCAAGGTAAGGGAATTCGACTCTCGGTTAGCCATAAAATTCAATTAACAGGAGGGATGCGGGTTGATATGAAAACCCTTTCAAAACGCAGCGTCTGTAAAAGATTGGTTTTATGAATAAAACACATAAGGGGGAATAATGTATGAAGAAGTTTGCCTTATCTTTATTTTTATTGACGTCCAGTGCCTTTTTGGCTGCATGCGGCAGTGACGAAGCAGCATCAGGCGGGGCGGGAGGAGACGGCGTTGAAGAGATGACGATTAAATTCTCTCACGTTGTTGCAGAAAACACACCGAAGCATCAAGGGGCTTTGGCAATGAAAGAGTATATCGAAGCAGAATCGGATGGAAAAATCGAAGTGGAGATTTATCCGAACAGTTCTTTGTTTGGGGATCAGGAAGAATATCAAAACCTGGTAGCAAATAACGTTCAGTTTATTGCGCCCGATTTAACGAAGTTTGTGGGGAATAACCCGCAGTTCAACGTTCCGGCCTTGCCATTCATGTTTGATAACGATGAAGAAGCGATTGCTTTCTGGGATGGGGAAAAAGGCACGGAAATCTTGAGCAGCCTTGAGGCCGATGGAGTCCTTGGGTTGAAAATGTGGCCAAACGGCGGCAAACATCTAACCAATAACGAACGTCCGATTGAATCCCCGGATGATGTGAAAGGTTTGAAATTCCGTACACAAGGCGGACAGGTTTTGGAAGCTCTTTACTCTGAGCTTGGCGCTGGTTCAGAATCGATTCCGTTTTCAGAACTATACACGGCACTTGATCAAGGTGTTGTAGACGGACAGGAAAATACATTCAGCAATATTGAGTCCAAAAAATTCGACGAAGTCCAAAAATATATGACAGTGATGAACCATACCCGTGTCGATTACGCAATTTTCACCAACACGGAATTCTGGGAAGGCATGAATGATGCCACCAGAGAAATCGTGGAAGCAGGCGTTGAAGAAGGAACAAAAGTGGCACGGGAGGAAGCAATCACATTAAACCAGGAAGCATATGACCTTATCAAAGAACGGGGCGAAACTGAAATCACTGAATTGACGCCTGAACAAGTGGAAGAATTCAGAAAAGCTTTGGAACCGATTTATGATGAATTCGAAGAAGAAATCGGTGCAGACGTTTATGAAGCAGCACGTAAAGCATCTGGCCAATAATTGATTTCGTATACGCTTGAATTGAAAAAGTTGGCTTTTTTATAGCCAGCTTTTTCAGTTTAATGGAAATTGTGAAAACTCTTAATCTAAACGTAATCAAATAAAATAAAGAGGAGAATGATGATGAATAAAGAAAAATTCGAACAAGGGCTGGAAATTCGAAAAAGCGTTTTAGGTGCGGAATACGTCGACAAATCCATTCAAAACGCAACAGATTTCAATATGCCCATGCAGGAATTAGTGACGGAGTATTGCTGGGGAGAAATTTGGTCAAGACCGGGTTTATCAAGAAAAACACGGAGCATTATAAACCTTGCGATGATTACGGCACTTAACCGTCCGCATGAATTGAAACTTCATGTCCGAGGAGCTATCAATAACGGTTTGACAAAAGAAGAAATCCAGGAAGTGTTCTTGCAAACAGCAATCTACTGCGGAGTGCCAGCTGCTATCGATAGCTTTAGAACTGCGAAAGAAGTACTGGATGAGATAGAGCAAGAAGAAATTAATCCTTCTTGAAAGAGAAACCGGAAAAATATGAAATTAAATGAAGGTTGTTTGGTCTGGAATATATCAATAAATATTTTTATGTATTTTGGATACAAAATACGAAAATTTTCCGTGGAATATTTTCAACCAGACACCTTTATAGAATCGATAGATTACTAAAATATTATCAATAGTCAGGGAATTGAAATAGACAGCGTAAATTGGATACGATAGCCCTTAGATGAAAAAAAACGGTTTCATTAAAGTGGAGGAGGATTTTCATGAAATTCCCTAAACGTGTGCAAATCAATGAGGTGGTCTTAAGAGATGGATTACAGCTTGAAGCGAAAATTCTCAGTTTAGAAGAAAAGAAGTCTTTATATAACTTATTAATTGATGCGAACGTCAAAACCATTGAATTCGGTTCCTTTGTACATCCTAAACTAGTTCCTCAAATGGCCAATAGCGGCGAGCTTTATTCCGCTGTTTCAACAGAGCCTGATCACCCCACTTTAATTGCGTTGATTCCAAATTTAAAAGGTGCTGAAAATGCCCGTCTTCATAATGTGGATCGAGTAAATTTTGTTTTTTCCGCCAGCGATACGCATAATCAGCAAAACGTACGCAAAAATACAGAAGAATCGCTCGAAGATCTTAAAGCGATACTGGCATTTTGCCGCTCCCATGAAATTGAATTGAATGTCTCCATAGCAACGACATTCGGCTGTCCCTTTGAAGGTGAAGTGCCGGTGGAAAGAATCCAGAAGCTGGTGAGTCGATTAGTGGAGATGGAAATCGGCACGATTACACTGGCAGACACCACTGGAATGGCAAACCCGAAACAAGTCTTTGATTTGCTGAGCTTGCTGCGGGAAGAATTCCCGTCTCAAAAATTTAATCTCCATTTCCATAATACAAGGGGGATGGGGCTTTCAAATATTCTGGCGAGCCTGCAAGCGGGCATTGACAGCTTTGATACTTCGCTTGGTGGACTTGGCGGCTGTCCATTTGCACCAGGTGCAACTGGAAATGTCTGTACAGAAGATGTTGTCCATATGCTTCACCATATGGGGATCGAGACCGACTTGTCGCTAGATGGGTTATTAAAAGCTTCTTCAGCTCTGGAAAAGATTGTAGAGCATCGAACATCGAGTTATCTTTTGAAAGCCGGACCTTCTGACCGTAAATATCCGGTGCCGAGCAGCTGAAAAATAATTGCAAATGAAATAGTTCAACTAAATAAATACGGGAGGCTGAATTATGGCAGACTGGCAGACGATTTTACTGAACGAGGAATATGTTTCTGAAAACGTGTATATCTTGCAACTGAACCGCCCTGACGCGATGAACTCATTAAATACATTGATGGGCATTGAACTGATTGAATGCTTGAAGTTTTTGCAGACAAAGCCTGATTTGCGTGTCTTGGTTTTAACCGCATCCGGAGAAAAAAGTTTCTGTGCAGGAGCGGATTTAAAAGAACGAAAAGGAATGACCAATGAGCAATGGAAACAGCAGCACGACATCTTTGAAGATGCCTACGGGCAGCTTCGAAATTTCCCGTATCCGGTCATAGCAGCAGTAAATGGCTTTGCTTTGGGCGGTGGAATGGAGATGCTCTTAAGCTGTGACCTGCGGTACGCCGCAGACCATGCGAAAATGGGGCTGCCTGAAGTGACACTGGGAATTATCCCGGGAGTTGGAGGAACTCAGCTTTTGCCGAGAACAATTCCTGTCGGCCTGGCCAAAGAATTTTTGTTTAGAGGAAATCAGATAACAGCTGATAAAGCATTGGAAGCCGGAATTTTGAACGGGGTCTTCACGAAAGAAGAATTGCTCCAGGGCACTTTGGAAATTGCCAAAGAAATCGCGAAAAATGCACCTCTTTCACTGAAGTCCATTAAGAAATCAATCAATACCGGACTTGAAACAGACCTCAATACAGCTTTGGTCATTGAACTCGACCAGTACTATAAATGTGCCAATTCAGAAGACCGGCAAGAAGGAGTTCTTGCGTTCAACGAAAAACGGAAACCGCAATGGCAAGGGAAATAGCTGAATAAATGCTATTTTAGCAGAAGTCTTTTGAGAGAGGCTGAACATCCTTACTTATTAGAAAAGGAGCCGAAAAAATGGAGCTTAGCAAAAAATTAGCGGAATACAGCTTAGGGCTGACGTATGAAAAGTTGCCGGCAGAAGTAGTCGAGTTTACGAAACTCTGCATTCTGGACTATTTTGGATCAGCTATTGCGGGTTCGGAGAAAGTGCCCGTTCAAATGATCAGCGAGTTAGCGAAGGAAATGGGGGGAGCGGAACAGGCTCACCTTGTGACCGGAGGCCGGTCATCTATTTTAAATGCGGCATTGGTAAACGGAGCGGCAAGTCATGTGATGGAGTTGGACGACATTCATAAAGGGTCGATTATCCATGCTGCGACAGTTGTGATTCCAGCCGCACTTGCAGTGGCAGAGTGGAAAGAAATATCTGGGAAAGAGCTGATTGCGGCGGTCGTTGCCGGTTATGAAGTTTGCTTCAGAATTGGTGAAGCCGTTTCGCCTTCACATTATTATTATTGGCATAACACGGCAACATGCGGAACTTTCGGTGCGGCAATCGCCGCTGCCAAGCTTCTGGATTTAACAGTCGAGCAAACAATTGCCGCTCTTGGAAATGCAGGCACCCAGGCAGCCGGTCTGTGGGAATTTATCGAAGATGGTGCTATGACGAAACAGCTTCACACGGGCAAAGCCGCAATGAATGGATTATTGGCTGCGCTATTGGCACAAAAAGGCTTTACTGGCCCCCAGAAAATCCTGGAAGGAAACCGTGGATTTTTCAAGGCGATGAGTGAGGAATACGACGTTTCTCGTATTACGGAAGGATTAGGTGAAGAATTTAAGATCATGGAAAATTCATTCAAAATCCATGCTTCTTGCCGCCATACTCACCATGCGGTTGATTTATTGATTGATATTTTCAATGAACGCCATCCTGCGCTTGAAGAAATTGAGTCGGTTACCGTACAGTCTTACCAAGTGGCCCTTAATATTACGGACAATGATAACCCGAAAACGCAGTATGCAGCAAAGTTCAGCCTGCAATTTTGTTCAGCGCTTGCGTTATTGAAAGGAAGCGCCACATTGGATGATTTCAGCGACTCCATGTTATGGAACGAGGAAATCCGCCAGTTATTGAAAAAAGTCAAAGTGGTTACCGATCCGCAAATTGATGCCAGTTATCCAAAGCAGTGGGGTGCGGCCGTTGAAGTTCGCTTGGCTAATGGAGAAACGGTCAGGAAACAAACGGATTTTCCAAAAGGGGATCCCGAAAACGCCGTAACGGCCCAAGAACTCCGGGATAAATTCCTGAACATGACAAGCAAGTATCCGGAACAAAAGAGGCAGCAGATAGCTGATGATTTATTGGAACTGGAAAAGGTTGAAAATATCGAAAAAGTAATGGTCACTTTATAACATATCCCAACAGCAAAGAGGGAGAACCGATGATTGATAAAAGAAATGAACAAATGAAATCGATACAAAAAAAATTAAATTCATTGAAAGATCACGAACTCAATGAAATGGCTCATCTCTTGTCCCTCTATCAGGATCAGGAAATTTCGCAGGATCATCCAAATGCCGTACCGATGCATTTTTTAGGCAGGTTTCTGGGGATTACCCAAAATCAGGACGGCACTTCCGAAATGAAGCTTGGTCTGCAAAACGCTAATACTTATGGCGTTGCTCAAGGAGGAGCTATCTACACACTGGCAGATGTGGCAATTGGTTTTAGTATTTTACAAGATGTAGAAGAAGGACAAAAAGTACTGACATTGGAACTGAAAGTCAATTTCATCGAAAAAGGGCAAGGTTCCCGGCTGATTGCTTCTCCAATAATTTTACGGCGTGGAAAAAGCACTGTAGTCTCTGAATGTGCGGTAACAGATGAACAAGGGAAACTAGTTGCAAAAGCTCTTGGCACTTTTTATATCACCAGCTCCCGGAAAAGGCAAGAGGAGGAGAAACCATGAGAGAAATTCAGTACCAGGCAATTGTAGATGAAGTCAGTGATATGTGTAAAAGAGCCAATTACGACCTTGGAGATGATGTCTACAGTGCTTTCAAAAAAGCATTGTCAGCCGAAAAGTCGGAAACCGGGAAAGAAGTTCTGACCCAGCTGATTGAAAACGCTGATATTGCAAAAACCGAGCGTGTTCCGATGTGCCAGGATACTGGAACAGCCGTTTTTATTGTAGAGCTGGGACAGGACTGCCATGTGACGGGCGGCAGCTTAGTCGACGCAATTAACGAAGGGGTAGCCAAAGGCTATGATGAAGGGTATTTGCGGAATTCTATGATCTACAATCCGCTGAACAGGAAAAATACAGGCAATAATACACCGGCAATTGTCCATCTTGAATTGGTGGAAGGCGATGAATTGACACTTCACATGACTGCAAAAGGCGGAGGCGCGGAAAATATGAGTGCGATGAAGATGCTTAAACCTTCCGATGGCATCGAAGGGGCTAAAGACTATATCTTATCAATCGTCAAAGTGGCCGGGCCAAATGCCTGTCCGCCGCTGGTAGTGGGAATTGGAATCGGAGGGAACTTCGAGCGCTGTACGTATCTGGCAAAAAAATCATTGTTCCGCCCGGTCGGGGAACGGCACGAAGACCCGGCTATCGCTGAACTCGAAGAAGAGCTGCTGAACGAAATCAACCGGCTCGGAATCGGCCCACAAGGAATGGGAGGGAGCACGACAGCATTGGACGTGAAAGTGGAAGTGGAGTCCTGCCACATTGCAGCTTTGCCGGTGGCAGTAAATTTGAACTGCCATGCAAGCCGGCATCAAACGACTACGATGAAGTGAGGAGAGTGTATTTTGCAAAAGAAAATAACACTTCCATTGACGGACGCTGACATTGATTCGCTGAAAGCAGGAGACCGCGTGTTATTGTCCGGTACTGTTTTCACAGCGAGAGACGCGGCACATAAACGGATGATTGAACAAGAAAAAGAAGGCATTCCATTTCCGATTGATGTAGAAGGCCAAGTCATTTACTATACGGGGCCGACGCCCGCTAAGCCGGGAGAAGTGATCGGCTCGGCGGGCCCCACTACAAGCGGAAGAATGGATTTATACACGCCGAGGCTTTTGGAAAAAGGATTAAAGGGTATGATTGGGAAAGGCTATCGGAATGAAGAAGTGAAAGCTGCCATAAAGCAGCACCGGGCGGTTTACTTCGGAGCTGTGGGAGGCGCGGCGGCTTTGATTGCACGTTCGATAAAATCAGTTGAAGTGATTGCATATGAGGATTTGGGGACAGAAGCGATCCGCAAATTGACGATTGAGAACTTTCCGGTGTTTGTCGTCAATGATGCGCATGGCGGTGATATTTACCAGGAAGGGGTTGCCCAGTTCAGACAAGAGCAGTAGCGCTAGGAAATTATTGCAAAAGGGGGCAGATCATCAATGAGAGCAGGAATTATTGGGCTGGGCAATATGGGAGGCAGGATGGCTAAAAGGTTGCTGGAACAAGGGGTGGAAGTCGGCATTTTCGATTTAAATAAAGATTTTGTGCGGTCTTTCGTGGAATTAGGAGCGGAAGAAGCGGAAAGCCCGGCTGATCTGGCTTCGAAATTCCAGTACATCATCACCGTTTTGCCGAACGTCTTTATTGTCAAAGAGACGCTGACAGGGTCTGAAGGATTGATGAAAGGCCTGAAACCGGAAAGCCTGTTAATCGAAATGACGACTTCCATCCCTTCTGTCACTAAGGAATTAAGCGGTATGTTGAGAACCGAAGGCTTCCGTATGATTGATGCGCCGGTAAGCGGCGGAGTGAAAAAAGCTGAAGATGGTACTTTGTCCATCATGGTTGGAGGAGAAGAGCGTGATTTCGATGAAGCGAAGCCGCTTCTCTCATTAATTGGACAGAATATTTTTCATGTCGGAGAATCAGGAGCGGGCCATACTATTAAGGCCTTGAACAATATGATTTCTGCTACCACTTTAGCTGCGACAGGCGAGGCGATGGCACTTGGAGTAAAACTCGGATTGGATCCGAATAAAATGCTGGACGTCATCAACTCCAGCACCGGCAGAAGCTTCTCAAGTGATTTTAAATTTCCGAACCAAGTGCTGACAAGAAATTTCGAAGTCGGATTCACGCTTGATTTGATGGTCAAAGATTTGAAAATTGCGATGAGCATGGCGGAAGAAGAGAAAGTTCCGATGTTTATCTCCAGCGCATCCTTTCAATTATGGAAACATGCTTGGTCCCAAGGCGGAGGAAACCAAGACCACACAGCCATCATAAAATACATTGAGGAGATGTTTGGTGTCGAAATAAAAGGATGAACAGTTCATCCGTGCTCTATGCTTAGAAATAATGATAAAATGACTTCATTCTTTCTTTTCATGGCAGAAAAGTAATTAAGGGGTGCATCATGGAGAAGTTCAGATTAACCGAACAGGACAGAGCGACGTTACAGTTTAAAGTAACAACAAAATTAAGGGAACTGATCTTAAAAGGCGAATTCAAAATGGGTGAGCGCCTTATGCAAGAAGAATGGGCACATAAATTAGGCGTAAGCCGCATGCCTTTGCGGGAAGCCTTGCGCCAGCTTGAAGTGGAAGGTTTAGTGCGCATTGAGCCAAGAAGAGGAGCAGTGGTGACTCCGGTCTCTGTTGATGACATTGAAGAGATTTACCAGTTGCGTGCTCTCTTAGAAGGTGAAGCTGTTGTAAAGTCCCTTCCGTTTTTAGACACGGAAGTTATTGAAGAGCTGGAAACCATCTATAAAAAAATGCTTGAGCTCAAAGCGGATGAAACCGATATGGAAGCTTACATGAAATTGAATGCAGAATTTCACCGCATTATACGGGAAGGCTGTCCGTGGAGAAGAATTCAAGGGTTTATTGAAACCTTATGGAAAGGGATTCCTCCATATACCCCAAGCCTGCTTGCTAATCATCTGCCGGAATCTCATAAAGAGCATGGCTTGATGCTGCAATATATTAAAGAAAAAGATGCGGAAAAACTCAGAGAAGTGACGATGAAACATATTATCCGCACAAAAGAAAATTTGATTAAAATGATTGGCGATAAGTAAGCATTAACCAATTGGCAGTAGACAGGCAGAGGGGAGATCTGTTGATGAAGACATTGGATTTAGCCGTCATTCCGGGAGACGGAATTGGAAAAGAAGTAGTGCCGGAAGCACTTCGTGTACTGGATGCTATAGCAGAAATTCATGGAGGGCTGGCATTTAATTACACACATTATCCATGGAGTTCAGAATATTACATTGAACATGGAAGAATGATGCCCGAAAACGGATTAGAGCTGATAAAAGAAAGCGATGCCATTTTCCTGGGAGCTGTAGGAGATCCTTCTTTAGTGCCGGATCATATTTCGTTGGCGGGCTTATTATTAAAAATCCGCCGTGAATTCGAACAAGTCATCAATGTGCGGCCTGCTAAACAACTTAGAGGAATGGTCTCGCCATTATCAAATCCGAAAAACTTCGATATCCTGATTATTCGAGAAAACAGTGAAGGCGAATACAGCAGCATCGGCGGCAGGGTCCATAGCGGGATGGATGAAGTAGTGGTTCAGAATGCGGTATTTACCAAAAGGGGTGTTTCCCGTGTAATGGAGTACGGCTTTGAAATTGCCCGTAAAAGAGGCGGCCATCTGACTAGTGCCACAAAATCAAATGGGATTGCTCATTCGATGCCATTCTGGGATGAAGTATTCCAAGAAATGGCTGCTGGCTATCCGGATGTCAAAACGAACAGCGAACACATTGACGCGCTGTCCGCATTTTTTGTGACCCGTCCGGAAACGCTTGACGTAGTCGTCGCCAGCAACCTGTTCGGTGATATTCTCAGCGATCTCGGAGCCGCTATTATGGGCAGCATTGGAATCGCTCCAGCCGGGAACATCAATTTGAATGGAAAGTTCCCATCAATGTTTGAACCGGTCCATGGTTCGGCACCGGATATTTACGGGCGCGGCATTGCCAATCCTATCGGCCAAATCTGGACAGCGAAAATGATGCTCGACCATTTAGGAGAACCGGAATTGGGAGAAATCATCCTGAATGCGATTGAAACCACATTAGAAGCAGGCATCAAAACTGGAGACATCGGCGGCAAATCCAATACGGTTGAAGTAACGGATGCAATTATTGCTGCTATGAAAAAACAAGCAGGAAAATAATGCGTAATTTCATTCAGTAGAGGGCACCTTCCGCTAGCCGTAAAGGCGGGATAAAAAGCGGGGAATCGGATTAGAAATTTATCAGCGATGCATGATTGATTTCATTCCCTATTCCCTTTCTCATATTTACAATTGTCGGAATTTTTAGTAGTATTGGAATTAATAATAAATTGTATCCAATATCCTATCTGAAAGTAGCTGGAAAATTATTGTTATTGATTTAGAGTTTTCCGTTTTATAGATGTGCAGAAAGAGGAAAGCGGTTTCAATGATAAGATCAAAGACTCTGAACTAATCTGGTACGAAGAGGCAGGGAATCCACTGGACTATCATCTGCAGGCGGAACTATCCAAGCATTATCCGCATGCCATCGCGACAGGAGAGAACCTGTTCTCTTTGCAGGATGCTGCGAACCTGCTTCGATCAAGTATTCTATATTATAAATGCCTGGAGTTGATGAGATGGCTGAAAAGATGGAGTTTGATTCTGGAATTGCTCAAGAATACGACAAAGGCGTTCGGCGGACACTTCCAACATACGATCCGATGCTCCGGCTTTCGCAGACGTTCCTGCGTGCCAATCTGGCTAAAGACGCTTCTCTTCTGATTATCGGAGGAGGCGGCGGAAATGAACTGAAAGCGTTCGGTCCGCTAAATCCAGGCTGGACTTTCACCGCGGTGGATCCGGCAAAAGCGATGCTTGAAGTGGCAAAGATGAAAACACAGGAGCTGGATATGGAAAAGCGGGTGGAATTCATCCATGGGACTATAGCCGATGTGCCTGATGAAGCAGCCTTTGACGGTGCAACTTGCATCCTTGTTCTCCACTTTATAGCCAAAGTCGAGGACAAGCTTGCACTTCTTAAGAAATTAAGATCACATTTAAAGCCGGATTCCCCTTTTGTGCTGGTCTCAAAGGTCGGAGATGCAGAAGACCCCGAGTTCAAGGAGCTAGTTTCGTTATGGAAAAATTACTGGCTCGATACGACCCGTATGACGGAAGAACAAGTGGAGGCTTTGATGAAAGGAACACTGACGGAATCGGTTATTCCCGAAGAAAAGCTGAGGGAAGTGCTGATAGAAGCCGGGTTCCACCGGATTGCAAACTTTTTCAAAACCAATCATTTTGGCGGCTGGATATGCTACGCCAAGTAAAAAAGAAATTTAATATAAGAATTTTAAAGCAGAAAAGTGGATGTGAAACAGGTTAAATTCTTCTCTGTTTTCACGGCAAAAAAGTCGTAGAACCGGAAAGGCTGGAAGCCATGAAAATATTTGAAAACGAAGATTTTAAAATTTATGCGTCTTTTGCATTCGCTCTTCTTGCCTTTGCTGTTGTTTATTACGGTTTGCCGGATGCCTTCTCCTATTCGGGGAAAATCATGACAGGCATTATTGTTGCCGGGGTTATTTTGTGGGCTTTAGAGCCGGTTTCATTAGGATTGACGGCATTGATGATTTTACTGGCAATGCTGCTGTTTAATGTAGCGGATGCTGCTGTCATTTTCAGCGGTTTTGCTTCTCCGGCTACTTACCTTATTGTTGCCGGCATGATGCTGGCAACCGCTGTAAATGAAACAGCGCTTATTAAAAGGATGACCTATAAAATCCTAAAGCGCTGGGGAAGCCATTCTAACGGGCTTCTTGGCAGCATAATTATCATTCAGCAGCTGCAGGCTTTCTTTATCCCTTCTACTGCTGTCCGTTCAGCGCTTATTTTACCGGTCTCTTCTATGATTATTGAAACGACAGGGGCCAAAGCTGGCAGCAATCTCAGGAAAATGATCATGCTCGGTGTAGCTTTCGGCGGCATCATCAGCGGCACGTCGGTCATGACAGCAGCAATCGGCAATATCTTGACGGTTGAACTGCTCAATCGGTTTGCCGGGATAAAAATCACGTATTTCCAGTGGTTTTTCTATACCTTTCCTTTATGGGCTATTCTTATTCCAGCCATCTGGATCATGTTAATAAAAGTATTTCCTTTACCAAAAGATCAGCAGTATTTTCCAAAGATTGAAGAAGAGATGGAAGGTAAGCTGGCGGAGCTTGGCCCCGTCAATCAACGGGAAGTCCGCTGTTTCGTTATCTTGCTGTTTATAGTCGGCTTATGGCTGGCTGAACCGCTCCACGGAATGCATCCGAGTATTCCCGCTTTAATCGGTGTAGTACTGATGACCTTGCCAAAAATCGGAGTGGCCGATTGGGAGCCGGTTGTAAAGATCAACTATAATACAATTTTGCTGATCAGCGTCACGCTGTCGATGGGCTATTCGTTCGTCGATTCTGGTGCTGCAGACACCATCAGCCAATATTTGAGTGTAAGCTGGTTTATGTCTTTGATCCAAAATCCATTATTAGCCGTCATTATTGTCACTTTCCTGGCTCAAGTATTCCATAAATTGATTTCGAATGTCGCAACTGCAGTAGTCGTTCTCGTTCCCATTATTATAAGTGTTGCCCAGAATGCCGGAATTGATCCCTTGGTCACCGGTTTTGCAACCGGGTTGAGCTGCTTGTTCGGATTTGTGCTGATTGTGGAGTCGATGCCAAATCTATTGGCTCACAGCACGGGAATGATTGCCCAAAAAGACTTTTTGAAACCGGGTTTGTATGCCACGGCTATTTCAATTGCCGCTACAATCCTGGTTGCTTCTACTTGGTGGAGCTGGATCGGTTTGGTTTAACAGTAAATGATTATCTATCACTTTCTAAAAGGAGGGAATTTTATGTTGCCATTGGAAGGAATAACCGTTGTCTCGTTGGAACAAGCCGTTGCAGCTCCTTTTGCTACCAGACAGCTTGCGGATTTAGGCGCCAGGGTCATCAAAGTGGAGCGGCCGGGTCCGGGAGATTTCGCGCGCGGCTATGATAAAACCGTTAAAGGGATGTCCAGCCATTTTGTCTGGATAAACCGTTCAAAGGAATCGCTTGCACTTGATCTCAAGCAGGAAGAGGCAAAAAAAGTTTTGGAAGAACTGTTGGGCAAAGCAGATGTGTTTATCCATAATTTGGCGCCAGGAGCTGTTGACCGGCTCGGATTTAGTGCAGCGGAACTGAAAGAAAAATATCCGCAGTTGATTATTTGCTCTATCTCCGGTTATGGCACTTTCGGTCCTTATACGAATAAAAAAGCTTACGATCTCTTGATTCAATGTGAAGCTGGCCTTGTTTCGGTAACTGGAACAGAAGAGACACCGTCTAAAGCGGGAATTTCTATCGCAGATATTGCAGCAGGGATGTATACCTACACAGGTGTGTTGACCGCATTAATCGCTCGGTCTAAAACAGGCAAAGGCGCCGTCATAGAAGTGTCAATGCTTGAAGCGTTAGCAGAATGGATGGGTTATCCGTTGTATTATTCCGCTTACGGAGAAGAAGAACCGAAACGGACTGGTGCCAGCCATGCCACCATTTATCCGTATGGACCGTTCATGGCAGGAGACCAAAAATTTGTTTTCATGGGAATCCAGAACGAACGCGAGTGGGTGCGTTTCTGCGAGGAAGTTCTGAAGAACACGGATATTGCGACCGATGGCCGGTTCAATAACAATTCCAACCGTGTCGCCAATAAAGAGGCATTGAAAAGCATCATTGAAGACGTTTTCCAGCAGCAGGAGGCGAATCAGATCATTGAGCTGCTGGAAGAAGCGAAAATTGCCAACGCCCGGCTCAATACGATGAAGGAATTGGAAGACCATCCTCAATTAAAAGCGCGTAACCGCTGGAGCGAAGTGGATTCACCGGCAGGCCCTTTAAAAGCTTTGCTGCCGCCGGTAACATCTGATGAATTTGATTCTGTTATGAAACCGATTCCGGAAGTCGGGGAACATACGGAAGCGATATTGAAAGAGTTCGGATTTAATCCGGGTAAAATGCAGCAGTTTACAACAATAGATGGTGCTGGAAAAACCACATGAGGAGCATTTAAAAAAGACGATCCATATTCGAAAGGACGGAGAAGTTAGTGGCCAAGTTAAATGTGCAGGAAAGAGAACGATTAAGAGAAGAAATACGCCAATTATGTTCGCAATATCCAAACGAGTATTGGAGAAAGCTGGATTTAGAGCGTGAATATCCTTATGAATTTGTAGATGCCTTAACGAAAAGCGGCTATTTATCTGCTTTAATCCCGGAGGAATATGGCGGAAAAGGCTATGGCATGACGGAAGCGACAATTATTCTGGAAGAAATCAACCGATCTGGCGGCCATGCGGCAGGATGCCATGCCCAGATGTATACAATGGGTGCTCTGTTGAAGCATGGCAGCGAAGAGCAGAAGCGCAAGTATTTGCCGGAAATTGCTACAGGCAGCCTCCGCTTCCAGGCTTTTTCAGTTACGGAGGACTCTGCGGGGTCTAATACGACGGCTATTGAGACGTTTGCAGAAAAAACGGATGGCGGTTATATTGTCAATGGCCATAAAAACTGGACGAGCCGGGTGCTGCAGTCGGATTTGCTGATGCTACTTGCGAGAACTACTCCTACTGACCAAGTGGGCGCAAAAAAAACCGAAGGGCTCAGCTTGTTCCTAGTAGACTTGCGGGAGATAAGGGAAGGCCAGCCGGAAACTTTCGTCGTTGAACCGGTCCGCACAATGTTCAATTACGCCACCAACCAGGTTTTTTATAAGAACATGAAAATTCCTTCCGATTGCCTAATTGGGGAAGAAGGAAAAGGATTCCGTTACGTGCTCGATGGCATGAATGCGGAACGGACTTTGCTTGCTGCCGAAGCCATTGGCGACGGATACTTTTTCATTGAAAAGGCGGTTAATTACGCCAATGAACGGGAAGTGTTTGACCGGAAAATCGGCACAAACCAAGGAATTCAATTTCCGATTTCCCAAGCGTATGCAGCCATCAAAGCAGCAGATTTGATGCGCTATGAAGCAGCCCGGAAATACGACGAAGGTGAAAAATACGGGGAACAAGCTAATTTAGCAAAGTATTTAGCAAGTGAAGCCAGCTGGAAAGCTGCGAATGTTTGCCTGGATACACACGGCGGCTATGGTTTTGTTGATCAGTATGATGTGGAGAGAAAGTTCAGGGAAACCCGTATGTACCAAGTGGCGCCAGTCAGCAATAATATGATTTTGGCTTTCTTGGGACAAAATGTCCTTGGCATGCCAAGATCTTATTAAAATTATTGCATGATGAATGCAGGAGATTGCCGATTTTATTCGGCAATCTTTTTTATAAGGAGAAGAAAAATAAAAAAAGTTAATTTCTTCTGGAACCGTAAAGGATAAAGGTTTTCCGGAAATGAAAACGGTTCCATAGTAATCTAAATATTTTTTATATATTGACAACTTTTTTGGATTTGTTATGATGGACTCAATTCAAAAATAAATTAACTATTTTGACGAAGATAAGCTTTATGCACAGGAATCTTCAGAGAGCTGATGGGTGGTGAAAATCAGCGGTTCCGGCGTTTGGCAGCACTTCTGAATAGATGGATTGAAACTAAGTAGGTCCATCCGGCTCGTGCCCGTTACGCATGTGAACCAATGAGACTGCTTTTGAATCTGAAGCAGTGAATTAGGGTGGTACCGCGAATCGAAAGACTCTTCGCCCCTTGCATTTTATGTGAGGGGCGTGGAGTCTTTTTTTATCGCGCTTTAACGATCAGTAAGATTCCCACTTTCCCAAGTGGGAGGTCAACTGACCGTAAAAGTCCGATTGGATCAATTAACAATCAATGGGGCTGAAGACCTCACTGATTGAAGTTTCTCATTATTGCTGCTTCCAAATACGAAAGGGGAATACCATTATGCTGACTGACCAACAAATTTTACGAATCCCAGGACCGACGCCAATCCCGCCGAGCGTCAACCGGGCCATGAGCCAGCCGATGATCGGCCATAGAGGGCAAAGCACTTCCGATATGATCAGTGCTATCCGACCAAAATTGAAACGCGTTTTTGGTACACAGCAGGAAGTGATGATTTTAACGGGCAGCGGAACGGCTGGCCTTGAAACGGCAGTCGTCAATACAGTAGCGCCAGGCGAAGAAGTATTAGTGGTAGTAACAGGGGCTTTTGGAGAGCGTTTTGTGAAAATCTGCAAGGCTTATGATATAAAAACCCATTTGCTGGAAGTGGAGTGGGGGCAAGCAGCAGACCCGGAAACAGTAAAAGCATTCTTACAGAAGCATCCTGAAATAAAAGTGGTGCTATCGACTTTTTGCGAAACATCAACCGGTGTATTAAACCCGGTGAAAGAAATGGCAGCAGCTGTGAAAGAAGTGTCCGAAGCATTGTTTATTGTTGACGGTGTATCTTGTGTTGGAGGAACAGAAACGAAAATGGATGAGTGGGAAATTGATATCGTTGTGACCGGTTCCCAAAAAGCCTTTATGCTTCCTGCAGGGCTCTCCTTCGTAGCAGCAAGCGAACGTGCCTGGTCTAAAATCGAAGCGAACACGCAGCCCCGTTTTTATCTCGATCTGAAAAAGCACCGTGACAATATATTAAAAGACACGACACCCTTTACGCCGGCGCTATCAATTTTGTTCGGCTTGCAGCAAGTGCTTGAATTGCTGGAAGAAGAAGGGTTGGAGCAGGTCTATAGCCGGCACCAGCTGATGATGAATATGACGCGCGCTGCGTTTAAAGCATTGGATATTCCGCTTCTGACAAACGACGAAGCAGCTTCTCCTACCGTTACAGCGGTTAAACCGGCGGACTTCGATTCAGAAGCGTTCCGGAAAATCATGAAGAAAGAGTTTGGCCTTGAAGTTGCGGGGGGGCAGCAGCATTTGGCAAAAACCATCTTCCGCATCGGCCATATGGGGTATTGTTCTCCAGCCGATATGCTGCAGGCGATAGCGGCAATGGAAATTGGTTTGATTAAAGTGGGGAAAGAAATCGAACTTGGCAAAGGTGTCCAAGCTGCACAGCAAATTTATTTGAATGAAGGAGAGTAATCACAATGACATATAATATCTTAATCAGCGATCCATTAAGCGAAGATGGAATTTATCCGTTGCGCCAGGCCGATGGCTTTAACCTTGTCATGGAAACCAATTTAACGCCGGAGCAATTGGGTGAACGGATCAAAGATTTTGATGCCTTGCTTGTCCGAAGCCAGACACAAGTCACACGGGACATAATTGAAAAAGCGAAGCATTTGAAAATTATCGGCCGAGCCGGAGTGGGGGTCGACAATATTGATCTGGAAGCGGCTACGGAACATGGTGTCATCGTCGTCAATGCGCCGGACGGCAATACAAATTCGGCTGCTGAACATACCATTGCGATGCTGATGTCGATGGCACGTAAAATTCCGCAGGCCTTCTATGCTTTGCGCAACCAGAACTGGGACCGGAAATCGTATGTCGGAGTGGAACTCAAAAACAAGACACTCGGCGTTATCGGACTTGGGCGGATCGGTACGGAAGTGGCGGCGCGGGCAAAAGGGCAGCGCATGAATGTCATTGCCTACGACCCGTTCCTGACTGCTGAAAAAGCGAAAAAAATGGGCGTTGATTTCGGCACAGTAGAAGATGTATTGAAAGCGGCGGATTTTATCACAGTCCATACCCCTTTAATGAAGGAAACGCGCCACTTGATCAATGCAGAAGCATTTAAAATTATGAAAGACGGTGTACAGATCATCAACTGTGCTCGCGGCGGCATCATTGATGAAAATGCGCTGTATGATGCCATCAAAGGCGGAAAAGTGGCCGGAGCTGCTCTTGACGTTTTTGAGCAGGAACCGATGGTGGATTTCCGTTTATTGGACTTGCCGGAAGTAGTGGCTACCCCGCATTTAGGGGCCAGCACTATTGAAGCGCAGGAAAGCGTCGCAGTGGATGTCAGCAAAGATGTCATTAGTTATTTCACAACCGGCATTGTCCGCAACTCCGTCAACTTGCCGTCTGTTCCAAAAGAAATTATGGCGAAAATCGAACCCTATTTTGATTTGGCTGAACGGCTTGGAAGATTTTTGACGGATCTGAGTGAAGGCACTGCAGAAGAAGTTCATATCCATTATTCAGGGGAATTGGCGAACGTAGAAGTAGGCCCGCTAACGCGTAATGCCTTAAAAGGCTTGCTGAAGCGCCATCTCGGGGAAAACGTTAATGACGTCAATGCTTTGTACTTGGCTAACCAAAAAGGAATCACGGTTAATGAAAGCAAGTCGACCACTGCAAAAGGCTTTACTAATTTAATCACAATGGAAGTGAAATCAGCTAATGGCACAAGAACAGCGGCCGGCACGTTGCTGAATGGACAAGGCGCACGCATCGTCAAAGTAGACAATTACCTGGTGGATATTGTTCCTCAAGGACACCTGGTGTTTATCCGCCATAATGACCGTCCAGGAGTGATCGGGCGTGTCGGAACCTTGCTTGGCGAAGAAGGCGTTAATATTGCAACAATGCAGGTATTCCGTTCAAATGCAGGCGGAGACGCCATCATGATGCTGTCAATTGATAAAATGGCTGAAGACAGCGGCTTAGCGCAATTGGCAAGCATGGCGGAAATCGAACATGTGACAGCTATTAATATGTGAATGAAAACGAAAAGAGACCCTTGTCGAAGGGTCTCTTTTGTGTTTCTATGGCTTCTCTAAAATCGGAAACAATTCTTCAAGATGTGTGATTTCGTATGTAGGAGTGATGCTTTCGTGTGGCGCTTTTTGTTCCCGGTTGATCCATACCGAGCGGATGCCGGCTTTTTCGGCTCCGATGATATCGGTCATTAAATTGTCGCCAACCATTAATACATCGTCTGCCTGATAGCCGAATTTGGCCAGCGCATGTTCAAATATCGCAGGATCAGGTTTTCCTTTGCCGAATGCTCCAGAAATGACGATGTGGTCGAAGTAAGGGGCTATTTCCGGAGTGATTTCAAGTTTGATATTCTGCAAAGCTGGAGAACCGTTCGTCAACAGCAAAAGCTCATACTTCCCTTTCAAGCGGTCGAGAACGGAAAGTGTTTCTTCATATAGGACAGGGCTCTGTCTGCGGGCTTCAGGGAAATATTCGGCAAGCTCCTGGCCAAGGTCCGGGTCATCGATGCCGATTCTTTTTAAACCGCGTGTCCACGCGTCACGCCGGTATTCGGGAACGATTTTTTTCATTTCCTGAAAATCAGCGCCTTCGTCTTCAAAAGTTCCCCATAACCCTTCAAAAGGATTGATGCCAATCATCTGGGTGAAAGGATAAGTTGCATATGCAGCATAAAGGCCGCTTGCTTCCTGGCGAACAGCTTCTTCAAGCCCGGTGCAATCTTTTCCGCTTTTATCTGCTGCCATTTCACAGGTTTTCTGGAATGCCGCAGCAACACTTTTTTTGTCCCATAACAACGTGTCATCCAAATCAAAAAAAATAGCCTTTACCATCAATGATTCTCCTTGTGACTGTATTTTCGCTCAATTCAAGTGTACTGCACCTGTTCTCAAAAAACAAAGTGCATAAAGGTTCTGCAAGTGAAAAAAATGAATGGATGATGATATGATGTTGACGAGGAGTGATGAAGTTGAACGCTGTGGGGACACCCAATGCCTTACTCGACGAAGCGATAGAGTTTTTATCCGTTTGCTACTATGAATTAGGGAAGAATGAGCAACAACTGAATGATAGAATTGCTGAAATTGCCAGTGAAATTGAAACTACTGATACGTATCGACATACATTTGAAGAGCTTGAACACGGTGCCCGGATGGCATGGCGCAATAATAACCGCTGCATCGGCCGCCTTTTTTGGAACTCATTGACCATTTTTGATGAACGCCGGCAAACCACTGCCGAAGGGGTTTATGACGCTTTGGTGAATCACATTGAATTTGCGGCGAATAAGGGTAAGATCCGGCCAACGCTCACTGTTTTTCCGCCAGCTGCAAATGGCGAAGACGCGATGAGAATCTGGAATCACCAATTGATCCGGTACGCCGGTTATGAAAAAGACGGAGAAATTATAGGAGATTCGACTTCCATCGAGTTCACTAAGCAATGTGAAAAATTAGGCTGGCAAGGTGAAAGGACGCATTTTGACTTACTGCCCTTGGTCATTCAAGTGAAAGGCGAAGAACCCCGTTATTTTGAAATGCCTAAAGAATCTGTGATTGAAGTGGAACTGGAGCATCCGGAATTTGACCGTTTTGCAGAGCTGCAGGCCAAATGGTATGGCGTTCCGATTATTTCCGACATGAAATTGGAAATAGGCGGCATCCATTATCCGATGGCACCGTTCAATGGCTGGTATATGGGGACGGAAATAGGAGCCCGCAACTTAGCTGATGAAGACCGTTATAACTTGCTGCCGGCTGTCGCGGAAGTGATGGGCTTGAATACCGAGTCCAACCGTTCGTTGTGGAAAGACAAGGCGCTGGTTGAGCTGAATATTGCGGTTCTGGATTCATTCCAGAAGGCCGGTGTCACCATTGTGGATCATCATACCGCTGCCAAGCAGTTTAAAAGTTTTGAGAAAAAAGAAGATGCGGCGGGCAGAAATCTGACCGGCAACTGGGTATGGCTGATTCCGCCGATATCACCAGCGACAACGCATATTTTCCATAAGCCGTATAAGAATGATATAGTCAAACCCAATTACTTTTTTCAGAAGGCTCCGTATTCTAAATAAGGGGATGGCTGCTTTGAAGGAATTCAAAATCACTTACTTTTTTGATGAAGAACATTACATCCGCAGATTTATCCACGTGGAGTCACAGGAAAAAGCGGAAGCTCTGATCCACAGTGAACGGGATCAGTATATATCGTTTACAGACAGCAGAGGCATTTATCATGAATTGCATACGGGGAATGTCCGCGTTATTCAGCTGTCGGAATATTTTCGAGTAGATAAAAGCAAAACCAAAAAAGCTGCCTTTGACTGAAGGCAGCTTTTTTCTAGTTGAAGATTTCTTTATTTGAAGCTTAAGAATCCGTCATCTACCGCAACAGTTGAACCGTTGATAGCAGAGGCTTCTTCAGAGAATAGAAACTTTACTACATTGGCCACTTTTTCAGGCTGAATCAGCTGATTGTGCATATGCAGCGCAGACAAAGCTTTTTTCATTTCTTCATTGTCTCCAAGAATCGGCGTATCAATGAACCCAGGAGCAACGCCGACTACACGGATGCCATGTTCAGCCAGTTCAAGGGCTCCCGATTTGGACATCATGACCACCGCAGCTTTTGCGGCATTGTAATTGAAGCTGCCTTTTGCAGCCATTGAGCCGTAAATGGAAGCGGTGTTGACGATTGTCCCTTTGGCTCCAAGTTCCACCATTTTTTTCGCTCCATAATAGATGCCGTAGTAGACACTGTGCTGATCGACATCAATTACTTTATGGTAAGAAGCGGGATCCATTTCAAGCAATGGTTTAACTAAGCCGATGCCGGCATTGTTGAATAGGCCATTCAATGTACCGAATGTATCAACCGCAAAATCAACCATCGCTTCAACTTCTTCCGCTTTCGATACATCCACTTTAAACGCTGCTGCTTTGCCGCCTTGCGCTTTGATATTTGCTGCCGTTTCTTTTGCGCCTTCTTCGTTGAAATCGGCTACCACAATTGCATTTCCTGCTTTGGCTAATTGATAAGCAGCCTCGCGCCCGATGCCGCTAGCTCCGCCTGTGATAATAATTGCTTTGTTTCCTGCCATTTAGAATTCCTCCTTTTAAATTTAATACATCCTTCTCTTATAGTGTCTTGCCTCCGAAGTACCTATTCAAACCAAGTCATGAAGTTTTTGAGTATATATGTCGATAGAAATGCAGGATTTATTATATAATAAAGATTAGTGAACGTTCTTCACATTCAAAGCTGAAAGAAAGTGGGAAACCATATGGGACGCAAGTGGAATAATATTAAAGAGAAAAAAGCTTCCAAAGACGCTAACACAAGCCGTATTTATGCGAAGTTCGGCCGGGAAATCTACGTTGCCGCTAAACAAGGCGAGCCGGATCCGGAATCGAATCAGGCGCTGAAAGTGGTACTTGAACGTGCGAAAACATATAGTGTGCCAAAAGCCATCATTGACCGGGCCATTGAAAAAGCAAAAGGCGGTTCAGAAGAAAGCTATGATGAACTGCGTTACGAAGGCTTCGGCCCTAACGGGTCAATGGTGATTGTCGATACATTGACGAACAATGTGAATCGCACAGCTTCAGACGTGCGTGCGGCATTCGGCAAGAACGGCGGAAATATGGGCGTCAGCGGATCGGTTTCGTATATGTTTGACCATACGGCTGTCTTCGGGATTGAAGACAAAACAGCTGATGAAATTCTTGAATTGCTGATGGAAGCGGACATTGATGTGCGTGATATCATCGAAGAAGAAGATTCGGTAATCGTTTACGCTGAACCGGATCAGTTCCACGTCGTGCAGGAAGCATTCAAAAATGCCGGCATTACTGAATTCAGCATTGCCGAGTTGACGATGCTTGCACAAAATGAACTGGAACTGCCGGAAGACACGCAAGTGCAATTTGAGAAAATGATTGATGCCATCGAAGATTTAGAAGATGTGCAACAGGTATATCACAATGTTGACTTAGGTGAATAATAGAGTTGAGGGCCCTTCATTTTACAATGAAGGGCTTATTTTTTGTTCGTCGTATTTAATCGGCCATTCAAAATTGTTTCAGTAATTTATAATAGGGAAAAAGGCAAAAGAGAGCAGGCAATGAGAAAATAAATAAGTATGAGGTGCTGCGATGAATTTAAGAGAAAAAAAAGCGGCTAAGAAAAGAGAGGACATCCTTCGTTCAGCCAGTCTGGTTATCTCAAGAAAGGGATTCCATCATACGACAATGGAAGATATTGCAGCTGAACTGCTGATGACAAAAGGATCGCTTTATTATTATTTTAAGAATAAAGAAGAATTGTTGTTTCAATGCCACGATTTAATCCTGTCTAATGCTTTTAATCAGTTGGAAGACATATATGGAAAGGAAATTTCCTCCGGGGAAAAAATGAAGGCAGCCATAAAAGTCCATTTGGATATTGCCATACAAGAGAAAGAAATTTTCAACCTGACTGTAAAACCGGAGCAGATTTTCTCGGAAGAATACATCGATCCGATTGTAAAAAAGAGAGATGCATATGCGGGGCTTTTCGATCAAATGATTCAGCAGGGAATTCAAAAAGGGGAGTTCACGGTAAACCAAAAAAAAATGGCCAGGATGATTATTTTAGGTGCGGCCAATTGGATTCAAGTCTGGTATTCGCCAGAAGGAGAATTCAGCAAAGAGGAAATTGAACAGATTTATGCGGATTATTTACTTAAAATTTTAACATGAAAATTTTAGGGGGATGGGTGAATGAAAGCAATCGTTGTGAAGGAACTGGGAGCGCCTGAAGTCATGCAGCTTCTGGAAGTGGAAGAACCGAAAATTACGCCGAACCAGGTGCTGATACAAGTACAGGCAATCAGCGTGAATTTTGCAGATATCAAAGCGCGCCAAGGACAATACCATGGAACAGCGCCGGGAGCAGCGTTTACTCCGGGGCTGGACTGTGCAGGGGAAATTATCGAAGTGGGAAGTGAAGTAACGAAGTGTAAGCCGGGGCAGCGGGTGATGGCATTTCCAAAAGAAGGGTCTTACGCTGAGTACGTGGCAGCGGACGAAGATTTGACTTATATGGTTCCGGATGGAATGGATATCGAAACGGCCGCAGCTTCGCTGACCGTGGGAATTACCGCGTACAACGTCATACAAAAAATGGCGCGGCTCGCTCCGGGAGAGAGCATCCTGATCCATGCGGCGGCAGGCGGCATCGGCTCGACGGCGATTCAGTTAGCCAAAATCTTCGGTGCAGGAATGATTATTGGAACGGTTGGCAGTGACGAAAAAAAGGGCATCGCCAAAAACTTTGGGGCTGGCCATGTAATCAATTACGTGACAGGAGATTTTGTAGAAGAAGTGAAAAAATTGACGGACGGCAAAGGGGTGGATGTCATTCTGGATACTGTTGCTGGAGAGAATTTTGAGAAAAGCATGAAATGCCTGGCTCCGTTTGGCAGAATCATTTCTTTTGGCCATGGAAATTCAGGGTCTGTGCCGGGAAAAATCACGACTGCTGATCTGCATTCCAGCTGCCGCTCAGTCATCGGCTACAGTACAGGAACTTACCGCAAACAGCGGCCGGAATTTTTACAGGAAGCAGCACAAAGAATAACGGCATTCATGCTTGAGAAAAAGCTCGAAATGGCCATCTCAAAACGCTTTCCGTTAGCGGAAGCTTCAGAAGCGCATGCCCACATTGAAAGCAGAAAAAGCATCGGCAAGATATTGCTGATACCCTAGTGTAAAATAACATATTTTCCTTATTAAGGAAAGTGGGTTATTATTATGCCTTTCAGCCCGCTTCCATACCCTTCCTTTTTAAATTTATTGAATATTGGAAAGTTCAGTAGGGTAATATATCTAGGAGCCATAATGATATCGAAGTATATTAATTATTGTCGTTAGCTGAATACATTTAATACTTGTATATTAATTTGATTTTCAGTTAAACTAATGTCTAAGTCAAAAAAAAGAGGAAGAGATACATGAAAAAAACGAGTTTAACTGTAAAAGTATTAACCGGACTTGTTACAGGTGCTATTGTAGGATTACTTATTAATTTATTTGCACCCGGAGCTTTCGAAAATTTAAATACATTTTTATTTGTGCCGCTTGGCCAACTATTTTTGAGCATGATCAGTATGCTTGTAGTACCACTTGTACTGTTCTCTATCATTTTGGGGACAGCAGGACTTGGTGATCCAGCTAAACTGGGGCGCATCGGCTTTAAGACGGTTACATATTTCTTAGTGACTACGACAATTGCGATTATAATTGGGCTTAGTCTGGCAACAATAATCAAACCTGGCCTTGCAGGAGATTTTGATCTTGGAAGTGCTTCATTTGAAAGTGAGGAAGCTCCTTCCGTAGCTGATACGCTATTAAATATTATTCCAGACAACCCGTTGGCTGCTATGACAGAAGGCAATATGCTTCAAATTATTGTGTTTGCCGTATTTATTGGACTGGCACTGACAGCGCTTGGTGAAAAGACAAAAGGGATCTTCAATCTTATTGAACAAGGAAACGAAGTCATGATGTATCTGGTGGGCTTGGTCATGAAGTTTGCACCGTATGGTACATTCGGATTGATTGCGACAGCGGTAGGGTCTCAAGGGTTTTCAGCGATGAAAGCAATGGGATCTTATATGATAGTAATTTTAGCTGCACTTTTTATTCATTCTGTGGTTACATATGGGGGAACGGTTGCATTTTTGGCAAAGAAAAATCCAATCTGGTTCTTCAAGAAATTTGCACCAGCAATGAGTGTAGCATTTAGTACATCCAGCAGTAATGCGACCTTGCCGGTATCGATGGAAGTGGCACAAAAAGATTTAGGCGTGCCAAAATCCATCAGTTCATTTGTACAGCCGCTTGGGGCGACTATCAATATGGACGGCACTGCAATCATGCAAGGTGTTGCAACGATATTCATTGCACAGGCCTTTGGAATTGAATTGACATTAGTAGAGCTTGCTACAGTTGTATTGACAGCAGTATTAGCCAGTGTCGGGACTGCAGGAGTTCCGGGCGTCGGCCTCATCATGCTGGCAATGGTCCTTAGCAGCGTTGGGCTGCCGGTTGAAGGAATTGGTCTGATCATCGGTATTGACCGCTTGCTTGATATGACAAGAACCGCCGTTAACATTACGGGCGATGCAGCTTGCGCAGTTTATGTAGCGGAAACAGAAGAAAAGCGTCTGCAGAAAACTGAAGAAGTAAATGCTTAAAATGATAAATGAATCGAGAAAAACAGACTTTCAATGAAAGTCTGTTTTTTTATTGCAAAAATTCATATTGACAGATTTTATGGAACGATGTATATTTTTGTGTAACCGGTTACATATTTAGAGAACGGAGTATGATTATGACGACGATTAGAGACGTGGCAAAGAAAGCGGGAGTTTCAGTGGCGACCGTGTCCCGTTACTTGAATGACAGCGGATATGTCAGCGGAGAAGCAGCGAGAGCGGTCGCTGACGCTGTTAAAGAGTTGAAATATGAGCTGAATCCAGTTGCCCGTTCTCTCAACACGAAAAAGACGAACATCATCGGCCTTATTGTACCCGACATTACCAACCCTTTTTTTCCGGAATTGGCCCGCGCCGTTGAAGATGTCGCCTTGACATATGGCTATACGGTCATCTTATGCAATTCGGATGAAAACCCTGAAAAGGAAAAAAATTATATTGAAACATTGAGAAAAAAATACATTGACGGATTTATCGTCACCTCCAACCAGTTGGATGCTCCCCATTATGCCAATATTCCTTTGCCGATCGTAGCACTTGACCGGGCGATCAATGCGAATATTCCTACGGTAGCTTCCAATAACCGGGAAGGCGCTGGAATCGGAACCCGCGCGCTATTGGAAAGAGGCTGCAAGAAAATTCTCTTTCTGCGGGGACCGGAAGAATTGAATCCGGCGAATGATCGCTATGAAGGGTTTATGGATGTCATCCGCCATTCCGGCATTGAACATCACGTGGCCATTTGTCCATTCCATTTTACGGAATCAGAAAAAATAGTAGAAAGCATTCTGCAGGAACAAAAAGATATTGATGGCATATTCGCCAGCAGCGATGTGTCTGCAGCAGGCGCTTTGAAGGCGGCGAATACGCTTGGCATCAGTGTGCCGGATGAGCTGCAGATCGTGGGCTTTGACGGAATCGCGATGGGGGAAATGCTGTCGCCCGGATTGACGACAGTAGCACAGGACATTTATAAAATGGGCGCTATCGCCACCCGAGTTTTAATCAAACGGATAGAAAATCAAACGGAAGAACAGCATTTTTATGAAGTGCCAGTGGAATTGAAAATCCGGGGAACTACAAGGAGCGTGGAAGAGTGATTACAGTAGTGGGAAGCATTAACATGGACTTGGTCGTGCGCACCAGCCGTTTTCCAAAACAAGGAGAAACGGCTTTGGGCGATCTATATACGACAGTACCTGGAGGGAAAGGTGCCAACCAGGCCGTTGCAGCCGCTCGGCTTGGAAGTGAAGTGCATATGATTGGAGCGGTTGGCACTGATGCTTTCGGCGATGAGCTGCTTGCTGGATTGAAAATAGAATCCGTCCACATAGAAGCGGTGAAACGGATGCCGGGAACAAGCGGCATTGCCAACATCCTATTGTCTGAAGGCGACAACCGGATTATCGTCGTTCCGGGAGCGAATCATGGTCTGAAAGCGGAAGAAATGGATACCTTTGAATCGCAGTTGTCACGAAGCAGCATGGTGATCATGCAATTGGAGATGCCGATTCCGGTTATTCAGAGGACTTTGGAAATTTGTCATCAGCACGGGGTGCCGACTATTTTGAATCCGGCTCCGGCAACAGGCTTCACTGATAGTTTTCTGCCCTATGCAACGTATTTAACGCCGAATGAAACAGAGGCGGAAGAGATGTTTGGCGAAGATTGGGAAAAAGCGCTCGAACAGTATCCAAACCGGCTTATCGTCACAATCGGCCAACAAGGGGCGCGCTATTTTGATGGCTCCCGCCACGTCATAGTTGAAGGGTTCACAACCGAAGCTGTTGATACAACGGGTGCTGGAGATACATTCAACGGTGCGCTTGGTGTTGCGCTGGCTGAAGCTATGCCATTTGAAGAGGCGGTGCGATTCGCTAATGCAGCAGCTTCCTTGTCTGTTGAAAAATTTGGTGCCCAAGGCGGAATGCCTAAAAGGGAAGAAGTATTGGCACGCTTGAAAGGGGAACGGCTATGAAGAAATTGGGAATGATCAATCGGGATATTGCAGCTTCTCTCGCATCATTCGGCCATACAGACTTATTGGTGATAGGCGACTGCGGATTGCCAATTCCAAAAGGTGTACCGTGCATTGATTTATCCTTCCGTATCGGGGAGCCTTCTTTTTTAACTGTTTTAGAGGCAATTCTAGAAGATTTCCAAGTGGAAGCGGCTTTTATTGCCCGGGAAATAACAGAAGGGAATCGGGAAGTGGAAACTGGAATTCTGGACCAAATTGAAGCCGGCTACATATCGCATGAGGAACTGAAAGAACAAAGCAAGCAAGCAAAACTGATTATACGCACAGGAGAAGCTACCCCTTATGCGAATATCATCCTTCGTTCCGGGGTAATTTTTTAACAGGGAGGTGAGCCGCCATGATAAAAATGAACAATATATCAAAATCGTTCAGTGGAAACAAAGTTCTTAATAACGTCCAATTTTCTTTGGAAAAAGGAGAAATCCATGCATTGATGGGGGAAAACGGTGCAGGGAAATCGACATTGATGAAAATATTGACCGGCATTTATTTCCGCGACAGCGGAACCGTTGAAGTAAAAGGGAAAGAAGTCCATTTCACTTCGCCTAAGCAAGCAGAAGAAGCCGGAATTGCAGTGATTCATCAAGAATTAAACATTCTGCCGCATTTGTCGATTACCGATAATCTTTTTCTGGGAAAAGAAGAAACATTTGGACGCAGTGGAATTTTAAAGACCAAAGATATGCGGGAGAAAACGCGCAAGGCTTTATCAGAACTCGGTTTGAATGTCGACCCATCTCAGCCAGCCAGCATGCTTTCGGTTGGACAGCAGCAAATCGTAGAGATTGCAAAAGCGCTGTCTGCCGAGGCTGAAGTGATTGTCATGGATGAACCGACTGCTGCTTTAACAGACCGGGAGATTGACACGCTGTTTGCGACAATCCGCAATTTGCAGAGCAAAGGAGTTTCGTTCATCTACATATCTCACCGAATGGAAGAGATTTTCTCTCTATGTGACCGCATCACTATATTGCGGGACGGCCAGTATGTTGGAGACCGGAATATCAGTGAAACTTCTTTTGAAGAAATTGTCCAAATGATGGTTGGGCGTGAACTGGGTGAACGCTTTCCTGAGCGCAATGCGCAAATCGGAGAAGTCAAATTGGCAGTCAAAGGATTGTCGCGGAAAGACTGTTTCGAAAATGTCTCATTCGAAATCCGAAAAGGGGAAGTCCTTTCGATTGCCGGTTTGATGGGAGCTGGGCGTACAGAAGTGGCTCAATCTTTGTTTGGCTATAAGAAAGCGGATACAGGGACGATTGAGTTGGACGGCCGCCAAGTCAAAATCGATAAGCCAAAGACTGCAAAAGAACTGGGAATCGGTTACGTAACAGAAGACCGGAAATCCGAAGGGTTGATTGTTGATTTTAGCGTAGAAGAGAATGTCAGCATGACCAACTTTTCTTCTATTTCCAAGAATGGCTTGATTTCGAAAGATAAAGAGCGTTCGCTATATGATCGGATGGTCAAACGTTTAGGGATCCGGACTTCGGGGCCGACCCAGACAGCAAAATCACTGAGCGGTGGGAATCAGCAGAAAGTGGTAATTGCTAAATGGCTAGGAATCGAACCGGAACTGCTGATTCTCGATGAACCGACTCGCGGCGTCGATGTCGGAGCGAAAAAAGAAATTTACTCGATCATCAACGAGCTGGCTGAACGCGGCGTGGCGATTTTGATGATTTCATCTGAATTGCCGGAAGTGATTGGCATGGCAGATCGGGTCATCGTTATGCACGAAGGAAAAGTGACGGCCGATCTGCCGAAACAGGAAATGACGCAGGAACGAATTATGCATTTTGCTACAGGAGGTGGAAAACTTGCAGTTGAAAACAGGTAACCAATCGGTGCTTCAAAAAATCGCTCCGTTTATCGGATTGATCCTTATTGTCCTTATTATCTCTATTTTAGAGCCAAGATTTCTGGCTGCGAATAACTTGCTGAATGTTTTGCGGCAAGTTTCAATGAATGCGCTGATCGCATTCGGAATGACGTTTGTCATTTTAACCGGAGGAATTGATTTATCGGTCGGTTCGATACTCGCCCTTACCGGTGCTGTTACAGCCGGGATGATGGCGAGCGGGATGGACCCGATTCTGGCCATGCTGCTCGGATTATTGCTCGGAGCTGTTTTAGGGGCGATAAATGGAATCATCATTGCCAAAGGAAAAGTGGCACCATTTATTGCGACACTTGCCACAATGACGATTTATCGTGGCTTGACGCTGGTTTATACAGAAGGCCGTCCGATTTCGGGCCTGGGTGACAGTATGGCTTTCCAGATGCTTGGGAAAGGTTATTTTCTAGGGATTCCAATTCCTGTGGTTACGATGCTCATCAGTTTCGGGATTCTGTACTTTATCTTGAAAAAGACCACATTTGGCAGGCGTGTGTTTGCAGTAGGAGGCAATGAAGAAGCATCTATTCTTTCAGGCATCAATGCCGACCGCATTAAAATCTATGTATATGCATTGGTTGGTCTGCTTGCCGGACTTGCTTCTTTAATCCTGACTTCACGGCTGAACTCAGCTCAGCCTACAGCAGGGGAAATGTTTGAACTGGATGCCATTGCAGCGGTTGTCCTTGGCGGCACCAGTTTAACGGGAGGCCGGGGATGGATTGTCGGCACTTTGATCGGTGCATTGATCATCGGCGTCTTGAATAATGGATTGAATTTGATCGGGGTTTCATCCTTTTTTCAGCAAGTGGTCAAAGGTGCAGTAATATTATTGGCGGTTCTCCTGGACCGCAAAAAAACAGCATAAGGGGTGTAAGAAAATGAAGAAAATATTTTTACTATTGGTATTGGCAGCAATGATGATTTTGGCAGCATGTTCAATGGAAGCGCCTGGTTCTGAATCAGAGGATGCTGGAGGCGGTGGAGAATCGGGTGGAGATTACAAAATCGGTTTCTCTATTTCTACATTGAATAACCCGTTCTTTGTCACATTGAGTGAAGGTGCTGAAGCGAAAGCGAAAGAACTGGGCGCAACGATTTCTGTAGTAGATGCTCAAGATGATGCAGCAAAGCAGGCAAGTGACGTTGAAGATTTAATTCAGCAAGGCGTGGATTTAATCATGATCAACCCTGTGGATTCTGAAGCGGTGGCTGCAGCAGTTGAATCTGCCAATTCAGCAAACATTCCTGTGATTACAGTTGACCGAAGCGCAGCAGTCGGAGAAGTTGTTTCCCATATTGCATCAGACAACATTGCCGGTGGGGAAATGGCAGGAGAATACTTATTGTCGCTTGTTGGCGACGGCGCACAAGTAGCTGAACTGGAAGGCGTGCCAGGAGCTTCTGCAGCACGTGAACGCGGAGAAGGCTTCAACAAAGTAGCAGTAGAAGGTTTAGAAGTAGTAGCGAAACAAACAGCTAATTTTGACCGTGCAGAAGGTTTGACGGTTATGGAAAACATTCTTCAAGGAAACCCTGACATTAAGGGAGTGTTTGCGCACAACGACGAAATGGCATTGGGCGCTCTTGAAGCGATTGAAGCAGCAGGAAAAGACATCACAGTGGTTGGCTTCGATGCAACAGAAGACGCAGTTAAAGCGGTGGAAGAAGGCCGCTTGGCTGGAACCATTGCCCAGAAGCCGGAATTGATCGGGCAGACAGCAGTCGAGACTGCTGTAAAAGCATTGGATGGCGAAGAAGTGGAAGCATCGATTCCGGTTGAACTGGAATTGGTGAAACAATAATTAGAAAACGAGGCATTGCGGAAACGCAATGCCTTTTCTATTTCTGCTATACTGACTTTAACAGTAACGAGCAGGAGGCGATGGTATGAGGCATGTCTGGAAGTTGAAGTACGGATCGCACACAATTCAAGTAGAGAAAACCTTATCAAGTGAAAAGCTTTTTGTGGATGGCGTTTTGCAGGATGAACAATTGGGGTTCCATTGGAGTTCACGGCTGTTCGGGAAAGTGCAAAATGATGAAGGCGAGACTGAAGACATCAAAGTCTCGATCGGTTTGTTCCTTTTTAAAGTGCAATGCCGGATTTTTGTCGGAGAACGGCTTGTCCATTCAACGGATATCCAGTGGGAAGGCTGAAAATTAAAGCGGGTGTATGAAGAGAGGCAGGACATGCCTCTCTTTTTTTCGTTTTATGCTCTACTTCAAGCCGATTATACCCTACTCTGGATGCTTTATGCCCAACTAGCAAGGTAATATGCCCAATTGCCATTTCCAGCTATTATTTTTTAATAAAAAATGGATAATATTACTACTAATGATAAAAATTATATGTTCATTGATTCATTTGTATAAAAAACGGAATATTCTTTCTATTGATATGCTACGCTTCTGTTATTACACGATTGAAGGAGATGGAAAAGTGGAAAAGAAGCGGTCTTGGAAGTGGGGAGTTCTTTTATTTTTAGCAGCGGTATTGGCTTTTTCGCCGATGCAATGGGGTGATGGCAACCAGTCGGCGGGGGCGGATGAAGACTATGCAGGGTTGGTTAATGACATCAATGGAATTTTACAGGATAAGCGGCTGGATGGGGCAACCACCGGTGTCAGTGTACGAAAAGCTGATTCAGGGGAAGTGATTTACGACCATTTCGGCGATGTTCGCCTAAAACCGGCGTCGAACACGAAATTGTTCAGCAGTATGGCTGCACTTGAAACGCTTGGGGAAGACTATCAGTTCACCACGGAAATACATACAGACGGCAAGCTTAAAGGAAAAGTCCTGCAAGGCAATTTGTATTTGAAAGGCAAAGGAGATCCGACTTTGCTGCAGGAAGACTTTGAACAGTTTGCTGCCGAATTGAAAAGCCAAGGCATCCAAAAAGTGAAAGGCGACTTAATCGGCGATGATACTTGGTATGACGACGAGCGGTTGTCTGAAGACATCACTTGGAAAGATGAAATCTACTATTACGGGGCGCAAGTATCCGCCCTTACTGCTTCACCAAATGAAGACTACGACGCCGGGTCAGTCATTGTGGAAGTCAATCCGGGAGATCAAAGAGGAACCGAAACAAAAGTGACACTCACGCCGCATACGGATTATGTAAATGTCATCAATAAAACAACGACCGTGCCGGCGGGGCAGAAAAAGACAGTTTCCATCACACGCGATCACGGAACAAATGACATCCTTATTGAAGGGGAAATGCCGCTTGAAGGATCGCGGACACGCGAGTGGATTGCGGTCTCAGAGCCTGCCGGCTATGCGCTTGATTTATTTGAAAACGCATTGCTGGCTGAGGGCATCCAATTGACCGGCAATCACGGTCTAGAGATGGGAGAAACCCCTGAAGGCACCACAATGCTTGCTGATCGGAAATCCATGCCGCTGCGCGATCTTTTCATTCCGTTCATGAAGCTGAGCAATAACGGGCACGCGGAAATTTTGGCCAAAGAGATGGGACAGGTGGTATCCGCTGAAGGCAGCTGGGACGCGGGCCTTGATGTAATTGAAGAAGTAGCGGCAGAGCTGGGCGTCGATACGGATACCATTCAATTGCGCGACGCTTCAGGTATGTCTCATGTGAATTTGATTCCAGCGAATGAAATTTCTCAGCTGCTTTACGCGGCGCAGCCAAAAGATTGGCATGACACTTTCTTAACTTCTCTCCCAGTAGCTGGTGCAGCAGACCGCATGGTCGGAGGAACGCTTCGCAACCGGATGAAAACAGGGGAAGCAACAGGAAATGTCACAGCTAAAACCGGAAGCCTGACAGCTGTTTCTTCATTATCCGGATATGCCACCACGAAAGAGGGAGAGAAGCTGGTCTTTTCGATTGTGATCAACAATGATTTAGCCACCGTTACGCCAATTGAAGACGCCATCGCTACAGCGATTGCAGCGTATGACGGTGAATAACTGACACAAGCCCCGAAAAGTAAATTTCTTTTCGGGGCTTGTGCTGATTTGGAGAAAAACTCAATAACCTCATTGAGCGTCTAGTAATTTCACTCTCAATTCTGTATGTTTAAGGTATTCAGAAAAATAAGCAAGGAGGAACTACATATGAGACCGATTATTGGAGTTACTTCATCAAAAGAGTTAGGCAAAGAAAAATACCAGATTCAACTGGCGGATACAGAAGCGATTCTGCACGCGGGAGGATTACCCATTATGCTTCCGCATTTAACAGAAGAAGCAGATATAGACCAGATAGCTGAGCACATTGATGGGCTATTTGCAGCAGGCGGCTATGATGTGGATCCAACTCTTTTCGGAGAAGAGCCCCATCCGAATTTAGGCACCATTATTCCTTCAAGGGATGCTTTTGAACTGGCATTGATCCAAAAAGTCCTGGAACTGGGCAAACCGATCCTAGGCGTATGCCGCGGAGCACAAATTTTGAATGTCGCAGTGGGTGGAGATATGTATCAGGATATTCCTGCTCAAAAAGAAGGCGATGTGCTTCAGCACCAGCAAAAGGCGCCAGTGGAACATGGCAGCCACTTCGTTCACGTGGAAGAAGGTTCGTTGCTTCATCGTTTGACTGGAACTGAAAAACTGAGAGTCAACAGCCGCCATCATCAGGCGAACCGGCATGTTCCTGATTCATTTCTAATCAGCGGAACCGCAAGCGATGGCGTAATAGAAGCGATTGAAAGCAAGGCGCATCATTTCGTACTGGGGCTGCAATGGCATCCCGAAAATATGGCGATCGCATCCGATGAGCCTTCTCAGAAAATTTTCAAGGGATTCGTTGAAGCTTGCGTGGAAGAAGGAGATGAATAAATGAAAATCATCGATACACATTGTGATGCTTTGCTGAAATTGCAGTTAGCTAAAAGAGGAAGTTTTTTTCAACAAGAGCCGTTAAACTTTACTGATTCTGAGGCATTGGATACAAATTTCCAGCGCCTCCATGCAGGCGGCGTAAAAGTCCAGTTTTTTGCTATTTTCCTTTACCCGGATGTACCGTCAGATGAGAAGTGGCAGCATGCGCTGGAGCAAGTGGATTTGTTCTACACGGAAGTTCTCGGTAAAAACCCGGCGATGAAACATATCAAAAAATGGGAAGACATCGACCGCTTAAAAGACAATGAAATTGGCGCTGTTTTGACGCTTGAAGGAGCGGATGCATTCGGCAACGATTTGATGAAACTGCGCCAATTATACCGCTTGGGTGTGCTGTCAATTGGACTGACGTGGAACAACGCCAATTTATGTGCAGACGGCGCAGGAGAACCGCGTGGAGGCGGCTTGACGCTGCTAGGCAAAGAAGTGGTGCGCCTGAACAATGAACACCGGGTTTTCACGGATGTTTCTCATTTATCCGTAAAAGGCTTTTGGGATGTCATGGAACTTGCGGATTATCCGATGGCGAGCCATTCCAATGCCCGCGCGCTCCGTAATCATCCGCGCAACCTCGACGACGATCAGGCCAAAGCGATGTTTGCGAAGAACGGTTTGATCGACGTGGTATTTTGTCTGGACTTTATTAAAGAAGATACGTCCAAGGTCACCATTCCGGATTTGATCAAGCACATCGACCACTTCTGCGGACTTGGCGGCGTCCAGAATATCGGAATCGGTTCCGATTTTGACGGCATCGGTGCGTATATAGAGGATTTGGAAAATGCCTCGAAATTCCAGAATCTTGTCAATGAACTGCAAAAGCGTTATTCGGAAGAGGAAGTTGCCGGTTTCGCCTACCGGAACTTTTTAGAGCATCGGCCTGGCATCCAAGCATTAAGGGGGATAGATAATGGAAGAACAAGTGAAAAACAAAGTGAAGTCGGTATTTGGCAAAAACGCTGACAAGTATGTAACAAGCGATATCCATGCGAAAGGGGACGATCTTCCGCTCTTAGCTGAGTGGCTGCACCCTGAAAAAACATGGACCATCCTGGATATTGCGACAGGCGGCGGGCATGTCTCCAGAGTACTGGCACCGCGAGTCGGTACAGTCGTTTCAACCGATTTGACAGAGGCGATGCTGGAAAACACAGCAAAGCATCTCCAAAAGGACTTTGACAATATTTTTTATGTGGTTGCAGATGCTGAAGCTTTGCCTTTTTTAGCCGATAGCTTTGATGCAGCAGTTTGCAGAATCGCGCCGCATCATTTTCCACATCCGGAAAAGTTCATCCAGGAAACAGCACGGGTATTAAAGCCGGGCGGAAAACTTATTTTGATTGATAATGTTGCCCCAGAAGATGCTGAATTGGGCATTTTCATGAATACCACAGAAAAACTGAGAGATGACAGCCATGCGCGTTGTTTGTCCAAAAGGGAATGGCGCCATTTGCTGGAAGCTAATGCACTGGAGGAAATCCAATCACTGGACCGCAAAAAAACATTCAAGTATCCAACATGGGTAAGACGGACGGCAGACAGCGAAGAACAGATTGAACGTGTCACGTGGCATTTGCTGGAGGCAAATGCCGCAGCCAAAGACTATTTTAAAATCGCTGTCCAAAACGGAGAAATTCAGACTTTTGAGATTGATGAATGGATGGTTATGTACCAAAAATAAACCAGCGCACTGATTTTTATCAGTGCGCTGGTTTTTTGCTACTCTTCAAATACTTGAGCAGGTGCATTTTTTGTGTGTTTTCGTTTATGCAGGATGGCGTTTATTTCCGCACCGACGACCAGGATTAGACCGGTCAGGAAAAACCACAGCATTAAAACAATAATGCCGCCGAGACTGCCGTAAGTAGCAGAATAGCTGCCGAAGTTTGAAACATAAAACGAGAAGCCGAGTGACACGACTTGCCACAGAACCGTAGCAATAACAGCGCCGATAATTACTTCTTTAAACGGAAAACTCTTATTCGGCGCAAATTTATAAAGGAACGCCAATACAATGCTCATAACCGCAATGGAAATGACCCAGCGAAGCACTTGGAAGATAATTTCGGTTTGCGGGGGTAAACTTAGAATTGAACTGATCGTGTCGATAATGGTGCCGCCGAAAATCGGCAGAACCAGTGCCACAATAACAGCAACCAGCATAAAGAGAGTCAAGATAATTGCCATGCCTTTCAATTTGATGAAAGAACGCGTTTCTTCTACATCATAAGCTTGATTAGTCGCTTCGATAAAGGCTGTCATGGCATTAGAAGCAGACCACAGCGTTCCCAAAATACCGAATGTCAATAAACCGCCGGATGGTGTAGTAACTACACTAACAATTGTATCCTGGAACGTGGCAGCCATTTCTCCTGGAAGAACCGTACCGACCAAATCCATCACCCGTTGTGGGTCGAGCTGTAAATACGGAAGAATTGCTAGTAACAAGATTAATAATGGAACAATAGCTAATAAATAATAATAAGCTTGTGCAGCAGCCAGTGTCGTGGCCCTGTCTTTTTTAATTTCGCCGACCAAATCTTTGGCGACGGCCTTCGCTTTGCTCATAAATCCAACCTCCTTAGTTAATGTTGCTTATCTTTTATATGCCCCGTAATGCTGTACTTTAATCCTCTAAACGGAAAGAAGCGGACATGCAGATGGGCATGCCGCTTCTTTTTCCTGCTTAATCCAAGGTCTTAGCACCTATAATTTCTGCAAATGAAAGCTTTTGGGTATGGAGTCCGGTATCGAGATGGAGCTTCTGCAGGCGCAAGTCAACAACAGTGACAATGCCCGCGAAAGTTTGCGCGTCTCCGCGCCAGACGCGGATTTCAATATCACATTGCCGTTTATAGGCGAGTTGGATTTCTTCATAAATAGCTTCCAAGTCAAATTCGTCCAGATCAGGTTTCGTGTTGTAGCGGTCTTCTTTCTGCCATTCGCGAAGCATTTGCACATGCTCTGGCAGCATCATAGCAGTCCATTTAATGCTTCCTCGGTCTTTAATGTGCCCTTTTACTGATAAATGTTTGTTTAGCTTCATCATGAGCCTCCTTCTGTTAAGAACGTTTGTTCTTATTTTATATAAGAGATGACTAAAGGTCAATTCTGAGCCGAATTAATTGGATTTTTTAGACAAAAAGAAAGGCATTCCAACTTAGGAATGCCTTTCTTTTATTAATTGGTGACGATTTCAACCGCCACTTTCAGGATATGGTGGTTCTCCATGTCAATAATTGACCAGCGGTGGCCTTCTTTTTCGACAACATCTCCAGTTTCAGCCTCAATCAACTGGTGTTGAATCCAGCCGGCTATCGTATCGATGTCTTCGCTGTCTTCAAATTCCATGTTAAAGCGCTCTTCCAAGTCTTTTAAAAGAACGCGCCCGTTTATAAGATAACGGTCTTCGCTTTCTTTAATAATTTCAGCTTCTTCTTCATCGTCAAATTCATCGCGTATTTCGCCAACGATTTCTTCTAAAATATCTTCCATCGTAATGATGCCGGATGTTCCGCCGTATTCGTCAATAACAAGCGCGATATGTGTACGGTCCTTTTGCATTTTCATGAGCGCCGTTTGAAGCGGCGTAGTTTCATGGAAATAAGGAAGTTCATGCATAAAGTCAACCATGTTGACACTGCCATTTACCGCATAATGCGTTAAAATTTCCTTCGCATTAATAAACCCAATCAAATCGTCTTTATCTCCGTTATTCGCAATAGGATAGCGGGTATACCGGTGTTCTCGAAGCTCCGCCAGCAATTCCTCGCTGTTCAAATCCTGCGGGAATGCAATGATTTGTGTGCGGGGGACCATGACGTCCTTCGCACTTCGCTCATCGAATGCAAAGATGTTTTGCATATAGGAAAGCTCAGTCTGATTGATTTCACCACTTTGAAAACTTTGAGCCATGATGATTTTCAGTTCTTCTTCTGAATGGGCCTGATCTTCTTTGACCTGCTGTACGCCGAAGATCCGCAGAAACACTCGAGCGGAGCCATTTAAAATGAAGATAAAAGGTGCCATGACTTTACCAAACCAGTAAAGTGGTGGAGCCAAGGACAAAGTCATGCGCTCAGCAAATTGCAGCGCCAGCGATTTCGGTGCCATTTCACCGACTACAACATGCAGGAAAGTCACAAGTGAGAATGCCAGGACAAACGAAATAATCAGGGAAACAGAAGCAGGAACGCCAAGAATTTCGAATAGAGGATGCAAAAGGCGCTCAATTGTAGGTTCTCCCAACCATCCGAGCCCGAGCGCTGTCACTGTGATGCCAAGCTGACAAGCCGATAAGTAATAATCCAAATCGCTGACTACTTTTTTTACAAGCACAGCTTTTTTATTTCCTTCTTCAATCAGCTGATCAATGCGCGAAATGCGGACTTTGACAACAGCAAACTCTGCACCGACGAAAAACGCAGTCAACGCGATTAGTAAAACGAGTAAAGCTAAATTCATTAAAAGTATGGGGTCCAATAAATTCCCTTAAATAAGGGATTCACCTCCGGGTTATTTTATATAGTAATAAATTTACCATAAATTTAAGATAAAACATATAGCAAACGCTTGTTAGCCCTTCAATACCTCGCGGGTAATTTCCCTGATATCAATAATGGTCTCTTCGCTGATGACATCTTCAAGCACAACTTCTCTAAAATAAGTGACACTTGCTTTTAGCGGGATGGCCAGCAACTTTTTCAATGCAATCCGGTACATCGCCACAAATTCCTGGTCAGCGTTGCCTCGTTTCAGTTCTGCAAAAGATTCGTAAAACTGATCCAGTTTGTCCGCCATTTCAAGCAGCCGGCCTTCAATAGTCGCATCTTTGCCTTCTTTCATCCGATCAAAAAAGACTTCCTGAAAATCTTCAGGGATTTCCCGTAGAATGAACTTTTCCATCATGCCTTCTTCAACTTTTGCAATCATTTCCTTCAATTCAGGAGATGAATGCTTGACGGGGGTTTTGATATCCCCGATAAAGACTTCTGCAAAGTCATGATTGATGGTTTTTTCATACAGGGATTTCCAATCGATGGTCTGTCCAGCCCGCTCTTCAATTGTTGCAAAGAATAAGGCATACTGGCTGACTTTCCAAGAGTGCGCTGCCACGTTATGTTCTTCGAATTTAAATCTTCCAGGAGCCCGGATAATACGCTCCAAATCATTCAATGAAGTAAAAAACTTATGAATTCCCATTCCCTCGACTCCTTTTACGTAATTTCTCTAACAACACCATACCCTATTTTGCGTATAATAAAAGATGGAACAATAAAAAAGGAGACAATTCGCATGACAGGAAAAACACATATCACAGGCGGTATCGCAGCAAGCCTTGCTTTTGCACAAATCACCCATTACGATCCGGTGATCTTGCTGGGCGCCGGAGTGATCGGCGCTATCCTTCCCGACATTTGCCACGGCGGCAGCAAAATCGGAAGAACTTTTCCGATGTTGTCAAAAATTATTAATACATTATTTGGGCACCGTACCTTCACTCACAGTCTGCTGTTTTTAATATTGATTGGCGCTTTATTAAATGCTGTTTCTGTAAACGAAGCGGTAACTGCTGGAATCTTAGTAGGGATGGTGAGCCATTACATATTGGATATGGCGACAAAAAACGGCATCAAGCTGCTGTTTCCCCTTAAAATTACAGTTCGTTTCCCTATAACCACCAAAACTGGAAGCATAGCCGAATATGCAGTATTTGCTGCCTTGTCTCTTTTGTCGGTTTATTTCGGCTACGAAGCTTTCTCTTTCTATTTTTGATTGCCGAAATGATGTTTTATAAAAGGCAATAAGGGAATATGTTCCTTAAAAGAGATAGGGAGGCAGGTTTAATGGGGAAAGACGACTTTTCAACTGAAAGACAGCCGAATTCGAATGGTACAGAAGATCGGCGGCAGCGGGAAGAATTTGAAACCATTGAGCAGGAATCCAATGAGGATGGCATTGAAATGGGGAAAAAAGGCGCTCACAGCAACTTAGGAATCGGAGATGAACAAAATCCGATTAAAGAGCGTGAACAAGATTGAAAAGGAAAAGCACCTTTAGGTGCTTTTCCTTTTTTCTTTGCGTCTGTACAAAGTGACTGCAAATAAGTAAAGCAATGGCAGAAAAGCCGTAAAGAGCACCAATCCGGTCCAGCCGCTGACTAACCATAACGGGCTTAGTAATGAACTTCCGGCAGCGACGCCAATATAATAAGAAACCAGGTAAAGGCTTGAAGCACTGCCTTTATGGTGAGCCGCTTGCTGGCCGACAGAAGCGGCAGTCAGAGAATGGGCTGTGAAAAAACCGAGGCAGGTAATACATAAACCGGCCACGACTACCCAAAGAAAAGGGCTTAAAGTTAAAAGGATGCCGAAGGAAAGAATCACGACGCCGGCTCTGCGGATTTCCCGCAATCCAAACTTTTCTGCAGCCCGTCCGGCCAACGGCGAACCGATCACGCCGATTCCGTAAACAAAAAACAAATAGGAAATTGACTGAAGGGACATGGAGAAAGGCGGGTTTTCCATGTGAAACGGCAAATACGTCCAAATGCCTGTAAAGGAGATTTGAAGAACGGCACCCAGCCCGAAGACAACCAGCAATGATGGATTTTTCAAATGAAACCAAAAACCTTCAAGGTCTTTTGCAAAAGACACATCGCCTGGCTGAAAATGGCGGGATTTTGGCAGCAGGAACAAGACCGCTATGAATAAGAAGAGGCCCGTGACACCAAAAAGGACAAAAGCGGCTTGCCAGGAAAAGCGATCAGCCAAAAAACCTGCAAGCACTCGCCCAATCATGCCGCCAAGAGCATTGCTGGAAATGTATAAAGCTGTCGCATAACCGATATGTTTAGGAGCGATTTCCTCACTTATGTAAGCAAGCGCTGCGGCTGGTACGCCGGCAAGCGCAAATCCCTGGACAAAACGGAGCAGTAAAAACCAAGTATATGATTCAACCAGTGGAAGCAGGAAAAAAGGAAGCGCTGAGCCCAACAAAGAGAAAATAATGTAAGTCCGTCTGCCGCTGCGGTCTGAAAAAAAGCCTAAGACAACCAAACCGATGATGAGCCCGATTGTAGTCAGCGACATGGCTAAGCTTGCAGCAGAGACCGACACTTGGAATTCAGTTACGAACAGCGGCAAAAGCGGCTGGACAGCATAAAGGTTAGCGAAAATAAAAAGAGAAGCCAGCAGCAGGCTGAACATGATTTTCCAGAATTCGTGATTTTCTGTTGTATACCTTTCTGCCTCCATAAAACCACTTCCGTTCGTTTAGCAATACGTTCATATTACCATTAAACAGAAAATTCCGGAGGTTAACAAAGCAATTATCCGCATTAAAAAATCCCGCAATTAGAATCATTGCGGGAGCCGTTTATATTTTTTTAAAGAAAGCAATGATTTGTTTTTTTGAAGGTTCTTGTAGACGGTAACGAAGTTCTTTGTTCTGAGTGTTTACCAGATGGTATGCAGGGTTTTCCGCGACGGTAAACTTCCAATGCGGTTTGGTATTTTTCTTCTTGATTTGCAGTTCAGGCGGCATCATCTTTTTTTGAAAACTTTCCAGCTTAGCCATTAAAAAGGTGTCCATATACCGTACGATCAAAAAGCCTTGCTGACGTTCCGGATCAAATTTCGCCAAATTGAACTCGCTGATATCGAACCCCTTCTCATAACGCTGAACCGATGGGGACAGCACAAAACAATCCTCGTTTGTAAAGACCGTAGAATTGCCCTGTTGTTTCAGCCCTAATTCTTCAACCAGAAAATCCTTGTTAACCAGACTCATTTCTCGCGCCGTAGCCATGTAATTCCTCCTAATGAAACATATTATACTTTTATTATAACACTCTTCCGACAATAAAGGGGCTAAGATGAGCTGTTGCATTTTCGTGTCCTCTAAAAAACTTATATCGGACAAAAGCTTTGGAGAGGAGATGGCAATAAAGAGAAACTCAATCAATAGAAGATCTTCATTCCTCACTAAGTAAAAGCGGACATAGGCTGAGAGTCTTTAAAGATGAACAAAACGGGAATAGTGGTGAGAAGTGCTAGCTATTGTTTGGAAAACGAAATACAGGAAAGGAAGGAACTCCATGAAAACAATCGGAATGATCGGTGGCATGAGCTGGGAATCTTCGGCTGAATACTACCGGCTGATAAACGAAGAAGTGAGAAACCGCTTAGGCGGCCTACATTCAGCGAAATCCATCCTTTTCAGTGTGGATTTTGAAGAAGTGGAGCGCTGGCAGGCAACCGGGGATTGGGAGAAAGCCGGGAATTTACTGGGCCAAGCAGCAGCGGCGCTTGAAAAAGCGGGAGCTGATTTTATTGTCATCTGCACCAATACAATGCATAAAGTAATAAGCGACATTGAAGAGAATATCTCGATTCCGGTACTGCATATCGGAGAGGCGACTGCCCGAAGGATACACGACAGGCAAATTCGAAAAGTGGGCTTGCTCGGCACAACATACACGATGGAAATGGATTTCTATAAATCCCGCCTTACTTCAAATGGAGTGGAAGTGTTGATTCCGGAAGAAAAGGAACGGGAAGAAATTAACCGCATTATTTTCGAGGAATTGTGCATGGGTAAAGCGGTACCGTCATCGAGGGAATTTTTTCAGGAAACGATTCAGAAATTGGCAAGCAAAGGGGCAGAAGGAATTGTGCTTGGCTGCACGGAAATCGGCTTGCTGATTCAAGAAAAGCATGCAGCTATTCCTTTGTTTGATACCACCGCTATCCATGCGCAAGCAGCCGTAGAACAAGCGCTCAGCAAATAATCGGCATTGCGGGAAAGGTTCTGCTATATTAAAGATAATAACAAGCCAGCTTCGGAAAGGATGGTCATGATGTGTGGAAGATACTCATTGTATGCAGATTACAGTGCGATACTGGAACGCTTTGACATTGATGAAGTGACGTTTGGAGAAGAAGAATATTCGGAGAGCTATAATATCGCCCCTTCCCAGCAAGTGGTGGCAGTAGTCAATGACGGAACCAAGAACCGTTTAGGATTTTTGAAATGGGGACTTGTTCCGCCATGGGCAAAAGATGAGAAAATCGGCTACAAAATGATCAATGCACGCGCGGAAACAGCGGCTGAAAAGCCAAGTTTCCGGAATGCCTTCAAGAAAAAGCGCTGTCTCGTTGTAGCTGATTCTTTTTATGAATGGAAACGGACCGATGACGGAAAAACACCGATGCGCATCAAATTGAAATCGGGTGAGCCTTTCGCTTTCGCGGCATTATGGGAATCCTGGAAGTCGCCCGAAGGCAAGACAGTCAATACTTGTTCCATTTTGACAACTAAAGCAAATGAGTTAATGGGTTCTATTCATGACCGAATGCCGGTGATTTTATCGAAAGAAGCGGAAAAAGTTTGGCTTGATCCGAAAGTGCAAGATGAAGAAGTGCTTGGAAATCTATTGAAGCCATTTGATTCCGCACAATTAGAAGCATACGAAGTTTCGGATGCAGTCAACTCTCCAAAAAACAATGGGCCCGAATTGATCCGGAAAGTAGGCTGACGGGAAGCTGGCGGAAATGATCCGGCCAGCTTTTCTTGCCTTCTTTATTCGCAAGGAGAATTTATAGAAAAAGACAATGAAGACAAATACCGGCTTTTGAAAAACCCAAATGGGCACTGTGCTTATAAAAGAGGGGGATTTCGAATGAAAAGCGGTCTGATATTAGAAGGCGGAGGCATGCGGGGGGTGTACACTGGAGGTGTCCTCGAGAAATTCTTGGAAGAAGAGATTTTTGTGGATTATATTATTGGGGTTTCGGCCGGTGCCTGCAATGCTTCTTCTTATGTGTCGCGGCAGACGGGGCGCAATCATAAAGTGACCATCGGCTCTGTGCATCATCCGGATTATATTTCTGTAAAGAATTTATTGTTGAAAAGAGAACTGTTCGGGATGAATTTGATTTTTGATGACATTCCGAATCGGCTGGTGCCTTTCGATTATGACAGTTTCCATAATGCAACTGAAGAATTTGTTATAGGGACCACGGATTGCCTGACTGGGGAAGCGGTCTATTTTGAAAAACGCCAGCATGCCAAGGATGTCTTGTCCCTCGTCCGGGCCTCCAGTTCACTGCCTTTTATGGCGAAGCCGGTTGAATTCAAAGGCAGACTCCTGATGGACGGCGGAGTGGCTGACCCTATTCCAATCCGTAAAGCTCTCGAAGATGGTGTAACAAAGCCTATAATCGTCTTGACCAAAGAAAAAGGATACCGGAAAAAGAGAAATTCTTTTGCCAAATTGATGCCGGCTTTTTATCGCCAATTTCCTGGCATCGTGAAAAGCATGGAAAGCTGGTATTTAAGGTATAACGAAACGGTGGAGTTTATCGAAGAACTGGAAGTTGAAGGGAAAGTGCTTGTCATTCAACCTTCCAGATTTTTTAAAATGAACGGGATGGAACGTGATACTGAAAAGTTAACGGAATTGTATAACCAGGGCTACCATGATGCAGAAGAAAAAATGCTGGCAATCAAAAAGTTCATCTCGCTTTAACGGTTGCCAGGAAAAATAAGGAGTGGCATAGAAATGGCTGGAGTAAAACGGATAGAAGCAATATTAAGCGGTTCTGAACCGTTTAAAGTAATCGACATGGAAGTGAAAAACTATCTGCCGATTTTATCAGATCATCAGCGCATGAGCCCGTTCTTTATGCTGGACCATGGACCGTTGAAAAGATTCTCCCCGATTTCAGGGGAAGGAAGAGTCGACGGGCTTCATCCACACCGAGGATTAGAGACGGTGACGGTTGTCTATGAAGGAGCAATCACGCATTATGATACGAAAGGCAATGGAGGAACAATCCATAAAGATGAAGCTCAATGGATGACAGCGGGTGCAGGGATTCAGCATACTGAATTTCCAGAGCTTCCTGAAGGCGGCTTATCTGAAATGATTCAACTATGGGTGCTGCTTCCCAGAGCACATAAAATGACAGAGCCGAAGTACCAGCCGTTGACCCGGGAAACAATAAAGTCTGTTCCTGTCCGGGATGGGGAAGTTCGGATCATTGCGGGAAATTATTCAGGAGTAACCGGCCCTGCAACTTCCTTTACGCCGATTCATCTTTTGGATGTCCGACTGGAAATGGACGGCGAGGCGGAATTAACATTTCCAGCGCATTTTAATACCGGTGTTTTCGTAGTAAAGGGGGCGGTTGAAGTGAATGGCGAAACCGCTGTGGCATCCGGCAACTTTATTCTCTTTGAAAATGCAGGAGAAGATTTGATGCTGAAGTCCCTCAGCGACCGTACGGTTTTGCTTATTTTGAGCGGCCAGCCGCTGCAAGAACCGATTGCGCACCGAGGACCATTTGTGATGAACATACCAGAAGAACTCGATGAGGCATACCAGGATTTTTGGGGCGGAAAATTCGGCTGACTTTAGAACTGCCCGATTCACATAGGAAGCTTAGTGTTTTTCTTTATACAGGATGAATACTTTATTCATTTATACATAGAAGCTAAATCAGTGAGGAGCGTTCTTTATGATTGTACGGCTAGATCATCACTTGGAAAAAGCAGCGCAAGCCATTCAAAAAATTCAGCAACCGGCATATAAAGTTGAAGCGGCATTGATGGGGTTTGAAGGAATCCCTCAACTGCATGAAACGGTTGAAGAAATCCAAGACAGCCAAGAAATTTTTATGGGCTTTTTGGAAGGAGAATTAAAGGGATTTATTTCTTATAAAAAAGAAGACTGTACAATCGATATACATAGATTAGTAGTTGCACCTTTTTACTTTCGCCAAGGCATCGGCAGAAGACTGCTGACTTACTTATTGGAGCAATATAAGGGCCATGACTTTATCGTAAGCACTGGGACTGCCAATGAACCGGCTAAAAAATTATACGAATCGCATGGTTTTGTTGAGCAGGATTGCTTTGAAGTCGCGCCTGGAGTTTTTTGCAGCCGCTTTCTAAAGAGGAAGTAAAAAGTTCTATTTTCTTTCTAAAGGGAACCAAAAATAATTTATGTATTCCAAAACGTAATCAAATGTCGTATAATCATCTTCAAACTTATAGTACTGAGGTGACTTTATGAAAATAGATGAAATCGATAAGAAGATTTTAGAATTGTTGACGGTGAACGGCCGCAGTTCTTATGTAGATATCGGAAAAGAGTTAAACCTTTCGCGTGTAGCGGTTCGAGAACGGGTCCACCAATTGACAGAGGCCGGAATTATTGAAAAGTTCACGGTGGTGATCAACAGTGAAAAAGTTGGGAAGCAAGTATCGGGATTTTTCGAAGTCGATTGCGAACCTTCTTCACTTGTCGAAGTGGCTCAGGCCTTGGCAGACAATCCAAACGTAGCCAGCTGTTATCAAATGACTGGTCCGTCCACTCTCCATATGCATGTTTTAGTAGATGACTTTCAGGGGTTGGAGAAATTTATCAATGAAGAGTTGTACGCACTTGATGGCATCACCCGTGTAGAAAGCCATATTCTACTGCGTCGCTTCAAAAGCAGAAATGGTTTAAAACTATAAAAGCCAACAGCAAATCTATTTTGCTGTTGGCTTTTTCTTTTTGTTTGAATTTTTCATTATAAAAACCTAGCGAAAATAAACAAAAAGAGTTAGAAACAAGAATAAGATGGACAAAAAGAAAGTCTGGCGAGATTATTTAAGTATTTCTGTTAATTGAAACTGAGTAAATAGTACTTTTTGAAAATTCTTATAGATTTTTATTTTTACTTAAATTATAATCAGATTAATTAAAATACTTCGTTTGTTAAGAGGATATCGATTTATTTTTAACAAATGTAAGGGGAGGTGTAGAGTTGGTTGCTTTAATTATTCGTCGTGCATTGCAATTAGTGTTCTTGCTTTTGGGAATATCTTTCCTCGTATTTTCTTCCATGTATATTGCTCCTGGAGATCCGGCATCAATCATCGGGGGGCCGACTGCAACCGCTGAGGATATTGCAGCGATTGAATCCAATCTCGGCTTGGACCGGCCGTTTCTTGTGCAATATGCCAATTATTTGGCCAATGCGGTGCAAGGCGACTTTGGCTATTCTTATCAGACGGCTCAGCCGGTAGCGGACGCTATCGCGGTCCGTTTCCCGAATACGCTGAAGCTGGCCATCGCCAGTATGATCGTGGCGGTGATTATTGGAATCATTACAGGTCTTATATCGGCATTGAAACAAAATTCTCTATTGGATGTATCTGCTACTACATTCGCCCTTGCAGGAATTTCAATTCCGAACTTCTGGCTGGGGGCATTGCTGATTCTCGTTTTCTCAGTCAACTTGCAATGGCTGCCAGTCGGCGGGATGTCAAATCCATTCTATACACTGGACGGCATCAAGGAATTGATTTTGCCGGCTATCACTTTGGGAACCGGTTCTGCTGCGATGATCGCCCGTATGACGCGGTCTTCCATGCTTGAAGTGATCCGGGCAGACTATGTCCGAACAGCGCGAGCCAAAGGCGTAAAAGAAAGAGATGTCATCTGGATCCATACATTGAAAAATGCAATGATCCCGATCATTACAGTCATTGGTTTGAATTTCGGCTTCCTGCTAGGCGGAACCATCATTACAGAAAAAGTATTTGCGATAAACGGGGTTGGCCGCTTGATGATCGATGCAATTGCGGCACGGGATTTTCCGATGGTGCAAGGGTCGGTTTTGCTGGTCGCCACGTTGTTCGTTCTTGTTAATCTGATTGTCGACATTATCTATACCTATATCGATCCTCGCATCAAATATGACTAAAAGGGGGGAATGCTATGACAACGGCTGAATCGGTAAAGTTAAAACCAAAGAAAAAGGAAAACTTCTGGCAGACGACATTCAGGCGCCTGTTTAGAAACAAGATGGCTGTAGTCGGTTTAATCGTCGTACTCCTCCAAGTATTGATGGCCATTTTTGCACCGGTCATCACCGTGCATGATCCTATCCGGCAGAATTTGGGCAGCAGCGAATTGCCGATGTTCAGCGCAGGACATTGGCTCGGAACGGACAATTATGGACGGGATGTTTGGAGCCGGATTGTCTATGGTGCCCGCATTTCGCTGGTTGTAGGTGCAGTGGCTGTTTCACTTGGACTGTTCGGTGGAGTCATACTAGGCATGCTGGCAGGATACTACCGGAAATTGGATGCCGTCATCATGCGCTTTGTTGACTTGCTGTTTTCATTCCCTGGCATTTTGCTGGCGATGCTGATTATCGCTATTCTAGGCACTAGTTTAGTAAACGTTGCAATTGCAATCAGTATTTGGTCAATTCCGACATGTGCCCGGATTGTCCGGGGGTCGGTGCTGTCGATTAAAGAAAAAGAATACATTATGGCAATGCGTTCCATGGGAGCTTCGGATTTACGGATCATGGTAAAGCACATTCTGCCGAATGTTACAGCGCCGATCATCGTTTTTGCCACGATGCGGATGGCGACAGCTATTCTTTCCACAGCGTCATTAAGCTATTTGGGCCTTGGCGCCCAGCCTCCTACTCCTGAATGGGGGGCGATGATTTCACAGGGCCAGGATTTTATGTGGACTTCGCCGCATTTGACGATTGTCCCGGGGATTGCCATTATGTTGACGGTTTTTGCTTTTAATGTGCTCGGCGACGGTTTAAGGGATGCCCTTGATCCTAATATGGATGTTGAACAATAAAACATTGGGGGAATATAAATGAAGAAACAATGGCTATTTTTAGTGATGTTAATCGGTATGTTAATTTTAAGTGCTTGTTCAGGAAGCACAATTCCTGAAGGGACGGAAAGCGGAGGGACAGGCGGTGGTGAACCTGCTTCAGATGCAGAACAGGAAGTTGTTTACGCCTCTACTTCAGATGCCGTTGGGCTTTCTCCGACGATGACGAATGACTCAGTATCTTCGAACGTTATGACTCAAATCTATGAAAACTTATTTGAAAGAAACCCGGAAACCATGGAATTGGAACCGAAACTGGCAGAATCCTACGAAAACCCGGATGATTTGACTTGGGTGATCAAGTTAAAAGAAGGAATCAAGTTCCAGGACGGTACAGACTTTAACGCGGAAGCTGTTAAATATTCATTTGATAAATTGCGTGATCCTGCAACAGCAGCACCGCGGGCTTCTCTTTTAGAACCGGTGGAAACAGTAAATGTAATTGACGACACTACTGTGGAAATTAAAACAAAATATCCATATGGTCCATTGCTTGCTGCCTTGTCGCATTCCAATGCCGCCATCATCAGCCCGACAGCAGACCAAAAACAAGATTTAATGCAAAATCCTGTAGGAACAGGACCATTCAAATTTGTCAGCTGGAACCAAGGCGATGAAATCGTCCTCGAAAAGAACGCGGACTACTGGAACGGAGAAGTGGCGCTGAACCAAGTAAGATTCAAAGTCGTTCCTGAAATTTCAACTGCCATTTCAATGCTGCAAACAGGCGAAGTGAATTTCCTTGATGCCCTGCCGCCGGAACAGATTTCCCGTATCGAAGGGCTCGAAAATGTAGAGGTTACAAAGCAGGAGGGAACACCAGTCTACTACTTGACATTCAACCACTCACGAGAACGCAACCAAAATCCGGATTTCCGTAAAGCGGTAGCAAGTGCAGTTGACCGCGATGCATTTGTTGAAAAATTGAACGACTTAGGTGTCAGAAGCGACAGCATTCTGGGGCCGAAAGTATTCGGTTACACAGAAGAACTGGATAATGCAGGAACTCCATATGATCCGGAATTGGCGAAACAATTGGTGGAAGAAAACGGTTTTGGCAGTGAACCGATCAAATTGCTTGCAGCTAACCGTGATAACTTTGTTTTGATGGCTGAAATTGTACAGTCGCAGTTGACTGAAGCCGGATTCAATGTAGAGATTGAAATGATGGAATGGGCAACATTCCTGGATACAGCACGCGGCGGCCAATATGACCTGACGTTCCTGAGCTGGTCGAACGTAACGAGTGACGGTTCTGAAATGTTCTATCCGAACTTCCATTCAGACAACGTTGGAAACTCGAACCGGGCTCAGTACAGCAACCCCGAATTTGATAAATTGGTAGAAGCGTCCCGCACAACGATCGTACCGGAAGAACGCGAGAAATTCTTGGCCGAAGCCAATCAGTTCATGCTGGATGACAATGCAGCTATCGTGATGTACCACGGGGTAGTTACTTCTGCCACTGATAACTCCATTAAAGGCTTAAAAGTGGACCCGAATGGCCAGTGGAGCTTGGCAAACGTATCGAGAGAGTAGGGAGAATATGACACAGACATTGCTTGAAGTGAAAAATTTAGTCACCTCGTTTCGTACAAATGATGGCACAGTACAGGCGGTCAAAGGAATTTCTTTTCATGTAGAAAAAGGGGAAACACTTTGCATCGTAGGTGAGTCGGGCTGCGGGAAAAGTATTACGTCATTGTCTGTGATGGGGTTGTTGCCTTCAAACGGCTCGATTGAAAGCGGAGAGATTTTGCTGAACAGCGAACCTCTCCAGAATCTTTCGCAGGAACAATTGCGGAAGCTCCGAGGCAATCAGATGTCCATGATTTTCCAGGAACCGATGACCGCCCTCAATCCGGTATTGACGATCGGCTACCAATTGCGGGAGCCATTAATGCTCCATCATAAATTATCGAAATCCGAAGCGACCATACAAAGTGTGGAACTGCTCAACCAAGTCGGGATTCCGAATCCGGCGAAACGCTTAAACCAATATCCGCATGAATTGAGCGGCGGGATGCGGCAGCGGGTTATGATTGCAATGGCCCTTGCTTGCCATCCGAGCTTATTGATTGCAGATGAGCCGACAACGGCGCTTGATGTAACCATCCAGGCACAAATTCTCGATTTGATCAATGACTTGAAAGAAAAAATGAATATGGGCGTCTTATTGATTACGCATGACATGGGCGTTGTAGCAGAAGTAGCGGACCGGGTGATGGTCATGTACGCCGGACAAAAGATAGAAGAAGGCCCAGTGGAACAGATTTTTAATAACCCAAGCCATCCTTATACGATCGGATTATTAAATTCAGTGCCGAACGTCGACGATCCGGAGTTTGAGCTTGAACCGATACCGGGTAATATGCCAGGGTTAAATGAACATATTCCAGGATGCCGTTTCCATCCGCGCTGCAAATTTGCAATGGATAAGTGCAAAGTAATAGCGCCTCCTGAATTCCAGGTGTCCAGAGGCCATTCTGCAACTTGCTGGCTGAACGAAAAGGAGGCCGAGAAAGATGAGAACAATGGAAGAGTCACCATCGAAGCCTGAAATACTTCTGGAATTAAACGGCGTTAAAAAATACTTCCCGATTAAAGGCGGCATCTTAAAGAGAGTACAAGGAAATGTTAAAGCTGTTGAATCGGTATCTTTGAAACTGTATAAAGGTGAAAGCCTTGGAATTGTCGGAGAATCCGGGTGTGGAAAATCCACGCTCGGCCGCACGATTCTTGGACTTGAAGAACTGACAGAAGGTAAAATAAAGTTTAATGAGCAGGAGATTCAAGATTTAAAGCGAAAAGAGAAGAAGAAGTTCGTAAAAGAAATGCAGATGATTTTTCAGGATCCTTATGCTTCTTTAAATCCCCGGCAGCGAATAGGGAATGCATTGGATGAAGTATTCCGGATGCATACGAAAATGCCGGCGCAGGAACGAAAAGAGGCCGTGCTGGATTTACTGAAAGAAGTAGGATTGAAAGAAGAACATTATGACCGCTATCCCCACGAGTTCAGCGGCGGCCAGCGCCAGCGCATCGGAATTGCGAGAGCGATTGCGCTTCATCCTTCATTTATCATTTGCGATGAAGCGGTTTCCGCTCTGGATGTTTCCGTTCAAGCCCAAGTCTTAAAACTGCTAAAAACTTTACAGGAAAAGTATCATTTATCTTATCTGTTCATTTCGCATGACTTAGGCGTTGTCCGTTATTTCTGCGACCGGGTCCTGGTGATGTATTTGGGGCATACAGTGGAAATGAGCGATGTAACGAGAATTTTTAATCATCCGCTCCATCCATATACAAGAGCATTATTATCGGCTATTCCAAGACCAACAATGAATGTGAAAAGAGAGCGGATTCGACTAGTCGGCGATATGCCGAATCCGTCGAACCCGCCTAGTGGATGTGTATTCCATACACGCTGTCCAATGGCGCAGGAAATTTGCAGCGTCGACAAGCCGGCGTTTATCGAACACGAAAAAGATCATTTTGCGGCATGCCATTTTGCAGGCGAATCATTGAGCCGGGTGCTGGGATAATTCCCTGCAGTCGGCTCTTATTTTGAAACTGGAGGAATTTCAATGGACTATTTACAGCATCCGTTTGACGCCAAACGACATACAGCATTTTCAAGAAAAGGCATGGTGGCGACATCGCAGCCTTTAGCAGCACAGGCGGGAATTGAAGTCATGCAAAAAGGGGGCAATGCGATTGATGCCGCTATAGCGACAGCCGCCGCTTTGACAGTTGTGGAGCCGACTTCGAACGGCATTGGAGGAGATGCTTTCGCGCTTGTCTGGGTAAAAGATAAACTGCATGGGCTGAACAGTTCCGGTCCTGCTCCTGCAAGCATTTCAGTGGAGGCGGTGAAAGAACGCGGGCATGATAAAATGCCAGTTCATGGCGTTGTGCCGGTTACGGTTCCAGGAGTGCCGGCTGCATGGGCCGAGCTGTCCCGAAAATTTGGAAAGCTGCCTCTTTCCGAAGCTTTAAAACCGGCAATCCGATATGCGGAAGAAGGTTATCCGCTTACGCCGATTCTGGGGAAGTACTGGAAACTTGCCTATGACAAATTCAAAACCTCCTTTACTACAGAAGAGTATCAAGCATGGTTCGATACTTTTGCGCCGAACGGCAAAGCGCCGGAAATCGGTGAAATGTGGTCATCACCCGGACACGCCTCGACATTAAAGGAAATTGCTGAAACAGAAGCGCGGTCATTCTACGAAGGCACGCTTGCTGATAAAATCAGCGAATTTATGAAAAAGCACAATGGTTTTTTGGCGAAAGAAGATCTTGCTGCCTTTAAACCGGAATGGGTGGAACCAGTTTCAACCAATTACCGCGGCTACGAGGTATGGGAAATCCCGCCGAATGGCCAAGGAATGGTAGCACTTATGGCATTGAATATTTTCAAGAATTTAAGCGAACCGAAATGGCAATCGGCAGAAACCTATCACGAACAGATTGAAGCGATGAAGCTTGCTTTTACAGATGGCAAAGCATTCATTACCGAACCGGAAGCCATGCCGGTAAGTGTGGAACACCTCCTCTCTGATAATTATGCAAAGCAGCGGGCTTCAGTTATTGGAGATGCCGCTTCTCAGCCGGTTCCCTATGAATTGCCGAAAGGCGGTACGGTTTATTTAGCTACTGCTGATGAAGAAGGAAATATGGTTTCCTATATTCAAAGCAATTATATGGGATTTGGATCCGGCATTGTTATTCCCGGGACTGGAATTGCACTTCAAAACCGCGGGGCTGATTTTTCATTGGAAGAACAGCATCCCAATGTATTGAATGGAGGAAAACGGACTTACCATACCATTATTCCGGGTTTCATGACAAAAGACGGCAAAGCAGTCGGGCCGTTCGGAGTCATGGGAGGCTATATGCAGCCGCAAGGGCATTTCCAAGTTGTTGCCAATACTGTAGATTATTTATTGAATCCACAAGCGGCGCTTGATATGCCAAGGTGGCAATGGATGGAAGGCAAAACGATATTAGTGGAACCGAACTTCCCAAATTATTTGGCACAAGCTTTGGCGCGCAAAGGGCACGCTATTCAAATTGCTACTGATGGCGGCGCTTTTGGCCGCGGCCAGATTATTTGGCGCAATCCAGAGACGGGTGTATTGTCGGGCGGCACAGAATCCCGTACGGATGGATCGGTCGCAGTGTGGTAACGGATAGAAAAATGCGGAATAAGACGACCAAAACCTCCAGCTTAAAGGCAAATGCCGATATTTTTGCCGCCTTTTTCCGTGTCGGCATTTTAGGATTTGGAGGAGGTCCGTCAGCAATTCCGCTCTTTCATGCAGAGGCTGTGAAGAAATATAAGTGGATGACAGAAGATGAATTCGGGGATACATTGGCGCTTGGCAATACAATGCCCGGACCCATCGCCACTAAAATGGCCGGTTATATCGGGTATCGGGTGAATGGCGTTATTGGCAGTATTGTCGCATTAGTGGCAGTGGTGGTTCCTACCGTCCTGCTGATGATTCTGTTGCTCGGAACTTTGCAGCAATTCAAGGGAGTCGAGTGGGTCAATAGCATGTCAGCGGCAGTTGTGCCGGTGGTCGGGGTAATGCTTGGTGTCATGACTTGGGATTTCCTGAAAAAATCAGGACAGTCGCTGGGTTGGCCACGGGGCATTCTTTTTACAGTGATAGCCGCTATATTAATGGAGGGATTGAACCTTCATCCGGTGATTTTAATCGTTGGAATCCTTTTAATTTCCTTACTGTCGTTTAAGAAAGGGGGAGGGACAGCGTGATTTACTGGTACATTTTTCTGGCATTTTTCATTCCCGGCATATTAGGCTACGGCGGAGGGCCGGCTTCGATTCCGCTTGTTGAAAAAGAAGTGGTTGACCGGTATGGCTGGATGACGACTCAGGAATTCGGGGAAGTGCTGGCGCTCGGGAACGCCCTTCCTGGACCTATTGCGACAAAAATGGCGGGCTATATCGGTTATATGGAAGGCGGGATTCTTGGTTCCGCCATAGCGCTATTTGCCTCTGTCGCCCCTTCCCTTATTTTGATGATCCTTATGATGGTGACGCTATTGAAATACAAAGACTCACCTAAAGTAAAAAACATCACCAAGCTGATCCGTCCTGTGATTGCGGTGCTGCTCGGGGCCATGACTCTTCAGTTTTTCATGACTTCCATTGATACTTCCGGCAGTGTGCAGACAATTATCCTGATTGTTGTTAGTTACTGGATGCTTGAAATAAAAAAAATCCATCCGGCATTCGTTATTTTGCTTGCGCTTGCCTATGGTGGCATCTCGGCGTTTCTATAACTAACCAAAACCATCCGTCGATTTACTGCGGATGGTTTTTTTCGTGGAGTTAAAATTCTTTACTTTCTTTCTTCCACCACTTATTATATGACAATGCGGATAAATGTTATCCGCGTTAGGAATGGATTGAGGTGAACTCCATGCACATGAAGACAGGTGTCGAACAATCGGTTTATGCCATATTGCTATTAAATATGCTGCCCGATAAAGCGGTATTGCCGGGTGAAGCAATCAGCCAGCAATTAAATGCATCCCCTACTTATTTTCAGAAGCTATTAAGAAAATTAGTGAATGCGGATTTGATTGCATCCGTGCCTGGAGTAAAAGGCGGCTTTAAATTAAAGAAAAAACCGGAAGAAATTTGTGTTTATGATATATATCTGGCGATTGAAGGGCGGCAGTCGCTTTATTCGCCAAGTGGAATTTTAGGGGACATGCTGGAGCTGGAGCAAGAAGATGCTTGCTGTCTGCTGTCCGACTTGATGGATGAAGCTGAAAATGCCTGGAAGTCGGTCATGAAACGGGAAACAATAGCCACTTTAGCGGAAAAAATGAAGCAACAGCGTTTCCTAATGAAGACAGAAACGCTCCAACAGTGGATACAGAAAAAGATGGTTGCCTAACAAAGAGAAACGAAAGGGTGGGGACAATGATTGCCAGCATTACACGCATTAATGAATTAGCAAAGAAAGCTCGAGAAGCTGGATTGACGCCAGCTGAAAAAGTAGAGCAGCAAGTATTGCGGGAAGACTATCTGCGGGAAATCCGTGGACAAATCGAGAATACAGTGACGAGCCTTAAAGTGCTCGATCCTTTAGGAAACGACGTTACACCGGACAAAGTAAAAAACGAAAAAGAAATGCGGAAACAATAAGTGAAACTTCACTCAGTGGGGTTCTCTCCACTGATTGTTAGTTGAACCAATCGGACATTTACGGTCAGTGGGTTCCCGCTTGAAAAGCAGGGGACCATACTGCCCGTTAATGTCGCATAAACTATTATAGAAAGAACGTGAAAATAGATGAACGATTATTTAGTGAAAGCTTTGGCTTACGATGGACAAGTGCGCGCTTATGCCACCCGGACAACTGAAACAGTAGGAGAAGCACAGCGCCGACATTACACATGGCCGACTGCTTCAGCAGCTTTGGGCCGTTCCATGACAGCAAGTGTCATGCTGGGTGCCATGATGAAAGGCGAAGAGAAACTGACCATCAAAATCAACGGCGGCGGTCCGCTGGGAACAATTTTAGTGGATGCTAATGCTAAAGGTGAAGTAAGAGGATATGTTTCAAATCCCCAAACTCATTTCGATTTAAACCCCCAAGGAAAATTGGATGTCAGAAGAGCGGTCGGAACCGACGGAACTCTCTCGGTTTCCAAAGACATCGGTTTAATGCAGCCGTTTGTTGGACAAGTACCAATCGTATCGGGTGAACTTGGTGAAGATTTTACTCACTACATTGTAACTTCTGAACAAATACCGTCGTCTGTCGGTGTCGGTGTGATTGTCAATCCGGATAACACTATTCAGGCATCTGGCGGATTTATCATTCAAGTATTGCCGGGTACGGGCGAAGAAGTCATTACTCAAATTGAACAACGGTTATTGGAAATCCCGACGATATCGAATATGGTTCGACAAGGCATGACGCCGGAGGAAATTCTTGATGAAGTACTGGGAAGCGGGCATGTCAAAGTGCTGGACACTATGCCGGTTCAATTCCAATGCCAGTGTTCAAGAGAGCGAATCCATAGTGCAATCATTAGCCTTGGAACAGAAGAAATCAAAGACATGATCGTAACTGATGGCCAAGCTGAAGCGCAATGCCATTTCTGTAATGAAAATTATCTTTTTACAAAAGAAAATTTAGAAGACATGCTTGAAACAGCTAAATAAATTACTTTAAACCGTCCGCTGATTTTTCAGTGGGTGGTTTTTATATGATAGCCATCTTTTATTTAGAGAAAAGCCAGAACGAGTGCGCTATATAAGTTGAACTAATAATTACAGCTGGATACTTTGGTCGGCAGCTTTGCGATGAGCACACGTCTTTGCCTTACTCCGAAGCAGTATAGTAATGGATGATTCTTTAGTTCAACTTATTTAAGCTTGCGCATTTAATGGAGCTTCTTGAAGAATAACGGTGAAGGTCCCAGAGGGTTACGATTGGAATTCAATCACTTCTATGTTATTGTTATCTTGAATTCGAGATAAGTTTTACTTATCTGTAAAGAGGGAAACTAACCAAATAGGCAAACTCACCATTAGGAGGTATTTTGTAATGAAACATATTTTCCAACCAGGTTCAAATCCAGCTAAACCTACTTTTCTTGTATTGCATGGGACAGGGGGCAATGAAAACGATTTGTTGCCGATTGCTGCACATATTGATCCCGAAGCTTCTGTACTGAGTGTCCGGGGGAATGTTTCTGAAAATGGCATGCCCCGTTTTTTCAAGCGCTTATCAGAAGGTGTCTTCGATATGGAAGATTTGAAAGTCCGTACAGAGGAGCTCAATGACTTCGTAAATAAGGCAGCAAAAGAACATGGTTTTGATCGCAGCAATGTAATTGCTATCGGTTATTCGAACGGAGCAAACATAGCGGCCAATTTATTATTTACTGACGCAGATGCTTTAAAAGGAGCCATTTTACACCATCCGATGGTGCCGAACCGCGAAACGGCATTGCCTGATTTATCAGGTGTGGGCGTCTTTATCGCAGCGGGAACCAACGATCCTATTTGTCCTGCAGAAGAGTCGACTGATTTGGAACAATTGTTAAAGAACGCTGGTGCAAATGTGAAATTGCATTGGGAAAGTTATGGACACCAATTGACGATGCCGGAAGTAGAAGCGGCAAAAGCTTGGTACGATAACCTATAAAAGACTAATCCCCTTGTGAAGACGAGGGGAATTTTTATAAAGAGAAACTTCAATTGGCGAAAGTTTCTTCACCACGTCTGATTGTTAAAGTACGATAAAGCTTGCGAGGAGAGATGGTATGCAAAATAATCCGTTAATCCAACAACAATTGGAAGCATGGGTACAAGAAAACAAAGGACATGCTATTTTAGGGACGACTGCACAGTATATACCGGCACTTGGGAAAGTAGATCCAAGCCTGCTTGGTATTTGTATGGTTGATGAAGATGGCCAGTACTATTGTGCAGGAGACACTGACAAAGAATTTACCCTTCAAAGTATTTCCAAAGCACTGACTTTTATTGCCTTGTGCTGCCATTACGGATTGGAATTTGTTCTTGAACGCGTGGATGTGGAACCGACCGGAGAAGCTTTCAACTCAATTATTCCATTTGAAATACACCGCCCAAACAAGCCATTCAATCCTTTCATCAATGCGGGAGCAATTACGATTTCAGCTTTGCTGCCAGGACCCACAAGTCAAAAGAAGTACGAGCATCTGCTGTCGTTTCTGGAAACCCTCGTGGGCCATCCGCTTGAGATGGACCGTGAAGTCTACGATTCTGAATGGAAGACTTCCCATCGCAACCGTGCACTTGCCTATTATTTAAAAGAAGCTAATTTTTTGGAAATAGAAGTGGAAGAAGCGTTGGATATATATATCCGCCAGTGTTCCATCAAAATCAGTGTAAAAGATTTGGCATTAATCGGATTAATCATCGCCTATGATGGCTTTAATCCCATCACGAATGTGAAACATTTTTCAGATGAAATTGCCCAAGTAGCTAAAGTGCTAATGGTGACATGCGGCATGTACAATTCTTCTGGAAATTTTGCAGCGCATGTCGGCATTCCCGCAAAAAGCGGTGTATCCGGCGGCATCCTGGCCGCCGTTCCGCCTAAGCTCCATTCCCAGACCTATGAATTCAGGGCAGGAGCAGGCATTGGTGTCTATGGCCCTGCCATAGACGTAACCGGAAACAGTGCAGCAGGAACGATGATGCTTCGCCAAATATCGAAAGAATGGGACTTGAGTATCTTTTAAAATAAAACCCGTGAGCCTTAATCAGCTCACGGGTTTTGTTTTGAGGTTAAGTAAGGAATTTCCTTTACTTGAAAGTCCATACTTTTTATATTTACAATGCATTCGAATTTCCGTTTATCTGCCAAATCTCTGAACTGCAAAGTAATAAGCTGAGCGCTGACTGATTTGATTTCCAAAGCCATAATGTCTCCTATCTCCTGATTGAGCAGCACATGGTGAATGGCTTGGCTGATAAGCAGGCTCTTTTCATCTTCATGCCGCATAAGAGACAACAAGATTCCTTTTTGAGGGAAGTGGCCGGTTGTTTGCTTGCTGGCTGTTAAAGACACTAGGTCTCCTGAATGCAAATCCTCTGGATGAAGATTGGAGCCTGTAGAGTTAGCCAGCGCTGAGGCAGGAGTGATTTCATAATATGTATCACCAATCAACAAACTAGTAGCAGTAGGCTGGTGAATGACGGCGACAGAACTATAATCTGGCATCGCTGTATTTTTAATTGTATCCGATTGTGGAGGAGTTTGGCTTTTAGAGGAAACAGGATGCGACGAACAGCTTCCAAGCATTAATGAAGCTAAACAGATAAATAGAATTATATTCATGTTTCCCATCTCTCTTTCTCCTCCTTAAAATATCCCTTAGTAAGCTGGACGGAAAAATGGAAGGAAAGTTCCAATAAATACAGAAGAAAAAGAAAAGTTTAGATTTATCTTTTATTGAATCAACAAAAGGATATAACTGACTGTCAATTCAAAATATTTTGGTTTTATCGGCCGATTCAATTCCCAAATATGTTTGAGAAAGCATCGGCGGGGTATTTCTTGAGTAGTAAGATTTTTCAAGGACGCATATCAAAAATTGGAGGTATCGAAAATGGCGAGCAATAACTTTATGGGCACATTCGACAGCGAAACAGAAGTGTTGAGAAAAATCGAAGAACTGAAATCGCAGGGAATATCGGAAGACCACATGTACGTCATGGCTCATGACAAAGATCAGATTTCTATGGTCCGAGGGCGCACGGATGTAGATTATAAATCTGCTGAAGGCGGAGGCTGGATGGATAAGTTTATGGGCTTTATGTCCGGAAATGAACCTATACGCCAAGCTTTTAACGACATGGGTGTTGATGGCCAGGAAGCCGACCGTTACTATCAGGAAGTGCAGAACGGAAAAATCTTGCTGTTTGTTGATAAGGAAATTGGAGATTCTTATGACAGCAGACCAAGAAGCGGCAGTTCCGCATATGGAGATCCTACAGGCAATACCTCAAGAACAGGCATTGTGGGAGCTGAGGATACTTCCCGTTATACGGGAGAAGACTCAGGCATGGTTGGACGCGATGGTTTAACCGTGGATACAAATGAAGCTAACGATGTGAATTTCCATTCAGGCCATAACTTGGTGGATGCTGATAAAACTTCGGCTTCTTCCAGACTTGATGACAGCGAATCGGCTGGAGTCGGCAGAAATGCAGGTACAGGCTTCGGTTTAGGAACGGGCAGTTCGGTAAATGACGTTCCATCTCCAAGCCGGGATACCGGAGATTTTACAGCTACAAATGAAAGCCGGTACAATGACACGGACCGTGATAGACTGACTGACAGAAATCGGACAGACCGCGGCTTTATGGATACTGACCGTGACCGGACGGATCGTGATTTTGTCGGAACCGACCGTGACCGGATGGACACAGACCATGACCGAGCTGATGACACAGAGGAAGACCGTCTTCGTCTTCACGAAGAAAGACTGCAAGTTGACAAAAATCGTGTGCAAACCGGTGAAGTGAATGTCGGCAAGCGTGTGGTTGAAGATAAGCAGACAATTGAAGTGCCGGTTGAGCGGGAAGAAGTATATATTGAACGCCGCCCAGTAAACGAAGAAGTGACAGATGACTCCCGGATAAGCAAAGATGCTTATCAAGAAGGAGATGACATCCACATTCCGTTAACGGAAGAGCGTGTGAATGTCACAAAAACAGATGTAGTAAGCGAAGAAATTGTAGTAGGCAAGCGGAAAGTCCAGGATACGGAAGTCGTCAACGAAACAGTCCGCCGGGAAGAAGCGGATATTGATGATGATTCAGATCTTGGCACTGATGATTTTGATCGCAACCGTACAGACCGGCGCTAGTGAGTACACTAAATGAGGCGGGGAGCATTCCCTGCCTTTTTGTGTGGAAAAAAGCAAGGAATAGCGTATTATGAAGGAAAGGCAGGAGGAGTTTTAATGGACGGCAAAAAAAGAAGCGATATAAAACCAGGCTTAGAAGTGAATATTGTCTTGAAGCAGGACCAAAGAACGGGCAAGAAAACCCGTGGCATCGTTAAAGATCTTTTAACAAATTCCGCTTCGCATCCCCATGGCATTAAAGTGAGGCTTGCGGATGGCCAAGTAGGGCGCATTTGCGAAATTCTGAGCTCGGATAAATAAGTTTATAGGTGCAAAAAGGACCCTTCATTTTGGGTCCTTTTTTGTCGAGCGTTAATGGATGGCAGGATCCTGATTCTTCAGGAAGGAACTCAATTGACAATCAGTGAAGGTTGCGAAAAAACTCGACTGATTGAAGCAATTCTTTGTGCTAAAATAAAGTGAACTTTATTCTGGAAAAACAAAACCTTTTAACTACGGATTGATCTAATGAACTTTAATGTCCAGTTGATTTTAGCTCTCAGCAGCTAGGAGCCTTACTGAATATGTAAGGTGTAAATAAAGGAACTGAAAATGCGAAGGAGTATAGTATGAGCAACTTTTTTGAACGCAAGAAAAAACAACTCGGAGTTGAACTAAATAAAATCCAGCGCAAAGCTGTTGAACGCACGGATGGCCCGTTATTGCTTTTGGCATGTCCCGGATCTGGAAAAACGACTACGATGATCATGCGCATCGGTTACTTGATTGAAGAAAAGGGTGTGCAGCCGCACCGCATAAAAGCCATTACATTCAGTAAGGCATCCGCGACTGATATGCAGGAACGCTACAAACGCTTTTTTCCGAAGCTGGCACCGGTTGATTTCTCGACCATCCACAGCTTGGCTTTTCAAATCACACGGGAGTATTTTGCCAATTCCCGCTACGTGATGATTGAAGGAAGCGAATCCAACGGTCTTCATAAAAAGCGGCTGTTGCGTGAAATGTATGAAACAGAGGTCGGGGAACCAATTACCGATGACCAGCTGGATGAGTTGACATCATTCATCAGTTTCGTGAAAAACAAAATGACTCCTCGAGAACAATGGAAAAAACTGGATGCTCCTTTTGAAGGGGCAATTGAAATATTAAAGACGTATGAAGCATTTAAAGAAAACTATGACGTTAGGTTAGTTGATTTTGACGATATGCTGTCGCTTGCCAATGAAGCGCTGGAAAAAGATGAGGCATTGCTTGGGAAGTATCAGCAGCGCTGGGATTACGTCATGACCGATGAAAGCCAGGACACGTCCATGATCCAGCACGCCATCGTTGAAAAATTAGTGGCACGCCACCAGAACCTCTGCGTTGTTGCAGACGATGACCAATCTATTTATACATGGCGTGCCGCGGAGCCGACGTATTTATTGAAATTCAAAAATGTTTACCCAACGGCCTATGTGATGAAAATGGAACGAAATTACCGGTCTTCAAAAAACATTGTAGATGCTGCGAATTTATTTATTAAGACGAATAAAAAACGGCATGACAAAAATATGTTTACAAAACAGCCGGAAGGAGACCCCATCGTTATTCGTCGGCTTGCTTCAGAAGAAGCGCAGTTGAAGTATGTAATGAAAGAATTGAAAGAATTGAGCCATTTTGGAGAAGTGGCCGTCCTTTATCGCAATAACTCGTCTTCGACTTTGCTGATCAGCGAATTGAATCGCCTGGGAATTCCTTTCTATATGAAAGATGCGGATAACCGGTTTTTCTCGCATTGGATTGTAGAAGATATGCTCAATTTTATGCGTTTCAGTTTGAAGCCGGAGCGTGTCGATGTTTACGCGAAAATCGCATCGAAAACCAATGCTTACTGGTCAGGAAGCCAATTAAAAGCGCTGAGCCGGATGAAGCCGTCCACAGTTAATGCTTTTGATGAGATTAACCGCAGCATTACATTAAAGGATTATCAAATCAACATACTGAACGAGCAGAAAAAATGGTTCGAGGCATTAAATCACATGAAGCCGCTAAAAGTCATCCGGACAATTCGCGGAGAACTTGGGTATGACCAGATGCTCTCAAGCCGTGCTGAAAAATTCGGTATGCGGATGCAGTATTTGGAACAAATCCTGATCACGCTTGAACAAATCGCAGGGCCGCTGTCGAGCATGACCGAGTTCGCCAAAAGACTGAAGGAACTGGAGCAAGTCACGCAAAATGCGAAAGCCGAAAAAACAGATGATATGCTGACATTATCAACATTCCATAGCTCCAAAGGATTGGAATTTGAGCGTGTCTATATGATTGATTTAAATGAAGGAATTATTCCCGCTGAGGAAGATACGGAAAAACCGGATGCTTTGGAAGAAGCACGGCGTTTATTTTATGTCGGGATAACACGTGCTAAAAAACATTTGGAATTGATCAGCTATGACAGTGAATCCCGGTTTGTTGATGAAGTAAGGGGCATTATCATGCCAGAAAAACCAGCTGTTCGGCCGCAGCGGGCTACGGCGTCAAAAACAGTCCAAGTAAAGGTGCCGGATAATCCGAACGCAGTAAAAAGAGATGACGAACTGTTAGAAGGAGTCAAAGTGCGCCATCGGGTTTTCGGGACTGGAAAAATTGTGGAACGGGATCATGAACGGCTATCGATTCAATTTGCGAAGGAACGCAAAGACTTAATGATTGATATTTGTTTAAGCTATAAGTTATTAGAAGTGCTGGATTGATAATCGAATAGGAAAAGTTTGCAGAACGCGGGGAAATGATGATGAGGATTAGGGATTGGGATCGAAGTTTAAAAGTTCGCCTGGTGGGCGAATTTTTTATGAACACAAGTTATTGGATGGTTTTTCCGTTTTTAGCGATTTACTTTGCCGAAGAATTTGGAAAAGGAATGGCGGGTCTTTTGCTCGTCACCTCTCAAGTTTTTTCAGTTGCTGCTAATTTAATCGGCGGCTATTGCGCAGACCGGTTCGGCCGGCGCACGATGCTCGTTTTTGCGTCAATTGCTCAAGGGGCGGCTTTTTTTCTGTTTGCATTCGCTAACTCCCCGTGGCTGGAGTCGCCTGAACTTGGATTTATCTCTTTTACATTGGCGGGCATGTGCAGTTCGCTTTACTGGCCAGCCAGCCAGGCGATGATTGCTGATGTCATCCCGGAGAAATACAGAAGCGATGTATTCGCTATTTTTTATACGACGTTGAATATTGCCGTAGTAGTGGGGCCTTTGGTCGGAGCGGTGCTGTTTTTCTCTTATCGTTTTGAGCTGCTGCTGATTGTTACGGTTATTTCTATGCTGCTTGGCCTCGTTCTTAGGCTCTACACAAACGAGACTTTATCCCATGAATTAAAAGGTAAATGGGAGACAGCAGAAGCAATCGGCTGGACAGGAGCAGTCGCTAAGCAATTCAAAGAGTACGGGTTGATTTTTAAAGATCGGCTGTTTCTTCTTTTTGTCATTGCGGGAGTGCTGGCAGCACAAACGTTCATGCAATTGGACTTGCTTATTCCTGTATATTTAAAAGAAACCATTGATGTACAGACAATTGCTTCTTTCTGGGGAAGGGAGTGGACGGTTACCGGAGAGACTTCTTTTGGCTTCCTGTTATCTGAAAATGGATTGCTGGTTGCTTTATTTACGGTAATTGTCACTCGCTGGATGACAAGCTTTCCTGAAAAATGGGTCTTTTTCCTATCGACCATTCTATATGCTGTGGCGATGCTTCTGTTCCCGATGACATCGTGGTTCTGGATGTTTGTGGGAGCGATGGCGATTTTCACTTTAGCAGAGCTGATGGTAGTAGGGGTGCAGCAGAGCTTTATCTCGAAACTTGCTCCGGAAGATAAGCGTGGGCAGTATTTTGCGGCAGCAAGCATGCGCTATACAATCGGACGGATGATTGCGCCAATTTCAATTCCCATGACTGCCTGGTTTGGCTTCGGCTGGACGTTTGCCATTTTAGCTGCTTTATCTGTTGTGAGCGGATTTGTTTATCTTTCGATGTTTAAACTGTTTGAAAAAAGGCCTTCCCATTAAGGGAAGGTTTTTTCAGTTTGTTGAGGAAGTTAAAGTTTCTATTAGTAATCCTTCCTTAACCGATATTCCGCCAACCAGCTGCGCTTGCCGCGGGCGAGCGCCAAGCCGCTTCGTCGCTTCGCTCCTGTTTCTGTATCGCTTCGCTAGCTTCGAAACATGAAAGGGCGTTGCAGGGTCTCGGCTGTCTCGCTATCCCGCAGGCGTCTCCGCTGGTTGGCTCCATATCTGGAGAGTAGGAATAAGCAAGAGAAGAATTTCTTAAAGCGTCCCACTTTTAGAGCGTCTCTAAAAGTGACAACAGAGAGCGGAATGCAGCGGAAGGCGGCGACTTCTGCGGGAATAGGGCGAGTCCTGAGACCCCGCAGGGAGCGCCAGCGAGCGAGGAGGCTTAGGCCGCCCCCCGCGAAAAGCGTCCGCCCTGGAGCGAAATGAGAAAAGGCTATCAAGAGTTTCTTGACAGCTTGAAAAAAGGCCTTCCCATTAAGGGAAGGCCTTTGGCATTTTACGAATCTTTTTTAACTAAACGCAGCAGCATATGGGCAAGCATATGGCGTTCTTCTTTTTCACCGACACTCCATAATTGTTGCAGTACATATTCTTCTCGGTTTTTTGGGTCTTCATTTTTAGCCAGGTAGTTCGCTACCTTCTCAGTGATTTGAGCAAGACGCTCTTCGCTCAATCCCATTTTCTCACCAAGCTCGACTTTGCCGCCTAAGTATTGTTTGAAGTTTTCAAAATTGGCTAAAATGTCTTCTTTCTTTTCTTGGTCAAATGTTTTTAGTTTTTCGTCTACTTTTTTATCGATATTTTCCATGTTTCTTCACACTCCTTTTATTTTCATTGCATTATCTGTTTACCTCGTGTGCCTTATTTTAAACGTCAGAATTATTGAAAAAGTAAAAACTTGCCTGTTTAATGTAAACGACTTAGGGTATTGAATTAAGTAGTATGGATTTTAAGGAGGATGATGGATGTATGACATTATACGATGAAATTCAGAAACTTAAAGCTTTTAGCTGTGAAGAACGCTGTGTTTTGAGTGTGTATTTAAATACCAATCCCGCTGACTTGAACGCCCAAAGTGGGGCGTGGAGAATTCATCTGAAAAATGGTTTGAAGCGCATCGAGGAATACTTGACGGCTTCTCAGAATGAGAAAGAGTTGAAATCCTATCAAACCTTAAAGAAAAAGGTTGAAAGAGAAATTATGGACCACCAAGACGACCTCCATAAGGGTGTCGTT